>NZ_JACGVM010000003.1:0-279649 GCF_014077195.1 Colwellia sp. BRX9-1
TATATGTAGATATATTTTTTATTAATTTTCGATATTCACCCATCTTATATCCCAAGTTTATTTTTTAATCAAGCTGAATAAAAAATACGCTTATCATCACTCAATTTAGTTAAAATTTTTATCCCGTTAAAATTCAATAATAAAAGTACGTTATAATAAATATTTGTTATACAACTTAGGATCAAACCTTGAACAAATTTGCAGCCATAATTTTTGTTTTATTATTATCGTGTGGTGCTGCGCTATGGTTTTTAGCCAGTGACTCTTTAAATTTTCATATTAAAAATCAACTTCAAAATATTGGTTCGCAACTAAGCCAACAAAAAGTAACGGTTGAAAACGTAACAATCCATGGGTATCAGGGAACAGGAACCATTAGCAATTTTGTGTTGGCCCCGTCACAGTTATCAAATATTTCGACCGATGAAAAATCAACACTAAGTATTGCCGCCATTCATTTAGTGGTTGATCGTGATAGCTTAAAAGAAGATATTATTCTTATCGAGAGTATTACCATCGATGGTTTAAGTGCTTCAATTTATTACAGCGAAGATGGTGACAGCTTTAAACAACTACTATTAACCGTGCAAAAAAATATAGATCAATTCACCCTCAAAGACAGTAGTGTCAAAAATCAGCAACAAGTTACAACGACGCCACGTTTATTAAAGGTGGCTAAAATAACAGTAAATTCGCCAGTACTTAATTTAATAGGCCATAAAAACGCACCAATAATCACTAAAAAATTACCTCGTTTTGAATTAGAAATTGTTGATAAAGAAACCGGTAGCACTGGTGAAACCATAGGTATTGAGTTATTTGAAAAATTACTGAGCGCATTAAATAACCAAGCAACTATGCTTACAAAAACATTGTAAAGCTTGAAATAGTCTAATAACCCAGCTAATAATAGCTTTACTCTTTTATGTTTTTATCCGTATTGAAAAGGTCATAAAATGCGAACGTCATTAAAGTCAGCAAATCTCATTTGCATCCTACTTATTAATTCAGTTTTATTGTTATTACCTTTTACAAGTCATGCTCGAGATATAGAAATAACTCCCTTTATCGGGCAAATGTTCAGTTCTGATCTAATTAATAGCCAAAACGGCACAGACCTGGTTGTCACTGATGATAAAAATTATGGATTAGCAATCGCTTGGCAAGATTCACCTAATGGCCAAGGACAAATATTACTTAACACTGTTAGCCATGATTTTATCAGTAGTTCAGATCAACAAGAGCACTCCTTCGATATTACCTACTTGCATTTCAGTGGAGTTACTCAGCTTAAACAGCAAAATTATGTGACGACCATCTCGCTAGGTATCGGTGCCACTTATTTTGAAACTGACAGTAAAAACGAAATCTACCCCTCCCTCACTATGGCTTTTGGCACGCGCTACGAACTATCAAAAAATGTCGCTCTTGTTACAGAGCTTCGAGGTTATGCAAGTTATATAGAAGAGGATAATCAGTTATTTTGTCAAGAAAGCATCTGCCACGCTTTGCTAGAAGATGGTCTGTGGCTTGATGGGGGTATTTCGGTTGGTTTAGCTATTAAATTTTAGTCATCATTGATAAACCATTTTATTATCAAGGTCATTACTTACTTATTACCGATAGTAAAGATAGAGTAAACCTGCTGTTTTAATCAAAACAGCTATCATTGTTAGACCTAGCTGATGTTGCAAACAAAATTTCCATAAATAGCTTCATCTAATGAAAAGCAGGGCTTTAAATGTGATAACAGCCGTCGGGCTTGAACAAAAATTTCTTTGGCAGCGATTTTGAAAAGAAGTGGTATTAAAAATCACTCGTTGTAAATTAAGTCCGGTAAAGCACTTTAATTACATGCCAACCAAATTTAGTTTTAACAAGATGGGGCTCTAATATTGCACCGCTAAAAGCCACTTTATCAAACTGAGGTACCATTTGACCTCGTTTAAACTCGCCTAAATCGCCCCCTTTTTTACCCGATGGACATGACGAATGTTTTTTAGCTAATGTTTGAAACTTAGCTCCTTTAGCTAGCTGCTTAATAATATCTTCTGCAATTTCTTTATGTTTAACCAAGATGTGAAGTGCATGCGCTGTTGCTGCCATATTGAAACCTTTTTAATACTGTCTAATAAACACGCATATTATAGCGGATCATGACTAATCTATTTGAATATTATCTTTCGGAAAACAAAAAGCCCCGACTCTTTCGAATCAGGGCTTTCATATAATGGTACCGCAGGACGGACTTGAACCGTCACTTCTTTCGAAACCGGATTTTGAATCCGGCGTGTCTACCAATTCCACCACTGCGGCTTAAATATTTTTCGTAGTAACTACCAAAAATTTAAACTGTTTATCAATAACGCCACTGCGTTAATGAATCTGTTCGGCATTATACGAAAATAACTTTATTAAGCAATAGTTTTTATCAATCGTTGGTGTGTATGTTTATTATTTGGTCGATTTGGAGGGATTTGAAAGTTTAGAGCATTAAACACCGACTTAATTAATGCTTAGGTGACGGTTCCCCTCCAACAATGCGATTATGTATAGCTCGCAACACTCAAGAAAAACCTTGCCTTCATCGGCTATTGTATCGAAATTTAAATAATTTTAATCAAAATACACGGGGCAATATATAAACAAGTCATTTGATGCCAATCTAAAATCATTCTTGTGTGATATAACATAACTATGGAAAAAGCTTAGTAACAATTTACTTACTGTAAATTGACAATTCCATATGGAGAAATATTATGAAAACCTTAATAAACAATTCTAAAAAAGTACTTATCCCCTTAATTATGGGAAGTATTTTTGCTGGAAATGTTATGGCCGCAGGCCCCTATGCGGTTGAACTTGGCGAAGCAGGTACTTTCACCATATTGAGTAAATCTGGAATTACTGATGTTTATCCGTCTGCTGTTACCGGTAATGTCGGCACTAGCCCAATTACAGGCGCTGCGCTTTTACTCAACTGTGATGAAGTAACCGGCGCTATGTATACGGTTGACTCTGCTGGTCCACTGCCCTGCTCAATAAATTCACCTTACCTTTTAGGATTAGCAGTCAGTGATATGGGCATTGCCTACAATGATGCTGCAGGCAGAGTTCCTGCTGATCATACCGAACTTGGTGCGGGTGAAATTGGTGGCCTAACACTAGCACCTGGCGTTTATAAATGGTCTTCAGACGTCAATATCAGTACAGATGTTACTTTTAATGGCACTATGGATGATGTTTGGATCATGCAAATATCAGGTAATTTAAATCAGGCAAATGCCAAGCGCGTTACTTTAACGGGTGGCGCTTTAGCCAAAAATATTTTCTGGCAAGTCGCAGGTTATACCGCACTAGGCACTTATGCATCCTTTGAAGGCATCGTGCTCAGTAAAACCTTGATTTCTGTTAATACTGGAACCACTGTTAACGGGAGACTATTGGCACAAACTGCTGTTACATTGCAAAAAAACACGATTAACGCGCCAACTGAGCAATATGAAGAAGCTCCTCAATAACAACGTAGTGACTACAGTCAAATAGCGTTAACGACATATAAAAGGTAGCAAACTTCAATGCTACTATCATTTTTGTATGTCGTTTTTTAATACTATTTTAGCGATAAAAAACACAAATAATCATCTCTCTTATACTTTAGCTATTGTGTTTGATAAACTGTTAAAAATTTATTATTCACGTGACTTATGACTTTCATTTCATCTCAACATTTCCCCCGTGCCGGTTTTCGCCGCCGCTTAGCTTCTTGGGTATATGATCTTTTAATTGCCATTGCGGTATATATGACTGCTGGCGCAATGTCATTTCTATTGATGTACTTAGGTTTTCACTTTGGCTTATTCGGCTTACAGGGGTACGAACACTTTTCTGATGCTATTGCCAATACGGCTTGGTTAAAGTGGCCAAATGAGTTTTGGAAGCTTGCTTGGGTGTCGTTTTTCTTTATTTGGTTTTGGTCTAAAACCGGTCAAACCTTAGGGATGAAAGCGTGGCGTTTACGTGTGCAAAACCAAGATGGTACTTTGATCAATAAGGTTACTGGCCTAAAAAGATTACTGCCTACGCTATTAGGTTTAGGTAACTTTACGGTGATTTTTGATCGTAAAAACAAATTAAGCTTACAAGACAGGTTAACGGATACAGAAGTGGTGGTTTTAACGTTAGACGCTAACCGCGGTCGTTTGTAGAGTACTCCTGCTAATACGGGGCAATAAAAGTGAGGCATGATAAATGTGATTATCATGCCGACTAATCACATTTATCGACTAAAAGGCGCGCAAGTAAAAGTTAACTGGGCCGTTTATTCATTAGATATAACGCTAATGATACAAAGATAAAGCTGGGCATTAACGCGCCAAAAGCCGCAGGCAACTGATACACTAAGCTTAACGACCCTAACACTTCGTTTGTAATAAAGAACAAGATTCCTGTTGCTACTCCCATCATAATTCTTGCCCCCATCGATACTGAACGCAAAGGTCCAAAAACAAAAGACAAGGCAAGTAACAGCATAACCGCAACGGTTAGTGGTTGAACGATTTTACGCCAAAAAGCTAAAACGTAACGACTTGAGTCTTGGTTGTTTTCTTCCAAATAACTTAAGTATTCAGATAAGCCCCGTAATGATAAAGCTTCGGGAGTAACCATAACGACGCCAAGTTTTTCAGGCGTCAAACTCGATGTCCACATTTTTACCTGCGATGACTCGGTAACCATTTTGTTTTCACTTAAATGGGTATCGACAACATCACGTAACTGCCAAGCATCTTTTTGATAAATAGCACTATCTGCAGATAACCAACTTGATAGTTTTAATGATTTATCAAAGCGGTATATTTGTACATCGTTTAATTTCCCTTTATCTTCTACTTCACCAATATGAACAAAATAATCGCCGTCTTTCGCCCAAGTTCCATCAGCGGATGAAATTAAGCTTCCGCCTGATATCGCCTGTGCTTTAAGCTGTCTTGCGGCTAATTCACCAACCGGCGCTAACCATTCTCCGACCGCCATACTGATAAAAACGAGAATAGTCGCTGACTTCATCACTGATTTTATAATGTCTACCCGCGACAAACCTGCCGCTTGCATAACCACAAGCTCACTGTTTGTTGCCAGCATGCCCATACCGATTAAACCACCAATTAGTGCTGACATCGGGAAAAACATTTCAATATCGGGTGGGATTTTATAAAGCACAAATAAAGCAGCATGCGCAATATCATAGTTACCCTTGCCCACGGTTTTCATTTCTTCAACAAACTTAATGATACCACTTAGGCTGACAAAAACTGATAACGTTAATAGCGTTGTAGATGCAATAATTCGACCAATGTACATGTCTAATATACGCATTATGATGATGTTCCTTTGTGGGTGAAATTGCGAAATAATAGCGGAAGCTTAGCTTTGATTTTCATCCCAAAACTGCGATCTTTTATAAGCAGACTTACGCCTAACACAAGCACAAATAAGTGTACTGGCCATAAACCTAAATTTTTAGGTATTGTGCCCGACTCAACGCCAGAGCGCACCGCTGTCAGCATCAAGAAATAACCTAAAAACAGCAATAACGCCGGTAACATTTTAGCAAATTTACCTTGCCTAGGATTAACAACACTTAAAGGTACGGCAATTAATGTCATGATCAAACACGCAATAGGAAAAGCAATGCGCCAATGACTTTCCGCACTAAAAGCAGCGGTATCTTCCTCAAACAAATCTTGGGTGGGAATAGCCCTTAATTTTCTATTTTTGTGCGCCACTTTTTGATCTTGTATTTGGATATAATACTTATCAAAAAAGACTTCTTTGAATTCTTTACTCTTAGTATCGTTTTGATAACGTGTACCGTCACTCAAGACTAAACGCTGTGAGCCACTTTCTTCCTCAATCACTTGTCCGGTTTGTGCATAAACTAAACTGGCATTAATAATACTTTTATCCGTGGCTTTTTTATCAGGAAGTTGCGCAACAAACACTTTTTCAAAGGTGTTGTCATTACGGTTTTTATCGTGAATAAAAATGACGGCTTTTTCATTACCTGTCGTTTGAAAACGACCAGCAATAAGCGAACTTAACCCCGAGTCTGCGGCTAATTGTTCTTTAACTTGATACTCATATTCCGAGGCCATAGGTGATAGGTACAGCGTAAAAATTCCGGTAAATATCGCTGTCACAAAACTTAAAATCAGTGTAACCCGCACTACGTACCATTCACTGACACCACAAGCATGCAATACTGTCATTTCGCTATCGGCATAAATACGCCCGTAAGCCAATAAAACCCCGAGAAATAAACTTAAGGGTAAAATCATTCCCGCTAAGTCAGGTATCTTTAAACCAATAAAGACCATAACCAAGTGTCCGGGGATCCCTCCTTCGGCAGCATCGTCAAGAATACGAACAAATTTATTACTAATAAAAATGGTCATCAGCACTAAGAAAACCGCTAATTGAGTTTTAGCGACTTCTTTAAGTAAATAACGAAAGATAATCATAAGAATTCCCTATAAAAACATCGTTTTTTTCTGACATCTGCTCTATTTTTAAGTAAACTTGTCGTTTTCATAAGTAATATTAATTTTTGCTCTGAGGGGAATTCGCTTGCACCAAGCTATAATTATAGCCTGTAGCTGAATACTTTTAAAAGTAAGCATAACGATTATTTATAGATTTAAACAAGTTTACTCGTAAATTTCATTTAAAAACAGCTTGTTTTTGTACGAATTAGGAGAGCTCATGGAGTTCAACGTAAAAAGTGGTAGTCCCGAAAAGCAACGTAGCGCCTGTATTGTCGTTGGCGTTTTTGAACCTCGCCGTCTTTCAGCGATTGCTGAACAACTTGACGAAATTAGTGAAGGCTATATCAGTAACTTATTGCGTCGCGGTGATTTAGAAGGTAAATCAGGGCAAATGTTACTGCTTCATCACGTGCCTAATATCTTAAGCGAACGTGTTTTGTTGGTCGGTTGTGGTAAAGAACGTGAACTTGATGAACGTCAATACCGACAAATTATCAGTAAAACTATTAGTACGTTAAATGAAACGGGCTCGATGGAAGCTGTGTGCTTTTTATCAGAACTTCATGTTAAAGGTCGCGATACCTATTGGAAGGTACGCCAAGCCGTTGAAGCGACTCAAGACTGTTTATACAGCTTTGACGGATTAAAAACGCGTAAAGTTGAAGCACGCCGACCTCTACGTAAAATGGTTTTTAATGTACCAACACGTCGAGAGTTACCGATGGGCGAACGCGCTATTTCTCATGCGCTTGCTGTCTCTGAAGGTATAACAACCTGTAAAAATGTGGCTAATATGCCGCCAAATATCTGTAACCCGGCATATTTAGCTGAACAAGCTAAAATTTTAGAGCACGATTACGACAATATCAGCACCGAAATAGTTGGCGAGAAAGAAATGGAAGAATTGGGTATGAATTCATACCTTGCCGTTGGCCGAGCTTCACGTAATGAATCAATTATGAGTATTATTAAATATAATGGTGCTGGTGATGATGTTAATCCGATAGTTTTAGTTGGTAAAGGTGTGACTTTTGATGCCGGTGGTATTTCTTTAAAGCCTGGCGAAGCCATGGATGAAATGAAATATGACATGGGTGGCGCAGCGGGTGTTTTAGGTGCTATGCACGCCCTAGCAGAATTACAGTTGCCGATTAACGTTATTGGTGTTTTAGCCGGTTGTGAAAATATGCCCGGTGGCGATGCTTATCGCCCTGGTGATATTTTAACGACGATGTCAGGACAAACAGTTGAAGTATTAAATACCGATGCAGAAGGTCGCTTGGTTTTATGTGACGCGCTGACGTATGTTGAACGCTTTGATCCTGAACTTGTTATCGATGTAGCAACCCTTACCGGTGCCTGTGTGGTTGCCTTAGGTAAACATGCATCAGGCCTGTTGAGTACGCACAACCCATTAGCACATGAGTTGTTGAATGCCTCTGAACAAAGTGGTGACCGCGCATGGCGTTTACCGTTATGGGAAGAATATCAAGAACAATTAGAAAGCCCATTTGCTGACTTTACCAATTTAGGTGGCAAAGGCGCAGGTACTATTACGGCTGCCTGCTTCTTAGCGCGTTTCACTAAAAAGTACCACTGGGCACATCTTGATATTGCTGGTACGGCCTGGCGCAGCGGTGGCAAAGATAAAGGCTCTACTGGTCGTCCGGTAAGCTTATTGACTCAATTTTTATTGAATCGTGCTGGCGCAGAGCAAAGCGAATAACTCTAGACTAAAAAGAAATAAAAGGAACAACGCAAACATGCAAACACAAGTAATGTTTTATTTGCTTGAAGAAGATGCAAAGCATGAAGCGGTGGCTGAACAGTCACATGCTCATGCTTGTTTGCAGGCTGCTAATTTTTATCGCCAAAATCAGCGGGTGTTTATTTACTGCGCTGATCAGCAAACAGCTCACCAGTTAGATGAACTGCTTTGGGCCTTTGAACCTGACAGTTTTGTTCCTCACAATTTACCGGGCGAAGGCCCTAAAAATGGCGCTGCCGTTGAAATTAGTTGGCAACCACCCACTAACCGACGCGCTATTTTAATAAATTTAACCAGCACAGTGCCTCACTTTGCTAATCAGTTTTCACACATTATTGACTTTGTACCCAGTGATGAAACCCTCAAACAACAAGCTCGAGAGCGCTATAAAGGCTATCGTCAATGGGGATTTCAAGTGGATAATCAAACCGCGCCACAACCGTCACAGTCAATTAATGCACTTTAATCAAGTTAAGTAGTCATCCCCATGGAAAAAACATTCAATCCTTCAGAAATCGAACAGTCTCTTTATCAAAGTTGGGAAGAGCAAGGTTATTTTAGCCCAACAGGTGAAGGAGATGGCTATAGCATCGCTATACCACCACCAAACGTTACCGGTAGTTTGCATATGGGACACGCGTTCCAACAAACTATTATGGATACCTTAATTCGTTATCAACGTATGCAAGGTAAAAATACTTTATGGCAAACCGGAATGGACCATGCGGGTATTGCCACACAAATGGTGGTAGAACGTAAAATTTCTGCCGAAGAAGATAAAACTCGTCACGATTACGGTCGTGAAGCTTTTATTGATAAAGTATGGGAATGGAAAGACGAGTCTGGAGGCACGATTGGCAAGCAAATGCGCCGTTTGGGTAACTCTATTGATTGGTCTCGCGAACGTTTTACTATGGATGATGGCATGTCTGAAGCGGTGCAAGAAGTTTTTGTTCGCTTATTTGAAGACGACTTAATTTATCGTGGTAAACGCTTAGTTAACTGGGATCCAAAATTCCATACCGCTATTTCTGATTTAGAAGTTGAGAACAAAGATAAAAAAGGTCACATGTGGTACTTACGCTATCCTTTGGCTGATGGCGTTAAAACCGCTGAAGGTAAAGACTACTTAGTGGTAGCGACAACTCGACCAGAAACTGTTTTAGGTGATACCGGTGTCGCGGTAAACCCTAAAGATGACCGTTATAAAGATCTGATCGGCAAACATATTTTATTACCTTTAGTTAATCGTTTAATCCCTATTGTTGGTGATGACCATGCTGATATGACCAAAGGTTCAGGTTGTGTGAAAATCACACCTGCACATGACTTTAACGATAATGAAGTCGGTAAACGTCATAATTTGCCATTAATCAATATTTTAGATAAAAATGCTGCTATTTTAGCAAGCGCTGAAGTTTATAAAAATAACGGCGAGCATTCTGATGCCTACAGCACTGAATTACCAAGTGAATTTGCAGGAATGGACCGTTTTGTTGCTCGCAAAGCCATTGTCGCTAAATTTGATGAGTTAGGTTTACTTGTTGAAGTAAAAGATCATGATTTGGTCGCGCCCTATGGTGATCGCTCAGGCGTGATTATTGAACCCTTATTAACCGACCAATGGTATGTTCGCACCGCACCTTTAGTGGGCCCTGCCGTTGACGCGGTAGCAACGGGTCAAATTGAATTTGTGCCTAAACAGTATGAAAATATGTACAACGCTTGGATGCGTGACATTCAAGACTGGTGTATTTCTCGTCAGCTTTGGTGGGGACATAGAATTCCAGCCTGGTACGATGAAGATGGTGGTGTTTATGTCGGTAGAACCGAAGCTGAAGTGCGTGCTAAATACACGTTAGCGGCAGATTTTGTTTTAAAGCAAGACGATGATGTACTCGACACTTGGTTTTCATCAGCATTATGGACGTTTTCTACCTTAGGCTGGCCAAGCAATATGGAAGATCTTAAAAAATTCCATTCAACTGATGTGCTTGTCACCGGCTTTGACATTATTTTCTTCTGGGTTGCCCGCATGATCATGATGACCATGCATTTCATTAAAGATGAAAATGGCCAACCACAAGTACCGTTCAAAAAAGTCTATGTTACCGGTCTTATTCGCGATGAAAATGGCGATAAGATGAGTAAATCAAAAGGCAACGTTGTCGATCCTCTTGATATGATTGATGGCATTGCCCTTGATGAGTTATTAGAAAAACGCACCGGCAACATGATGCAGCCAAAATTGGCGGCAAAAATAGCTAAGCTAACCAAGAAAGAATACCCAGCAGGTATTGAAGCTCATGGTACTGACGCATTACGCTTTACCTTAACCTCAGTTGCATCAACAGGCCGTGACATTACCTGGGACATGAAACGCTTAGACGGTTACCGTAATTTCTGTAATAAATTATGGAATGCGAGTCGTTACGTGTTAATGAATACCGAAGAGCAAGACTGCGGTAAAGTCGTTAATGGTCAACAAGGTGAAATGGAGTTTTCATTAGCTGACCGTTGGATATTAGGTCAATTCCAGCAAACCGTAAAAACTGTCCATGAATCTTTTGAAGCCTTTCGTTTCGATTTAGCTTCACAAGCACTATACGAGTTCACCTGGAACCAATTTTGTGATTGGTACTTAGAGTTAACAAAACCAGTATTGTTTAAAGGTAGCGAAGCACAGCAACGTGGTACTCGTCATACCTTAGTGACTGTGCTCGAAAGCTTATTACGCTTGATGCATCCTATTATGCCATTTATCACTGAAACAATTTGGCAACGTGTTGTGCCATTAAGTAACTTTGTTGCTGATAACAAAGGTAATGAAAACGCCAGTATTATGGTCCAGCGCTTTCCACAGTTTGATGCAAGCCAATGTGACCAGACGGCTATTGGTGATTTAGAGTGGGTTAAACAGTTTATTGTTGCTATACGTAATATTCGCGGCGAAATGGATATTTCACCCAGTAAAGAATTACCGGTACTACTTAAAAATGTTAATGCTAACGACCAACGTCGCTTAGATGAAAATCAACAGTTTTTAAGTGCCTTAGCTAAACTTGAAAGTATTACGGTATTAACAGACAAGGACAATGCACCCCTGTCTGCTACTGCTGTTGTTGGTGATTTATCAGTATTAATCCCAATGGCGGGATTAATTGATAAAGAAGCTGAGCTAGCCCGTTTAACAAAAGCGGTCGATAAACTAGAGAAAGACGCTGAGAGAACCCGTGGGAAATTAAGCAATGAAAAGTTTGTTGGTAAAGCTCCTGAAGAAGTTATCAACAAAGAAAAGACCAAGTTAGCTGATACCGAATCGGCCTTAGCCAAGCTTGCTGAACAAATAGTACAAATTTCGGCGTTGTAAGCGTTGTTTATCTTATGATTGATAATAATAATGATTCTCAATCATAAATATCTAATAAAGCCAGCATCTTAGCTGGCTTTTTTATGTCATAAAAAAGTCATCAAATCTTAAGATTTTTATAGGATTTCAAGAAAATATTGTGCTAACATACTTTCGCGTTGAGTTTTTGCGTTTCGGGAGAAGGATATTTCAACTATTTACCTTAATTTAACAAGGTCGATTATTGATTAACCTCAGACGCTACTAGTTTGTGTTATTGGAAACCTTTCTCTGTCTGTACTTTTATAGGTAGAGAGCATTTACTCCGTATATTTCATAGTGGATAATCCACTTATTACTATTTTTTAATTAATGACCTACGGGAAATGTTGACATGTCTGATTCAGTAACTGGTAAAGTAAAATTTTTTAACGAATCTAAAGGATTCGGTTTCATCGAGCAAGATAACGGACCTGACGTTTTTGTTCACTTCAGCGCTATCTCTGGTGACGGTTTCCGTACACTAACTGACGGCCAAGCTGTTACTTTTACTATCAAGCAAGGACAAAAAGGTCCTGAAGCTGAAAACGTAATTGCTTCTTAATAACGACTTATTGTAGTTATTAAAGGATCTTAGGATCCGAATAAAAAAAGCGGAACAATGAAAATTGTTGCGCTTTTTTTTATACTAAAATTCAACCCACCACGTTTTTTAAAGAACGCACATACCTTCAAACACCCCGTTGCTATCAAAGCCATTAACAAAGTCATTACTAAAGATCATCAAAAAACGCATCAGTGATTGAACAAGAGTATGTGTTCTTATTGCTATGAGTTTATTTGTACGGCTGGGCCGATGAATCGCGTTTTAAAAGAACTTATTGGCGCAGCCATAGTGTTTGTTAATTAATAAAAAGAAGTGAGCTAATGAAGGGAGGTTTACAATAGTGACACCGTTATTAAATAGCGCAGCGGAAACACCCGTGAAAGGTATCAGCAAGGCTATAAAATACGGTGCCTTATTTTAGTTAGTGAGTTATCTCTGCAGAAATGATATCTACAATCGCATCAATATGCATTTCATCGGTATTTAAAGCTGGAATATAATGATACGTTTCACCACCAGCACCAATAAACATATCTCGGTTTTCGTGCACTAACTCTTCTAAAGTTTCTAAACAATCAGCACTAAATGCTGGGCTAATAATAGCGACATGCTTATTATCAGCAGCAAGATCAACAAGCGTTACATCGGTATAAGGTTGTAACCACTCTGCTTTACCAAAGCGTGACTGAAAGGTCATCACAAAATCATCCTCGGTAAAGGCTAACGCTTCCATTAATAAACGCGTTGTCTTTGCACAACAACAATAATAAGGGTCACCCTGCTCTAAGAAATACTTAGGCATACCATGAAAAGATAATACTAACTTATCCGGCTTACCATGTTCGGCAATATGCTTATTTACACTTTGCGCAAGGGCCGCTATGTATTTAGGGTTGTCATGATAACCACTAATAAAACTTAGGCTTGGGATCCAACGCCACGATTTAATTTTATTAACGACCGCATCGAAAGTAGAACCAACCGTTGGACCTGCATACTGAGGATACAGAGGTAAAGTAATTATCTTACTGACTCCTGCAAGTTGTAATCTGTCTAAAGCATCATCGATTGTAGGCTTACCATAACGCATTGCCAGCTCAACTCTGACATCATCACCATATTTCTCAGTGAGCACTTTAGCGACTTCGTCTTTTTGCTGTTGGCTAATAACTAATAAAGGTGAGCCTGATGGTGTCCAAATACTTTCATAGAGCTTTGCTGATTTTTTAGGTCGAACCCTTAAAATAATGCCATGCAAGATCATTAACCAAATAAGTCGAGGTATTTCAACGACCCGAGGATCAGATAAAAACTCGCCTAAGTAGCGTCTCAAAGCTGATGCAGTAGGCGCTTCAGGTGTGCCAAGATTGGTGAGTAAAACACCAACTTTAGCCGTTTTATTATGTATTTCTTTGGTACGGCCGTGAAAACGTCCACTAAATTTAGGCATGAATTCGATACTCTATTTTTTAAATGACGACAAAAAGACAACGGGTAAGCTTACCCTAACACACCAAACAAGAATCAGTTCATCTGATGTGTTAAAAGGCTCAAACCCATACTATATTTAAATTATGGAACGATATTACTAATGACTAAATTTAATTGCTCTGTAGTCGTTACTGGCACATTATTAAGTTCAGCTTTGAAATCACCTGATTTAATACCAGCGCCGCCTGAAGCAGAAACGACTGCATAAATGTGTACCACATCGACATCACTCAACTTAGCTTGTGGCGTCATTGCACTTGCATCATTAAGTACTATGGTTATGGGCAAATCACTCGCGACTAATTTAACGGCGGCAAGAGGCATACGCCCCCGAGAAGTATCTGCAGATATAGCATAAATGAAAACCGTTTTATCATCACCCACTGACAGCAAGGTTAGTATTTCATCGCTTAATGTAACGTTAACCGTTAGCTTGGGACCAGCAATACTTGGTTCGATTTGACTGTTGGCATCGTCGGTCATATTGGGTTGGGCAATACGCTTTTTCGCTTCATCAATAACTTCAAGCAATGCTTGCTTATTGACATTCTTTTTATCTGAATCAACAACACGTTGCCAATGAGAAATAGCCACTTGATACTTACCAGCAACAAAACTATGCATACCGAGTAATATATTTGTGGAAGGATCACTCGGGTCTATCGCTAAAGCCTGATCAATAAATCCTTGCACCCTTGCATCAATTTTTTGCTCGTTCTTATAGTAAATCGCTTGGGCTTTAGCACCAAACACATCGGCTTGCGGGCCTTCAATACGTAAGACTTGGTCATAAGCTTTTACTGCACTGTCAAATTCACCGACGGTGACTAAAGATTGACCTAAAGCGTACCAAGCATCTGAGTTGTCTGGTTCGGTTTTAGTGACATCCATTAAGCGTTTTAATTCATTAATAGTTTGTTGTTCCGCATTAGCCGATTGCTGCATTGGCTCTTGAGGCGTCATTGTTGTCAATTTTTCATAAGTGCCTATTTCAGCATATAGATAAAAACTAAAAGCTAAAATAAAAACAGACAAGCCAACAGGCCAAGCCATAGCTAATACTTTCGTTTCTTGTGGCGTTTTATCTGCAAGATCTTGATTTTCCATGTCTTGCAATAAAGTATTATCGAGCTCTGTTAGTAAATATTGGTAATTCTCATCATCAATATTATTTTGCTGAAAATCTTTTTCTATCTCAGCTTTATGTTCGTGGTATAAGCGCACATTAGTTTCGTCACGCTGAGTATCATCAATCGAGATGTTGTTTTGGTGTTGTTTAATAAATGGTGCCCACACTACTGCTAAAATCAGCAATAAAAAGACAATAATGATAAAGATTAATTCCATGAGACAGCCTTATTTATGCTTTAGAATTTGATCAAGCTTATTTTTTTGATCATTGCTTAATGGTTGTTGGGCATTTTTAACTGGCTTTCGACGAAGAATAATAACGACGACTATCACACCAATAAATAATAGCCCTGCAGGGCCGTACCATAAAAGATAAGTTAAGCTAGAGACCCTAGGGCGATATAAAACAAACTCACCGTAGCGTGACACCATAAAATCAACAATTTCCATATCAGCCTTACCTTGTTGAAGCATGTCATAAACTTCACGGCGAAGATCTGCGGCAATAGGTGAATTAGAATCAGCCAAATTTTGATTCTGACATTTAGGGCAACGTAATTCTTTATTAAGGGCATTAAAACGAATTTCGGTGACCTTATCTTTAAAGACATAAGTATCAACCGGGCTGGCTAGAACAAATGAACTCAGCAAGGTAACAGTCGTTAAAAATACAGCAACTAACAATTTATTGAACATCATTACTGGCTTCCTTTGCTCGTTGACGAAGCTATAAATTCTGCTTCTATTTGAGTGATAAGTGGCTCAAATTCGTTTTGCCAAACTTGTGGAGTTAATGGACCCGCATAACGTTTGCGAATAATATTACTGTGGTCCACCACAAAAGTTTCTGGTGCTGCGTATACACCTAAATTAACACTTAATTTTCCCTCTTCGTCAAAGGCCGAGAATTGATAAGGATTACCTAGCTGGGTTAACCACTTTGCCGCATCAACACGTTGATCATCATAATTTAAACCATAAATAGTAAAACGATTTGTTTTAGACAATTCGTTCAAGTATTCGTGCTCATAACGACACGATGGACACCAAGTTCCCCAAACATTCACCAGTTTTATACCCGGTTTAAAGTCAGCTGTCGTAACAGTTCGATCAGCGTTTAATACCGAGTGTAAACTGAACTCAGGGAATTTTTTGCCAATCAACGCCGAAGGTAGTTCAGTCGGATTAAGCGATAAACCGCGAAATAAAATAGCCCCTAAAGCAATAAACAATATCAGTGGAATTAAACGAATTAACTTACCCATTACGCATTTCCCTGATTATTTGTTGCTAGTTCATCAGCGCTAGCTGTGTTTATTGACTTTTTATTGGTGGTCTTACTGACTTTTTTACGACGGTAGCGCTTGTCTAATATCGCTAAAAACCCACCAAACGACATAAATATTGCACCCAACCATATCCAACGAACAAAGGGTTTGTAATGAACACGAACTGCCCAAGCATTTCCTTCTAAGGGATCACCTAATGCCACATAAATATCACGGAATAAACCTGGGTCAATACCCGCTTCAGTCATTCCCATGGTCTGTACTAAGTATGTGCGACGTTCAGGTTTCAAAAGCGTAACAAAATCACCATTATTGTACACTTCTATCTGACCTTGTTCGGCACTGTAGTTAGCACCTTTCACTTGCTTAATACCTTTAAAAGCGATTTCATAATCGGTATCAGAAATTTGAACTTTTTCATTAATGTGCATTTTTACGTTAGTTTCACTTTCATAAACAGAGACTATCGTTACACCAACGATAGTGATCGCTATCCCCATGTGAGCACAGGTCATGCCCCACTGGCTTAATGTCAGCTTAGAAAATTTCCCTTTGTCATTACCCGAGTTTATTTGATTCGTTAATTCTTTAAGAACGACCAGAAAAACCCAACAGGCTAAGCCTATACCCATACTAACCAAGGGCACAAATTCACCACCGTATAAAAATGGGAAAGCAAGACCAACAATAACGCTGATCACTAGTGGACTCATCATTTGTTTGCGCAATTCACCTTGCTTAGCTTTTTTCCAGCGAATTAACGGACCAATTCCCATGACAACAAAAAGCAAACTCATGATCGGCACAAACACCGCATTGAAATACGGAGGCCCAACAGAAATTTTTCCTAAGCCCATAGAATCAACCAACAACGGATATAAGGTGCCCAATAAAACAGTAACCGTTGCCACAACTAAGATAATGTTACAAATTAGCAGTGCCGTTTCACGAGAATACAAGGCAAAACGACTAAACGTTTGTACTGTACTTGCTCTAAAGGCATAAAGTGTTAATGAACCACCGACCGCAATCGCCAGTAATAATAAAATAAATAAACCACGACCAGGATCTGCGGCAAATGAATGTACAGAAGTGATAACACCTGAACGTACTAAGAAAGTCCCCAATAGGCTTAAACTAAAGGCAAATATTGCTAATAACACGGTCCAATTCCTGAACGTACCACGTTTTTCAGTCACGGCTAATGAATGAATAAGTGCCGTACCAACCAACCATGGCATAAAGGAAGCATTTTCTACGGGATCCCAAAACCACCATCCGCCCCAGCCAAGTTCGTAGTAGGCCCACCAACTGCCTAAAGCGATACCTAAAGTTAAAAATATCCATGCGGCAACAGTCCAAGGTCTTGCCCATCGAGCCCAAGCAGCATCTAATTTGCCGCACATTAACGCAGCAACAGCAAAAGCAAAAGCAACAGAGAAACCGACGTAACCTAAATAAAGCATCGGCGGGTGAATAATTAAGCCAATGTCTTGCAGTAATGGGTTTAAATCGCGACCTTCTGTGGGGACCATTGGCCATAAGCGTTCAAAGGGGTTAGAAGTTAATAGCGTAAACAGCATAAAGCCAACGGCTACCATACCCAAGACAGCTAATACCCTAGCAATAAAGGCTTCGTCGATGCCTTTACTGAATTTAGCAACAGCGGCAGTCCAAGCGGTTAGTGAGAAAACCCACAACAACAGCGAACCTTCATGCCCCCCCCATACTGCACTTATTTTAAAATAATAAGGTAAATGAGAATTTGAATGACCTGCAATATATTTGACCGAAAAATCGTCAACGACAAAGCTCCAACCGAGAATAATAAGACTAATGGCTGTAAAGGCAAACATGCCAAAGGTTAAGGGTTTAGCATAGCCGACTAATCGCTCTTGATGACTTGCCAATCCTACTAATGGAATAATGCTTAAACATATTGCAAAAGCTAAACCAATTATAAGGGCGAAATGTCCTAACTCAGGGAGCATTACTTCAGGGATCATTACTTTCTCCGATTCAGCGTATTTACTGAATACAAAAATTATCAATTAAAGACACCATTAATATGGCGTTTTAGTGAGTTTGTTGTTCAATTAACGGTAAATAGCAAGTTAAAGAAAAACAATTCAAACTAAAAATTTTGGTAATTCTAGCACTATATGGTGAGTAATTTCATTAATGTAATACGAAAATAAATGATTAATTTTCTCATTGCTAGGGCTAGCCTTTACCGACCGATATAGTATGATAATACTCAACTTGGTATTACGATCTAAATCAACTCTTTATGTAGCAAAATACGTTAATATTTGTTCCATAAATTTGGTATTTAAATTATTCAAAAAGTGATTCTTTTGGCAAACTCTCAAAATATTCAACCACCGAACGAACGAACGAATAAGCAAGTATTGCTCTGTGCTAACGAATTAACGTGTATTCGTGAAGATAGAATATTATTTGAAGCACTTAATTTTTCAGTATCTAGCGGTGATATTATACAGGTGGAAGGCCCAAATGGATCAGGTAAAACTAGCTTATTACGTATTTTAGCGGGTTTATCTCAACCCTATGACGGTAGCGTGTTATTCCAACAAGAAAATATTGTTGACCATGGCGATGCCTTTCATCAAAACTTACTCTATTTAGGACATTTACCGGGTGTAAAAGGTGAAATGACCGCTCAAGAGAACCTAGTATTTAATCTTGCCTTGCATGGCAATGACATTTCAACAGCAGAAGAAACGTTAGAAAAAGTAAACTTGTTAGGTTTTGAAGATGCCCTTGCTTCACATTTAAGTGCCGGGCAGCATCGCCGTATTGCACTTGCACGTTTATGGCAAAGTACCGCGCCTATTTGGATATTAGACGAACCTTTCACCGCCATCGATAAGCGTGGTGTCAATACATTAGAGCAATTGTTTCTCGCACATGCTCAGCGTGGTGGCTGTGTTATATTGACCACACACCAAGACTTATCATATCCTGAAGATAAAGTGAAAAAAATCACTTTAGATTACCGATTTTATTAGAGATAATAACATGACAACCGTTCATAATTTATCATATACGTCCGCTTTTAGCTTAATCATCAAAAGAGATCTTACAATTGCTTTTCGTCATCGCGACGATATTATTAATCCACTGTTATTTTTTATCATTGTCGTGACTTTATTCCCGCTTGGTATTGGTCCTGAGTCGACAACTTTAGCGCGTATTGCACCTGGTATTATTTGGGTTGCGGCTTTACTTGCGACATTATTATCACTCGACCGCTTATTTAAATCTGATCACGAAGATGGTTCTTTAGAACAAATGATGCTGAGTCCTCATCCCATATTTATATTAGTACTGGCTAAAATTATTGCGCATTGGTTGGTTACTGGCTTACCCCTTATTTTTATTGCACCGTTACTTGCCGTATTATTACATTTAAATGAAAATAGCTATGGGGCATTAATGCTAACGTTATTACTCGGCACCCCCGTGCTCAGTTTATTAGGTGCTATTGGTGTTGCATTAACTGTCGGTATTAAAAAAGGTGGGGTCTTACTGAGTTTATTAGTCTTACCGCTTTATATTCCAATATTGATTTTTGCGACTAGTGCCATAGATACTGCGGCAATGAACTTACCTTACAGCGGACAACTTGCTATAATTGCCGCATTGTTTTTTGGCTCCTTAACCTTAGCCCCCTTTGCTGTTAGTGCAGCATTAAAAGTGAGTACTAACTAATGTGGAAATGGCTACATCCTTATGCAAATCCTGAAGTGTCGTATCGCTTTGTCGGTAAACTATTACCTTGGATTGCAAAGATTACGATCACTTTACTCACTATTGGCGTTATCTGGGCGTTAGTTTTTGCGCCAGCTGATTATCAACAAGGTGACAGTTTTAGAATTTTTTATATCCATGTGCCAACAGCTATATTATCAATGAGTATATATTTAGCTATGGCATCAGCGGCTTTTTGTAGTTTAGTCTGGCAGTTCAGGCTGGCTGATGCATCGGCGGCAGCCATGGCACCCGTGGGAGCTGTTATTACCGCTATAGCATTATTTACCGGCGCCGCTTGGGGTAAACCTATGTGGGGAACTTGGTGGATATGGGATGCGCGCTTAACGTCTGAATTAGTGCTACTTTTTCTCTATTTAGGTGTTATTGCTTTACACAATGCCTTTGAGGATAAAAACCTTGCAGGTAAAGCCGCAGGCATTCTATCACTCGTTGGCGTTGTCAATATTCCTATTATTAAGTATTCTGTCGAATGGTGGAATACCCTTCATCAAGGAGCAACCGTAAGTAAAATGAGTGCTCCCTCAATGAGTATGGATATGTTCTGGCCATTTGTTATCTGCTTTTTAGGTATCGCCATGTTGGTAACATTTGTTATTTCTATCCGTTTTCGTACCGAAATATTAGCACGTAATAGTATGCGTCCTTGGGTACGTGAATTGATCACCGCAGAGGGTATTAAATAATGCAGTTTGATAGTATTTCAGCCTTTTTTGATATGGGCGGTTATGCTTTTTTTGTTTGGTTATCTTATGGCGTTAGTGCTTTTTTATTAGCCGCGTTAATTTATAGCAGTCTTAGCAACCATAAAAAGGTTAAACAAAAAATAGCACTTCGTTTACAGCGCGAAAAGAAGTTACGCAAAGCGGCTCAACAAAATTCAGCGCAAGCAGAGCAAACTGATAGCAAGACCGCAGTTTTAAAAAATTTACCCAAAAACTCTAATAAGGTTGTTTCATGAATCCACGTCGTAAGAAACGTTTAACCATCGTTATATCTATTTTAGTCGGCCTAAGTGTCGTTGCTGGATTTGTGCTTTATGCATTAAGTCAAAATATAGATCTTTTCTATAAACCCTCTGAAATATATCAGGGTAAAGATGATACCGGCATAAAACCTATTGACGGCCAACGTCTTCGCATTGGTGGTTTAGTGGTACCTGGAAGTGTTAAGCGTGACCCATCAAGTTTAGACGTGACTTTTGAACTTGTAGATATGAGAATGCCAATAGTTTTTAATGATTCTGACCCTGTCATTAAAGTACATTATGACGGCATACTGCCTGATTTATTTCGTGAAGGCCAAGGTATAGTCGCAAATGGTATGTTAGTTAATGGCAATTTTATTGAAGCCTCTGAAGTATTAGCTAAACATGACGAGAACTACATACCGAAAGAATTAGCTGATGACATGGGTGAAAAGCATCAAAAACCCAGTTACAGTAAAGAACAGTTAGAAAAGAAAACCTACTAATAAAAAAAAACGCTACACCAAGATAAATATTATATTTATCTTGGTGTAGCGTTTTTTATTTTAAAATTTAAACGATTAATCGTTTAATCGTTTAATCGTTTAATCGTTTAATTAAGCAACATCATAAGCCGAAATAATACGATCACCGATTTTATTAAGAATGTTAATCTCACCTTCACAAACAGCAATAATCGACTTACCTTTCTTAAAGCTTTCAGGAATAACCACACGCCCTTCTGCAGATTGTAAAAATGATTCAATCTTATGTAAAAGTTCTAGAGAGTCATCACTGTAATAAATCAAGGTTACTATCTTTTCTTGGTAGATTTGCATTATTCACTCTTATTATTGTTGAGTTATAAATTTATCAAGTTAAAGTCACTTATAAACTTTATTGTTCAGCAATGGCTAAAAATAAAAAATCAGTAAACCTTGTATCCAAACAAAGTAACACAGCAAAAAACACAAAGCTAATTATACAATTAAATCAATAAGTTAAGTTAACACTAAGTTAACTCGGAGTTATCTTTAAGCAATTGTTGTATCTTGCTGTAAATTTTAAGTAAAAAAAAACCCTGAGTATAAAACCCAGGGTCGATCAAATTAGATCGTTTAACGCATCCTCAACTAGTGAGATCGGATATCCATGTGGATAAATTTTTTAAAATATTTAGAAACTGTCCAGAGAATCTATATTATTTCCAACTTTTCATTTTATGGCCCTTAAGCGCATAAAATAGAATAAATAAATAACAAGGTAACATCACAATATAACCCCCTTGTTGACCGAGTGATGAACCGCTTGCCAAGCCCCAAAATAGTGGACCAAATGCCCCTCCTGAAATACCCATAACTAATAATGCCGAGCCCACGCTGGTTAATTTCCCCATACCAGAGAGTGCTAATGGGAAAACAGCAGGCCAAACAATCGCATTAGCTAAACCAAGCAATGCAATAAGCATCAAGGTATCAGGTAGTTCTGCTCCTCCAAAAGGAACAAGAATTATATTAGCGATAGCGTATGAATTATTGTCACCAAAGACCACACCTAAACTTAGCAGCAACCCCAGCAGGGCTGAAACAGTTAAGGCTTTTTGTTGAGAAATAAAACGAGGAATTAAAAAGATACCTAATATATAACCTACCACCATACATATCATAGTGTATGAGGTCATTATGCTGTAATTTTCAACGCCTAGAGACAAGGCAAACGTACCTATTGTGTCGCCGGCTATTACTTCAACCGCAACGTAGAAAAAGATAGTTAATACACCTAATGCTAGATTGGGGTGAGATAATGCTTCTTTAATATGTCCTTTGCTATTTGCTCCTTCTTCCTCATCTTCACTGGGTAATTCTGGAAGTGATGACTTTTTCACAGCAAAACCGAGTAAACCAATGAAAATCGCCATACCTAAATAAGGAAGTACCAACGAGTTAGCCATCTCATCAATACTGGCTTGGGTTAGTACTTCGGTTGAATGACCTTCAAAGCCACTCAAAATTAAGGCGGTAAAGACTAAAGGCGCAATAACACCGGCACCTTTGTTTAAAATTCCCATAACACTAATACGTGCTGCAGCAGATTCTTCAGGTCCTAAACGGACAACATAAGGATTAACAGCTGTTTGTAATAAAGTAATACCCGAGCCCATCACTAACTGAGCAAACAAAAACAAAGCAAAAATTTGGGTTTGAGCAGCAGGAATAAATAATAAGCCAGCTACCATCATGGTGGCCATTCCCAAAGCCATACCATTTTTATAGCCTACTTTACGAATAATCGTCGCCGACGGCAGCGCAGTAAAAGTAACGGCAATGTAAAAAGAGAATAATATTAGTGATGCTTGAAATGGTGTCAGCTGGAGTATTTGTTTAAGGTAGGGCATTAATGACCCATTAAGCCATGTCGCAAAGCCTAGTATAAAAAAGAGTACCGCGACAATTGCCATAGGCAGTGCATTACTTTTTGGTTTATCACTTGTTATTATCTGTTCCATATATTCCTCAATATTTATCTTGTTATTATTGTTTTATGATAGGTTAAGTTAGTTAGTTTCTATAAATAGCTTGCCCAGAGATCCATGTCGATTTCACGGTAAAATTATCGTTAAGCTCAACAAAGTCAGCTTGACTACCTATTGTTAAACTGCCACGAATATCACTTTGCTTAATATAATTGGCTGGGTATTTTGAGGCCATTCTAAGCGCTTCATCTAAAGGTAACCTCAGGCCTAAATGAGTATTAGCTACTGCTTGCGCCATATTCAACACCGACCCTGCCAACTCCCCTGTTGTTGACGTTAACTTGCCATTTTTAAGCCGCACTTTTTTACCAACTAAAGTAAACTCAACATCGCTTGTACCTACCGGTGGCATTGCATCAGTTACTAAGAAAACCCTTCCTACTGGTTTAGTTTTCAGCGCTAATTTACAGCTCTCGTAATTAACATGATGACCATCAACAATTAAGCCACAACTTGCTTGATCATTGAGCAAAGCACAACCCGTTACACCCGGCTCTCTGCCCTGTATTGCCGACATAGCATTATACAAATGAGTAAATCCGTCAGCACCCGCTTCTAACGCTTTTTGTGCGGTGTTAAAATCAGCATTGGTGTGGCCTAAGCACACCTTAATACCCAACGAAACCATGCGAGCAATGTCATCAACATTTACCGTTTCAGGGGCAAGTGTCACCAGTATTTGCCCGATATCTTTACGTTCAAGCACTTGCCATTCTTGTGGTGAAATGGCGCGAATGTGCTCTTCGATATGTGCCCCTTTTTTAGCAACAGATAAATGTGGGCCTTCAAAGTGAATACCAATAATACCTGGTGTTTTTTCTGCCATTGCTTCTGCCATTGCTTCTGCGGCCTGTTGCATCACTGATATTTTATCGGTTATAAGGGTAGGTAACATCGCTGTAGTACCAAACTTGGCATGAGCGGCCATGATAGTTTTAATGTTTTTTAATGATGGTGAGTTGTTAAATAGTGCACCTCCACCTCCGTTGACCTGTAGATCAATAAAGCCTGGGACCACTAAACCATCAAGCACATCATCAACGTCAGAGATATTATTATCAAATGCTGTGATCTTTCCATCGGTGATCGTTAACACTTGATGGTCAATAAAATTTTGCCCATCAAATAATTTTTTAACGTAAAGACGAAATATAGTCATAGCAATGCTTGTTCCTTAAATTCTATCAATTAATTGGCTAGGCTTTACTGTAAAGCAAGTTGTTGTTTAGCGTAAATTACTGAACCAACTTCTGGTGGATGCTTTGGCTCGATCAGTTGTCGTTTAATATCTTTATCTAACCAAGGCTTTATTCTTGGTGTTAAGCCACCAATTAATGCAATGGCAGGTGGATTTTGCTTTAATAACTGCCTGGCCACATGGCTAATATATTCAGCGCCTTGTGCAACAATATCTAACGCAATTTTGTCACCTTCTTCTGCAGAGTCAAAAACCAAATTAGCCATACGGGCATAAAAAGCGGCTGGCTTACCAGCAATCACTTCGACTAATTCAACATCATCTTTGACATTTAATAACGCTAATACTTTGTCATTAATGGATGAATGAGGAATGAGACCATCAAGTGATAACAAAGATTGTTTTGCTGCCTGTAACCCAAACCATGCACCGCTACCTTTATCCCCATGAGGAAAACCATGAGCGCCAACAATATAAGGATGGCCATCAACATATGAAAAGCCACATGAACCAGTCCCCGTTATCATCACTGCACCGTCTTTACCATCGTGAGCTCCAAGACAAGCAATAAGTAAATCAGTGGCAAGATACATCTTTTTAAACGGATGCTGCCAGTTTGACATTTGCTCAAATAAAACCGGTAAATTCACCCCAGCAAGACCAACACCGGCAATTATATTACCGAGCTCACTTTCATCAATTCCGGCATTTTTAAGTGCTAATTTAGCCGACTCAGCAATTGAATTTATAGCTTGTTCATAACCGTGCAACGGGTTAGCAGGCCCCGCAATGCCAGTACCTAATATTTTATTATCATTCGACATTAGGATAGCTTTGCATTTGCTGCCACCGCCATCTATGCCTAAGAATATTTCGTTGTTGCCGCTGCTGCTCAGCATGTTGACCTCATGTCTCTATATTTATTATTTTAATCACAATGCTTAATAAACAGCCAGTGTCTAAAATGTAATCTGATTTTATCTTAACGACAAATGACAGCGTTGTCATTTGTTTTTTTAATAAAAATGCTTTTTTTATTTTTCTATTACAAAATAAATAATGAATAGTCTGATTAAGCGGGCTTTATTAACTAGCCCGCCAAGAGCGTAAACCCCAAATTAGTGGTTATTAATCGTTACTGCCCGACCTTTACGTTGTCCATCAAAGCTAATGCTGCGAACGTTTACTGTGCCCTCGATAGCTACTGGCCCTTGGTAACGAGTCCAATTGCCCGCCGATACTTGATACTCAATAGCGATACCAGGAAAAGCAATATTGGCATAAAGCTTCCCTTCTTTTACGATGGCACCTACGGTAGGTAATCGATAAAAAATGTTATCATTTTCTAATTTAATTAAGGCTTTTTGACCGATAGTATTCGCAAACAATTGCCACTGTTGATCGCGCAGGGCTTTTTTCTCTGCAGTAAAAAATTTAGTTGCCTGACTGTATTTAGCCCCCTGATAATTATAAGGAACTGCCCAATCAGCTAAGTGCCATGCACGCTCGGCTAAAGCAAAGAGTCGTGGAAATAATTTATATTGCGCCGTATGGTCAGTACGAGTATTTTCACTCCATAACTGCCCTTGGATACCGAGGAAACGATTACCTAACTTCATCGGGGTTTGGCTATCATCGGCTTGATAAGGATTGTCTTGACGGTCCAACCAAAACTCCGCATGAATAGGTAAATTGTCGGGTATGAATTGAAAGACTTTTTCGGTGTTAGTCTGGCGAGAGGCCCAATAATAACCATGTTCTTTGGGATCAGCTTCATAAGGGAAATCAAAATAAAGTACATCAGGTGATGACAGCACAACTTGCCAATCTCTATTGACTAATTGATGGGTTTTGTTATGACCTCCCCACGCTAACGTATCCCAAGCGTTCGACTGAACAATAGCCGGCATATTCTCTTTGCGGGTATGCTCCATACCATCGCTCCAACCTGCGGTTTCTATGTCTAATGCTGATAAAATACCAGCAACACGCTCAATAAAATAAGCACCAAGTTCACTCATTTTTTTAACACCTTTATCGTTATTGGCAATAAAGTCTTTACAGGCTTGAGACTCTATCCAAGCGCCCGCAGTTTCATCTGCGCCAATGTGATAACGCGTTAACGGTTGACCACCATCAGCATGAATTTTCTTAACTTGAGTCATCACTTCAGTAACAAAATCGTAAGAAGACTCTAAACAAACGTTGATGGTATTATCATTGTAAAATTGCACGGATGAATAGACCGTTGGGTCATTAGCATCATGGAGGATAAACTGTTTTGCTTTGTCATCTTGCTCAGCTATGGCGTATTTCTTGGTACGCGCTGCCATCGCTTTAATTGCAGCACGTGAATGCCCGGGCATATCTAAAGAGGGGATCACTTGAATATGGCGAGCCGTTGCTGCTTGTAATATCTCTTGATAGTCAGCCACAGAATAATAGCCATTGACTTCACTTTTAGGGTCAATACCCGCGCCCAGTTGTGGTAATAAACAATTTTTATCGTTTAAATCAAAACAGCGCCTGCTACTCACTTCGGTTAACTCGGGGAGCGAGGGGATTTCTAATCGCCAGCCTTCATCATCACCTAAGTGTAAATGTAGCTTATTAAGTTTATAAGCTGCCATTTGATCAAGCAGGGTTAAAATAAACGTCTTATCGTGAAAGTTACGCGCAACATCAATTAACAAACCGCGAAACTCATAATGAGGTTCATCATTAACCGTTAACACAGGTACTTGCGTTGAACCTAAGGTGATTAAGCTTGATAGTGATTGCAAGCCATTAAAAACACCAGCGCCGTCAACACCTGTGATCTTAATATCTGTTGTGGTGATGTCTAATTGGTAACTGCCAATCATTTTGCTGTTGTCTTCAAGCAGTCTTAACGTGACAGGCTTGCCTTGAGTATTATTAGCAATACCTAAGGTGTCTAAGCGAGTAATGGCTACGATAACATCATCTTTGTCGACATTGCCATAATCAAGATGAATACCAGAAGTAAGACTAAGCTGAGCATTATTCTTACTATAAATAACCGACTTCGGCGTAGGTATAATCACCTTGCTCACATCGAGCTTTTGCTCACCTAATTGAGTATTTCTTTGATATAAACTTGCCGCATCAAGCCACTGAGTAGAATCTTGGGCGGTGCGTTTAAACTGCTTTTCAACATCAGTGAACGGCACCACATAAGGCAGTACTTCTAATCCTGTTTCACTGTTTTTATATGGCTTGGTACTGGCTATAACGCGTGGCTGTAAATTATTTGCACTGACAATATAGTTAGGTAAAGCATCTGTTTCAGACAACGACCAAAACATAGCTCTAAACAATAAGGTTTTGGTTTCACCTGCAGTAAAGCCTTTAAACTTATCATTCAACGATATTTTATGTAAATCGCCATTAATATGAACAACAGAAAATTCTTCACTTTCAAAGGATTGAATAGGCGCAATTTGACTAAAGTGAATATGCCAATCATTACTAGTTATAGATTGAGTCGCGGTGAAACTTAGCTCAACTTCAAAGCAATTACCGTCGGCGATATTTATATCACACTTATCACTGGGTATATTGGTCAATACTTTATACTTAACATTGAGCGTTTCAGCAATCTTGTCAATATCAGTTTGAGTCGCTTTAACTAAGCGTTTAAGTAATACATCTTGCTGGGTCTTGTCATTGGTCGTAGCGGAATGAGTTGGTGATTTTTCACAGCCGAATAAATTTATGCTCGTTACCAAAAATAAGACAATGAGTTGTCTGTTCATGTTTTTCTTACTCACAAGTTTAGGTTAATCAATAGAATGCCAAAACTTCTTCGGGGTTCAGGCTCCATTGTAATTAGTCGATATTGATGTTTAGTTTTCGCTAAGGCTAATTAACTTCGCGATCCGCTGGGTAGAAAACAAACAACTATATATCGCAGCAAGAAACCCTTTGTCTTTTAATTCTTGGTAGTCTGCATCATTTAAATCTTTAAAGGCTTCTTCATCGATGGAATATAACCCCGTTACCGTGAACTCTTTAGCGTTAATAGGTTTAATCGTTAATGATTGAGAAGAGAGTAAACTTTTATCTACCATTGTATTGATAAAAAGTTGCGTTGCATTAAGCTGTGAATTAGCTCGAGCAAGATTTTCTGTGACTTGTACTAAATACTTTGTTTGCTCACCCGTATCAGTAAACAATGCTTCGCCATCGCTCTCTGATACCGTTTGACTGTCTAAATCAATACCCACAACAAAATTATTAGGTTGTTCAACAGACGACGATAATACAAAAGGGAAGTTAGTCAAATGCTGAGGAACATATAAAGCATTCCAGCCCTCTTTTTTATGAAACAAATTTTCCTGCGGCTTTAAGCCAAGTAACGCAACTAAGTGGAAACGTCCTGTTTCTGCATCCTTAATAAAAACAATAGGATATTCCGCCTGAACTTGCGGCAATTCAAAAACGGAAATAGGGGTAACATGGCTATTAGCACTATGTGCATAACTAGGGTCTACTTTTACTTTCAGTGCTTGATGCTGACTTTTATTGAGTGGCGATAAGTTAGCCATGTATTTCTCCAGTAATATTTATTTTATATTTTTATATTTTTATATTTTTTGAAAACCAAAAGCCCTTACCTTATTCAGTAAGTCTCTATTGGTTGGCAGATTATTTTGTAGCTGTTGTTTTAATTTAGCATTTTTCTTTAAAATGCTTTCAAGCATACGATGTTCATTAAACGTTGAAGCGTTATATTCTAATGCTTGTACGTAGCCCATGCCGTGCAAAACATATTGGTAGCTGTCTTGAATAAAAGGTTCAAAGGTATTTTGAAAATCATATTTACTCACCGGACGATGTTTCCAATTATCGAGTTGTTCTAATAAACTTTCTGGTACGGAATTTAGAGACTTATTTTCTAACCAAAAACTTTCTTGTCGTTGAGATAAAAAATAATGTAACTTAATAAAGTCTATCGTCCTTTTCCAACGGTAGTGAAATGAGTCATTAAATGTTTTTTCAACTGCAGGTAATTGTCGCTTATTACGAGGAAATAATTCACACAGCATATTGGCTGAAGCCTCAATAAGAAAAATAGCTGAAGCCTCTAAGGGCTCAACAAAAGCGGCAGACATGCCTACTGCCACACAGTTTTTTTCCCAAAATTTGTTTCTATACCCTGATGAGATTTTTAACCTTCGCGCTGACAGTTGTTCTGCTTGTGGACCAATATAATCACGTAATGTTTGCTCTGCTTGATCATGACTGACAAAATCAGAACAATAAACATAGCCAGTACCACGCCTATTTGACAACCCTATGTCCCATGTCCAACCCGCAGAATGTGCTGTTGAAATAGTAGAACTACTTATAGCATCCTCTTCATTTTGATAAGGTACTTGTATCGCTATCGCATTATCGGTAAATAAAACGTCATTAATTGGCGTAAACCCGACCCCTAAAGCTTCACCTAACAATAAGCAGCGCCCCCCCGTACAATCTACGAAAAAATCACCTTCAATACGCCCTAACTCTTTTGTCTCAATAGAGGATATTTCACCTAAAGCATTCAAATTTGCGGATAATACATTTGCCGCTAAATGCTTAACACCGAAACGTTCGCAGCTTATCTTTTTTAAAAAATCAGCAAATTTGCCTGCATCTAAATGATAAGCATAATTTAATAAACCATCGTAACCTCTATTAGCTATTGTTTTTGGTGCTAAACCACCTTCACAAATAAGCGCCTGAGGGCTAACAAAATTAGCGTAATCTATTTGCTGATCTGACAAAGACCAATAAGGACTGAGATTAAATTCATCTGCATGGGCAACAGAACTAAACAAGTGATAATAAACAGAGTCTTGACCATTTTTAGCAGGCGTTCGCCAATTAACAAATTTTGTTGCCTGCTTAAAAGAGGCATTACAATAATTAATAAAGTCATGTTCTTCGATATCTAAATCAGCCAATGTTTTTCGCATGGTTGGCCACGTACCTTCACCGACGCCCACGGTTGGAATATCAGGTGATTCAATAAGAGTAACCTGCACTGCATCTGACTTATTCGAGCCAAGATGCTTTGCAAGTTTAGCCGCTGTTAGCCAGCCAGCAGTGCCTCCCCCAACAATAACAACTTGATTAATCATTCCATCATCCATTCAATAACACCTTTATACTTTGTTAAATCCAAATTCTTTTACTTTTTCAATGAGATCGCGTTGTTTGGGTAATTGATTTTTCAATAATTCACTTTGTCGATCAACATTAGAAAATAATTTTTCAGCTTTTTTAACATCTGGATAAGCCGAAAGATTGCCTGATAAATCTGTTTGATAATGCATGCCATACAATACATACAAATAACTGTCTAAGTTAAAGGGTTCCCATGCATGGTCAAAGTCGAACTTTGTCGGTGGTTGATTTTTCCAGAATTCGAGTCTTTGTTTTAACTTATTTGGTATTGTGGTTGGCTCACAATTATCAATCCAATATTGCGAATCTCTGCGCGCTGAAATGCAATAATGTAACTTAATAAATTCAACCGTTCGTTCCATACGAATTTTAAAGTTTTGATTAAACTGTTGCTCCGCATAAAGCATTTGCTTTTTGTCACGAGGAAATTGCGCTGCAATCATGGTAGCTGCCGCATCAAACAAATAAATAGCGGAGGCTTCTAGTGGTTCAACAAAACCTGCAGACATGCCAATGGCAACACTATTTTTATGCCAAAATTTCTGGTGGTAGCCGAGCTTTATTGGAATTTTTCGAATAACCAGATCGTCGGTATAATCTTCGCCAATATAGTCGATGAGCTGTTGTTTAGCTTTTTCATCACTAATATATTTGCTACTAAAAACATGACCTACGCCGCGCCTTTCTTGTAGGCCAATATCCCAAATCCATCCAGCTTCTTGTGCTGTCGATAAGGTGTGTGTTTTGATTGGTTGCTTTTTATCTGCATAAGGAACTTGAACAGCAAAAGCCGTATCATTAAAAAGAACATCGCTAATATCATGCCATTCAATATTATAAGTTTGCTTAATAATAAGCCCTTTAGAGCCACTACAATCGATAAAAAAATCTGCGGATATTTGCTTTTCTTCACAATGATCTGTTTCAACATGTGTGATAAAGTCATTTTCATCCAAGACGATGTTCGTCACATTAGCACTAACAAATTTCACCCCTAAATTATCAATACAATGTTTTTTTAAAAAGTTAGAAAATTTATTGGCATTTAAATGGTATGCGTATTCTTGAGCAGCACTGTATTCGGGCATAACGATTTGCTTAGGCGCTAAACCTTGGTCACAAATTCTTGCCTGAGAAGCTACTGCTTGGTCATAAGGTAATCTAGTCGTTTTATTTTTTAACAACCAATAGGGAGCTAAATTAAAGTCATAAGAAGAGTGACTTACCGTGCCAAGTGGATGGTAATAACTTGATTTTTCATTCTGTTTAGGTGTTGTAGCCCAATTTATAAATTCAGCTCCTTGCTTGAAGGTTGCATCACACTCACGAATAAAGTCAGTTTCACTCACGCCTATTTTATGTAATGTAGCTCTTAAATTAGGCCATGTCCCCTCTCCAACACCAATAATAGGAATATCTGGTGATTCAACGACAGTGACCTTTATGCCATTTTCTGCTTTGCAATTTAAGCTTTTAGCCAAAATAGCAGCACTTAACCAACCAGCGGTTCCGCCGCCAATAATTAAAATATCATTATTAACTGTAGTCATTGTGAAAGCTCATCATGTAATGAAGGGTTGAAAGGAGTTCATGTATAAAATTGAGGCTCAATAGATATTTAGGAAAAATATATACTAAGCCTAGAATAACGATGAAAGGAAGTAAAACCTATCCTCTCATCGAAACAAATTACCCGTTATAAGCGGTAAGATACTTTTAAGAATACGTTGCGACCATTATCTGCCGCTAAACGCATAGCGGTGAAACCCTCACCAAATCGTTGAGTAGTCGTTTCTTCGAATAAGTTAGAACCTTCAACACTTACATCTAAGTTTTCAGTGGCATGCCAAGTAACATTCGCGTCAAAAAAACCATGGGCATCCCACGCAGTGTTACCACCGATACCGGTAGACGGAGCGATAAATTCGTCACGGTAGGTGTAAGCAACTCGAGCTGAAATAAGGTCAGTTTCATAGTAGGCACTTAAGTTATAACTAAGTTTAGACATCCCTGGTAATGGTCTTTCAACAATACCCCCGCCATCAGCGCCTAAATTCTGTAAACCAAAGCCTTCAGTATAAGTAATGTTAGCTGACCAGCCAAACTCACCCATTTGCTGTTGGTATTGACCTTCTATACCTTGAAGTTCACCACCTAAACCTTGACCGGGTTCACGTAGAATATAATCTACCCCATTGACATCAACAGTAGACTCGTTAGCACCGTTAATAATAAAAGAACGAATATCTTTAGAGAACAAGGTTGCTGATAATAAAGATTCTTCGTTAAAGTACCATTCTAAACCAATGTCATATTGGTTGGCACGATATGGGTCAAGCGCAATACTACCACGAGCAATGCTTCGAGTAGTCTCGTTAACGCTAGCCGCTGGATTTAAGAACGAATAATTAGGACGACTCATTACTTTAGCAGCAGACAAACGTAATATGACATCTTCATGAAGATTTAGTGCTAAGTTAAAACTAGGTAACCAATCTGAGTAATCACTGTCTTCTGTAACGATTGTAGCGGTATCTACATAACCGTAATAATCAGCAGAGGTATCAGTAGCCACATAGCGTAAACCGAAATTACCGCGATAATTATCGCCACTAAAATCAGCTTGTCCGTATAAAGCAAAAATATCTTCTTTAATAACACCGTAACTGTTTGTGTTTAATGATGAACCCGTTTTGTGAGCATCATAATGCGCTCTTAATTGTGCACCATCTGCACGCGCAATGTTTGTTGGAGTACCCGAAAGTAACCCTGCACCAGAGTGATTAAAATGACCATCCGCAAATGTGGCTTTAGTGATACCTGTAGTCAAGCTATCATCAAACGTCCATGCATCTGAGTAACTTGTAAATTGATGATCTCGTAACTTAACACCGGTTTTAAAGTTAGAAATTGGGCCCCACTCAACGTTAAAATCAACATCAAACTGTGCGAAAGTCTCTTCGTCTTTACGATAGCCAGCAGTAACAGCACCACTACTTAAAATGTATTCAGAATGGTTACTTGGATCTGTACCATTAGGAGAAAGCAACATCGCATTATCGCCGCTCATATCGAAATCAATAGAGGTATTACTGTTACTTGAAACCCAACCAGCATTGTAGTTACCACCGTCACCACCTGTTGCTTCAGTAGAACCAACTTTGGCATTGATTGAATAGGTATCAGCCGTATAATCAACTTCAAATGCGATGACTTCGGTATCCATTTCAGCATTACGGGTATTCTGATCATCAAGTGGTGCACCAGAATAGTTACCATTTAGCGCAAAACCATTAGTCGGAGAGAATTTAGTCGCTCCAGTAACTTGGTCATTAAAGCCGGTTGGATCTGTACCCGCAATAATTAAATAGTTTTGGTTACTGTTAGCAGAATCAAGATCAACTTGAAAGTAATGCACATTCATTGATAAATCTTCAGAGGGTGAATACTGAACAGTTAGATCAACCGCATCACGTTCACGAGTTTGCGCGAATTCTGAAATACCTGCACCCGCCCAACCATCATCCATATAGTTTTCTGCTTTGTGCGCACGCCCAACAGTTTCTAGCGTAGATAAACTCGCTAAAACACCGAAGTTTTCTTGATCGTTTTTCCAGCTATACATGCCCGTTAAGCCTTGACCATTTTCGTCAGAAAGGCTGTTATCTTGGTATTCAGCAGATAAAAACAAGGTGTTAGAGTCTAGTTCTAAAGGCTTACGAGTGCGCACAACGACAGTACCACCAACACCACCTTCATCAAGGCTTGCTGTTGGCGATTTATAAACATCAACACCAGCGACAAGTTCTGGTGGTAATAAATCCATATCAAAAGAACGCTTTGCTGCTGCTTGTGAAAACCATCCTGTTGAAGCAACATAGTTACCATTCATACTGATTTGGGTTAATTCTGAGTTAGTACCGCGGATAGAAACATCACCACCTTCACCAGCAAAACTTCTGGCAATCGTTACGCCAGGTATTCTTTGTAGTGACTCTGCAATGTTTCTATCGGGAAATTTACCAATATCTTCTGCAGAAATTGAATCAACAACCGCGTTAGAAAATCTCTTTTGATTTAATGCTTGTTTCAAAGAACCACGAATACCGCGAACTTCAATTACTTCAGTTTCTTGCTCGGCAGCTTTAACTTCTTCAGCAGCCATTGCGAATGGTGTAGCACCGCCCGCTAGCACTAGAGCGATTGAACTCGCTAACATGCCTTTTTTAAATTTTTGAATTGACATCGACTTTCCCTTACACACGTTTTTTTTAAATATAATAGTTATGTTTTTATAACCCTATCAAAGACAGCGCTGTCTTTTTAATTCATGACAGCGTTGTCATAGGTCGGGTAAAACATTACACAATAAATGACCATCTGGCTACACTTGATTACGATTTAATCAGCACCTTTAATGCAATGAACTGTAAACAATAGAGTTTTATTTTAGTTTTTTTGTAAACACCCTGTATTATTTTCGTACACACAAGCAATTATTATACGTTTTTAGCACTACTTTATTCATTTAAAGTAACGTTTAATGAATAAAGAATTACTTTAGTGAATACTATAATTTAATGTCATTAATGAAGTCTAAAAAGGTAATTTTATTAATTTTCATTGTTTCAAAAATAGAAACGCTGACAATTTATCAGCGTTTTAAAGTAAAATTAAAGCTTATTTAGCTTTATTATAATAGTTCATCAAGTTAAGCGTAGAGCAATCATGACTCGGCGAAACATTACCGCTTTGCAGCTCTTTATGAATACTTTCTGCTAAGCCCTTACCTAATTCAACGCCCCATTGGTCAAAAGAGCATATTTTCAGCACAATACCCTGCACAAATATTTTATGTTCATAGAGTGCAATTAAGTTGCCTAACGTCTTAGGGTCTATACGTTTTAAAAGAATAGTGTTGGTTGGACGATTCCCTTTGTGCACTTTATGAGGAGCCACCTTATCGATGTAATCAGCTGTCCGTCCTTTTGCTTTTAAATCAGCACGAACTTGCTTTTCATTGACGCCGGTCATTAATGCTTGTGTCTGTGCAAAAAAGTTCGACATTAACGTTTCGTGATGACCAGACACCGGCGTAACACTGGCAACCGAACCAATAAAATCAGCTGGTACAACATTATTACTTTGATGCAGGTACTGATAAAAGGCATGTTGACCATTAATACCCAGTTCACCCCATATAGAAGGTACGGTGGCATAGTCAACTTCATCGCCATTCCACGAAACAGATTTTCCATTACTCTCCATTTCAGCTTGTTGTAAATAAGCAGAGAGCATATGTAAGGTTTGATCGTAAGGAAGGATCGCTTGAGATCTAGCTCCTAGAAAAGTGGTATTCCAAACGCTGAGTAAAGCCATTATTGCTGGCATATTTTTTTCTAGTGGTGCACTTTGAAAGTGTTCGTCCATTTCATTAGCGCCATCAAGCAATTCTATAAATTTATCAAAGCCCAGATCTAACGCTATTGCTAAACCGATTGCTGACCATAATGAGAAGCGCCCTCCGACCCAATCCCACATCCCGAAGATGTTTTCTTCTTTAATGCCAAACCCCATGGCATTTTCTTTATTCGCTGTTACTGCAACAAAGTGTTTACCGACCGCATTATCATCAAACGACGATGCGGTAAGCCACCTTATTGCTGTTTTAGCATTTGTCATAGTTTCGGTCGTGGTAAAGGTTTTACTGGAAACAATAAATAGCACTCTTTCTGGGTCAAGCGGACGAAGTATTTCTACGATTTGCGCGCCATCTACATTAGAAACATAATGAACATTAATGCTTTTATCACTGTAGTGTTTTAACGCCTCGGTGACCATCTGTGGACCAAGGTTGGAACCACCAACACCAATATTAACCACATCAGTAATACGCTTTCCTGAATAACCTAACCACTTACCTTCACGAACATGATTAACAAAAGCTTCCATTTTCTGTAACTGCACTTGAACGCTGGTGGTGACATTCTCACCATCAACAATGAGAGGCTCTTTGCTTTTACGGCGTAAAGCTGTGTGAAGAACAGCACGGTCTTCTGTTTTATTGATTTTTGCACCAATAAACATTTTTTCGCGCCATTCAACGACTTTACATTCACTAGCCAGATTGAACAGTGTATCCATTGTTTCAGTATCAATGAGGTTCTTTGAATAATCTAACAGTAATTTAGGTAACTCTATAGAAAACTTGTCAAAGCGTTCACTGTCTTGAGCAAACAGATCATTCATGTGCTGAGATTGTTTCTGTTGAGCAAGCTGAGTCAGCTTTTTCCAACTACTGAGTGTTTGACGACTTGACATAAATATTCCTATAGTGCATTAATTTAACCCTTCAATGTTGTACCATATTTGATAATGACAGCGCTGTCAATTTGAATTTTTATCCTTTATTTCTATAGATTAGTATAAAGGTTTGAGTTATTTTAAAATAAGTAGTTGCCGCCGTGCCAAAGAAACAATATTCTGTTGCGCTGCAGTAGGGTTACATAACAAGAATAATACACAAGGCTGTTTTAACCGATGAAAGCTACAATAAACGATGTTGCCAAACAAGCGGGCGTTTCGATAAAAACCGTTTCAAGAGTAATGAACAATGAATCATCTGTACGACAATTGACTCGAGATAAAGTCATGGAAGCCGTAAATGATTTACATTATCAGCCCAACTTAGCGGCACGAAACTTAGCGGGTACTAAGGCATACAGCATTGCTTTTATCTATGATAACCCTAACGCATATTATGTCATTGATATGCAAAATGGTATTTTAGCGGCTTGTAAACAACAAGGTTTTGAATTACTTATTCATCCTTGCCAAGCAAAATCAGTACATGTACTTGATGAAATTGCCGACATGGTTAGAAAGACACGAGTCGCTGGTTTAGTGCTCACTCCACCTTTTTCTGAAATGCCTGAATTTGTCCAAAAAATTATCGACCTAAATGTTGATGTTGTTCGGATAATGTCTGGCGATGTAGCACCCGATGAATTAGCCCCCTGCATTATGGTAAATGACCATGCGGCTTCGGTAAGTATTACTCAACACCTCATTGATTTAGGCCACAAACACATTGGTTTTATTGCCGGTGAAGCAGCACATATGTCAACGGTTGAACGTTTAAGAGGTTATAAACAAGCCTTGTCTGACAATGGCATTGCACTTGATGAGCGGTTAATTATTAATGGCGAGTATTCTTTTGAATCTGGCGTACTTGGCGCAAAGCAATTAATGTCTGAAGATATTCGCCCAACCGCTATTTTCTCATGTAACGATGAAATTGCGGCGGGTGCTTTGTTTGCCGCTCGGTTAATGGGGATATCAATACCTGAGCAACTTTCTATTGCTGGTTTTGAAAACTCGCCCTTCTCTCGCCAAACATGGCCACGTTTAACGACAGCAAATCAGCCGAACCAAAAAATCGCTGAAGATGCAGCCAGCTTATTGATTGCAAAATCGCGTAAACAAACCCCTCAAAATAGTGTTCATCATTACACACCAAGGTTGATTGTCCGTGATTCAACCGGTAAACATAGCTAGTTGCTCATTGATAATTACTCATTGCTCATTGCTCATTGAGTTAAATCTTAGCGCAATATATAACCCGCAACAAACCGGCCTTTCAATGGATAGTGTTCATCATTACACACCAAGATTGATTGTCCGTGATTCAACCGCTAAACATAGCTCATTGATAATTGATCATTGAGTTAAATCTTAGCGCAATATATAACCCGCAACAAACCGGCCTTTCAATGGATAGGTTCATCATTACACACCAAGATTGATTGTCCGTGATTCAACCGCTAAACAGAGTTAATTGTCAGAAAACACTAAACTTTATCGACTAGCGTAACGCTTTAACGATAAAGTTTAGTTTGATTATCACTTGCAGCCTATGTTGATAAGCAAGTATGAAATATTACTTTTGTCTAAATGAATAAACGCCAACTTTACCCTCCGCGCCTGCCGCCAAAAACATCATCTTATCGCTCGCAAGGGTATAGAAGCCTTTATCGTCTTTTTTACCTTGCGGGTTTGCTAGTACTTGCCACGTTTTTCCTGCGTTAAGCGAAATATCACTACTGGTTTTTCCTGTAGCAAGACAAATATCTCCCTGACAACTCATTGCTGAGCGCAAGCCATATTGCCCAGCATTGACTGACTGCCATTGGTTATCGGTAAAAGTTGCCATATTAGGGTAACTTGCAGGACGCTGTTCATAGTCTCCGCCAACAACAAAAAGTTGTTGCTTGGCATTTAATGCTAAACCATAACCGCCGGCGGTTTGTGTTTTAGAGTACAGTGGCACACGATCACGTTGCCATGTTTCACCAAAATCGACGCTGCTATAAACTGATGCTGAAAATCCACCCGTAGTAAGCCAAGCTTTACCTTTGTCACCAACAATTAAGGTATTACCACTGGCCGCAAAAGCGGCTTCTTTTTCAACAAATTTTGGGATATTACTCTGCTCGATACGGCGCCACGTTTTGCCACCATCACTGGTTTTTTTTATAACATAAAAGCCATCGACAGGATCTCCCATCAACAAACCATTATCACCATCCCAAAAAGCGATGGAGTCAAAAAAGCCATCTTTATCTTCATTTTGATAAAGTAACTGCCAGCTATCGCCACCATCAATGGTTTTGTAAAGTACAGATTGTTCTCCACTGCCAACCCCCATAACAATAGCGGTATGCTTATCGAATAAGGCAATATCACGAAAACCTGTTTTTATAGGGCTATCTACTGATTTATCCAACCAAGTTTTACCTCCATCTTGACTAACAAAAACAGTCTTATTACTACCACTAACCCACAATGAATTATCGATAACAGCACTTCCGCGCAAAGAAGGTGAACCTGGCAGCACCGTATGTTGCCAAGACGGCAAATCAACGATAGTAGTGCTACTGGCAATTACCGAGTAAAAGACAGTCGTGATACTAAGAGATTTTAAGATACGAATTAAGCGAGTGCTTACTTTAACTTCTGGTAATATTGAAAGAATTGATAGCATGATAATTATTATTTTAAGTGAACATAGCGCTACTATTCAATATTTTCAAATATTTAACAAGTGATAAACATCAAACACTGACAAAGAGGCAAAGCAACAAAATTGTCAGTCATTAAGTTGTAAATACCGCCAACTTCAGCGATAGTAGAATAATAAAAATAGCCGTCATAATACTTAATTGATTAATAAAACAGTAAATTCTTATGCTAGAAGTTGATGATAAAGTACTCGCTGATATACGCCGTGGATTTTCTATTCCGGCTCAGCCAAGTTTATTAATTAAACTACAAAAAATAATGGCCGAAGACGAGCCAGACGTAAATGCGTTAGCCGATATTATTTCACAAGATGTCGGTGTCGCTTCAATTATTCTGAAAACCATTAACTCGCCCCTTTATGGATTGTCGCGCTCAATATCTGACATTCACAAATCAGTACGTTATATCGGTTTGCAGGGAATAAACTCATTAGTAACCAACACCTTGATTAAACGTAGTTTTGACCAACAAGATTGTAGTATCGCTTTAGAAGAGTTTTGGGACAGTGCCACACATATTGCCAACACTTGTGTTCATATTGGCAAAACGATTAAAGAAAAAACCTCAAAAGATAAGCTCTTTTCTCTTGGTTTATTTCATGATTGCGGCATTCCGATTATGGCAATGAAGTATAGTGACTACAGCGATACTTACCAACTTGCTTACAGCACCCCAGATAAAACACTCCCCATCACTGAAGACCAGGCTTATGGTGTAAACCACGCAACCATTGGCTATTACGTTGCCTCTTCTTGGCGATTACCTAAAGATATTTGCGAATTAATTTTAATACATCACGACCGTGATTTTCTCAAAATGAATAATCCACGTGGTCAAGAAGTTTACTATGCAATATTAAAACTGGCAGAAAACCTAGTACACAATCATAAGCACTGTCGAGACTCTGCTGACTGGCCTTATGTACAAGAAATGATTTTCACCTTACTCGACATTGATGAAGACAACTATCAAGATTATCTTGAAGACAGCGAGTCATTCGATGTAAAAGCTGATTAACCCTTGAAGCTACCTTAAATAAGTTTGTCAAATAAGCCCTTGGTTAAGTGCAATCAATACCGCCCGTGTTCTGTCTCGGGTATTAAGTTTTGATAATATTGTTGATACATGATTTTTAATTGTGCCCTCAGCAAGAAAAATACTACTAGCAATTTCTTTATTAGAGAAACCACCCGCCACCAACTTTAAAATCTGTTGTTCTTTTTCAGACAAGGCTTCAATAACTTTAGATTCATTCAAGCCTTTATTTAATTGTTTCATCACCACGGGCTCAGCCACAAAACCACCATTGGCCAGTGTTTTAACGCCATTAACGAGTTTATCTAAGGAAACATCTTTAAGTAAAAAACCATTAGCACCTGCTTGTAAGCTTTGCATAAACAGTTCGCTATCATCAAAAGTTGTTAACATTAAAATAGGCAAGGTACTGCCTTGGCTTCTTAGAATTTTAACTAACTCAATACCATTCACTTTTGGCATTCTAATGTCGAGTAACAACACATCAGGCGTTGGTTCACTGGCCAACATTTGTTGAGCGTGTTCGCCGTTTTCGGCCTGCCAAATAATACTTATATCGTCACTTAACGAAAGTAGCCCTGCAATTCCCTGTCGAACTAACTGTTGGTCATCAACAAGCGCAACATTAATCATAACAATCCTCTACTTGTATTTTTAAGGTGAAACCACTGTCATTTACAATAAGATCTACCTTGCCAGAAAAATCAATCAATCGTTCATTCATGCCAGCTAAACCACTGCCAAAGTTTTCGTTATTCTTGTTGGTAACCGTGCCATTGTCAGACAAGTTAATGACTAAGCTACTGCCCATTTTTTCACAGGCTAAAGTAAATAGGTTCGCTTTGCCATGTCGAAGCGCATTACTCACACCTTCTTGTAAACAAAACATCAGCTGTTGCTTTAGTTGCAGTGAATTAATATCAATGGATGATTTCACAGTTAACTGACAATTAGGCAATTGATTAATGAGGTTTTCAAGCGACGAAACAAGATCTATTTGTTCTTCTTCACGCATTTCTTTTACCACTTGTCGAACGTTGCTTAGCAGTGTTTTAGCCAGTTGTAAGTTTTCTTGCAGTAAGGGTTTAAATTCTTCGGAAACTTTATGTTTAGCGACCTCTAAATTCAAAGACAACGCCGTTAGCTGATGACCAATAGCATCATGTAAGTCTCGAGATATTCGTAATCTTTCTTGCTTTTTCGATGAAGCTTTCAGCATAAATCGTGTTGCTAACAACTCTTGATTAATAGCCGCTAACTCTTCTTTAGCTTTTGCTTCACGCAAGATTGTTTCTATGGCAGAGAAACCAAAAACTTGTAGCATAAAATAGATAATGACCTGAAAAAATCCAGAAATAAAACTGCCATCATAAACAATAGTAAAATGAGCGACTGTAATAAAAAACATCAACAACAATGCTTTTTTTCGGGTAAACATTGATGGTAACTGCGTCGCAATCAACACTAACAAAATAGCGGCAACATTATAAGTATCTGATGAAATTAACAATAATACCGTAACTACTTCAACCACCAGTAGTCGTTTATTTATCTTCGACTCTGCCCTTTTATCAGAAAAAATAATCCATGCAAATGAAAGATAAAAAATAATAAATGCCAACAATTTCAATACAAACGTCTGACCAAAATCAAGATTGACTAAAGACAAATAGCAAATAACTGACCAAGTAATAAAGCCAGAAAAATGTAGTAGCCAGTCTTTGCGTAAGTGCTCTGGTAATGGTGACTTCAACATAAATAAATACCTAGATAAAATGTGCAGTCTAAACCGTTAACATGCACATTTAAAACTTCATAATCATATGATTTTAAAACAAATCAATCGTAATTGCTGTGTTTTCTTTCACCATAAATTTAGCTTCTTTATATTTCGGCGCACCAAACATGCCGACATTATTACTAAAGCCATAGCCTTCTTTTGGGATCCCCATCATATTAAAATCCATTTTGTTATTGTCGTTTTCGTCTTGATACATTTTTATCGCATAGTCGCCATCAGGTACATTTTCAAAAATAGCGATTTCCTTGCCATTTTGAGCTTTAACTTTTGCATAAAAACTAGCTTTATCTGTCTTATAATCTTCTTCTGAGGCATATAAAGCGATTAAAAGGTGGCCTTTCCCTTGCTCAATATCACTGATATTGACCGTTAAGTCAGCGGCAACGGCATGCTGGCTTAATAATAAAATCATCGATAATGCACTTATTACAGAAAGCGCTAAACTGGTTACTGACAAAGAGATTAATTTTTTAAAAATCATAATGATTCCTTTATTTATATAAATTGAAAGAGGATAAGTAAATTTGTTTATTAATTCATGATCAGTGTAAAGCTAAAGCTTTTGTTAAACAGGTGCCAAAAGTCATCATTTTCACAGCAGTAAAACATGACTTCTGGCACCTAAAGGTTAAAGGACATTATAAGAATATTGTTGGTTATGAAGATGAACAAGGTAACGTTGAAAGAGTGCGAGAATCACAATAGGTGCGATAACAGAGAGTGCGATATTACCTTTAAACAACCAAGATAGAACGAGCGATATCAGTACGGCGATAAATAAGTAAGCTGATTTTTTATTAATGTTTATCCGATCTTTAGTTTCTTTAATCTGTGTTTTATTGATCCCAACAAAACCATGATTTGAAAAGAGCATGGTGGTAATACCAACAACAATCATCACAATAAAAATGGCCGACTCTTGCAACATGCTATAAAACGATAAATACCACCATTGTTGAAAAAATGCCGCTAAACCACCTAAAATCAAATAAATATTCGCTGATAGTATTAAACGGCTCATCACTATTTTAAGTTTACTGATTAACACTAACTGACAAATTCCCACCAATGCAGCTATTTTAAAAGCCAATAACCAGCTTTCATTGGATGTTTCGGTTTGCCAAAAACCAATCATTGAAAAAAGTGAAAGCGGGAGAAATTGTAATAAAGCACTGAGTTTATTTAACATACGGGCTGCCTTGTCGTTGAGTGATTAACTATTTACTTATTTTAAATAATAACGTTTCAAAAGCTAAAAAAAAGGTGCCAAAAGTCATGATTTGCTTATAAAAAAAATGACTTTTGGCCGAAGAAGAAGGTATCAGCACCGATACAAAGCACATTAATCATCAACACCACTAATGTGTGCCTAAGGGGGGATTAGTCACGTAAAGCTTCGGTAACAGGTAAACGCATCGCCTTTATTGCTGGTAATATCCCGCCTGATAAACCAATCAATAACGCTAACGACATTGTTTTAATCATCAACAAAACCGTAATATCAAAATTGAACATCATTTGACTCAAATTACTGGCATTTTGCGTGGCAGCCGTCCAGCCATCAAAGACAAAATATAAAGGTAGTATGCCTAACACCCCACCAACAAAAGCAATGAGCAAGGCTTCACAAAGAATCGACATTGAAATTGCAAAAGGACTAAAACCTATCGCTTTATGCGTAGCTATTTCCTTAGAGCGACTTGCTATGGCGGCATACATGGTATTAAGTGCAGCCACTATTGCGCCTAACGCCATAATAATAGCAATAGGAAAACCTAACCAACGAATTAAGCGTGTTAAGTTACTGGCTTGATCAGCAAAGAATTGTTTTTCTGTTAACACTCGAATGTTTAACCTAGGGTCGTCCTGCCACTCTTTTTCTAATTGTGGTAAATCGCTAATATCTTTTAATGCTAAGCGGATAGACTGTAGCGTATTTCCTCGACGATAATCACTCTGTACCATGCCAATATCAGCCCACAATTCTGATTCAAAAACACTATTACCATCAGAAAAAATCCCGCTGACTGTCCACGCTGCTCCACCTAAGGTGATAACTTTGCCAACAATTAACTCTGGCATTCTACGCGTTATTGCCTGACCAACAATTAGCTGACGCACACCCGTAGCGAACATTTCACCTTTGACTAAACGAAAATTAGGGCGAAATTGTTGAGTCGATTTGCTGATACCTCGCAACGCTAAACTTTTCGTTTCTATTTCTTGATCTACGGTATCTAGATTAGAAATATAAGTCACTTCAGCATTAACAAACATTTCAGCCGATACTTGCGCCAGCCCTTGTTCATCTTTAATAATTTTTTGATTATTCGCTAAAATATTAACTTCTACTGGAAACATCACACTTTGCAATTCTGAAGAGGCTCCCGCGCGCATCACTAATACGGTATTATCTAAACCAGTACGTTCCAGTGTTTTCATCATTCCCTCAGTCATTGCCAGAACACTTAAAATAACGCCAGCAACACAAGCAATGCTTAATATACTCACCATAGAAGCAATAATACGCTGCGGGAAACTTTTAAAATTAATAACCGTTAACGCTTGTGCTTGTTTTATATTGATAAACCATGAATGCTGCGCCTTTAATGAAATATTCATGCCTTGTCTCCTAACGTTTTGCTGATAACAAGTTGTTTAATCGCTACCGCCGGAAATACAGTGCAAAAAGCGGCAGCAGTATTTACCCAGGCAAATACGGTTATATAATGACTTGGCGCAATCGATATACCCGGTAAAAAATCATTAAAACTCTGGCCGACCAATGCTAGAGATAAAGAGGCAAGAATGCTGCCCGCCAAAGCGCCTAAGCCAATTAATAACAAAGCCTCTAGGTAAACACCTTGAATTAAACGTGTCGCTGAAAACCCTAAAGCTTTCATCATTGCGCTTTCATTATTACGCTCACGAATAGTTTGGATCATGGTATTGCAAACAATCAGTAATAAAGTAGAGAATACCGCAATAACCACAAGGTTAATGACCATAGCCATATCAACAAACTGTTGTGCTTGTTCTTTAATAAAAACCTGTTCAGTCGTGGTACGGGTTGGATTGTTGGTATGTGAGAACAATAAATCGATAGCAACAATAACGTCATCTACGTTGACATTTTCAGTTATTTCAGTCGATAACCACCCCAAAGAATTATTAGCATAAGCACGGCCTTTATCAAAATAAGCATGTTGGAAAAACACTTTATTATCAGCAGATGAATGCTGAGCTGTTTGGTAAATGGCAGAAACGGTAAACGACCAATTAAATGAACCACTTTTATTCATCCAAATAGAAGAGCTTAATGGCACGGTATCACCGATTTTCCAACCATATTTATCAGCAAGTCCCTGACCAATAACAATACCTGTGCGCGTTTTTTTCCATTGCGCTAGTTGCTCACTAGGGATTATATATTCATCAAATAAATTGAAATAATGATGGTGGTCAACCGCAGTTACGGGTAGTTGATTTTTTTCATTTTGAAAGTACCCACCAAACCAAGATGCATAACTCACTTGTTTTACGCCCGGTAATGCCGCAATCTTTTGTTGAGTGTTAATGGGGAGAGATTGTGTCATTGATATTTTATGACTGGTCATTAAACGGTATTGATTACTACTGCTTACATTAGCCGTAAGCGCCTGATCCACTCCAGACAAGGTCGTCAATAAGAAAAAAGCCACCATGACAGAAGTACAGGTTAACCAAAAACGTACTTTTTTACGAAAGCTGTTCCGCCAAACTAATATCAGTAGGTTCATCTGCTTTCCCTCATATGACAGTTATGTTCTTCGCCAATATAAGACTCTAAATTAATCACTCTACTTGCGTAGTCAGCTGCTTTTTTATCATGTGTAACCATAACAATGGTTTTACCAAAATCGCGATTAAGTTGGTCAAGTAATGCCAGAATTTCATTGGCTGTTTTTCGGTCTAAATTTCCCGTTGGCTCATCACATAATAATATATGTGGGTCACTGACAATAGCGCGTGCAATAGCAACTCGCTGCTCTTGCCCACCAGATAACTCTTTGGGGAAATGACTAGCACGCTCACTCATGCCAACGAGCTCTAGCGCATAACTAGCATGCTCTTGTCGTTGCTTTTTATTTAACGAGGTTAACGCGAGTGGCAGTTCAACATTACCCTGCGCGCTTAACACCGGTAATAAATGATGTGACTGAAAAACAAAGCCAATGTTTTCAGCGCGCCATTGGGTTAATGCCGATTGCTTTAAATGATCAATACGCTGTGTACCAATAATCACTTCACCTGATGTCGGTTGATCAAGGCCGCCCATTAAATGCAATAAGGTGCTTTTTCCTAAACCTGATGGTCCCATTAATGCGACAAACTCACCTGATTTAATCGTTAAGTTAAAATCGTGGTGAACGACTACCGTGTTTTTACCTTTCTGGTAACTTTTGTTAATATTTTTTAATGTAATGTTATAGCTATTTTTCATCATTTTTTCCTAAAATCTGCAGAGAGGCTTTCATTAAAGTGCGGCTATATCTACGTGGTTATTTGAGCTACTAGGGAAAACATCTAACGAGCGTTGATCGTTTTTCATAAAGCTAACCTTCACCCCCATATCAGGTAAAATCCGAGGATCTGCTGTTAACAATTTCACCCTGACTTTAATGCTCGCTTTTTGACGATCTGCGGTAGGTATAACAGCAACGACTTCACTGCTAATACTCCACTGCGGATATGCATCTAATCTAGCGAATACTTTTTGTCCAGGATAAACGCGATTGATATAGCTCTCACCTACTTCAACTTCAATTTCTAACGAGCTCATATCAACAATAGTGCCGACACCGGTACGAATAAAACCACCACCAGAAGATCCCGCTGAAATAAGCTCACCCACTTGGGCATTTTTACTGATCACGACACCATCAAATGGCGCGCGAATTTTATGCTGATTTAACTGATACTGCGCCAATTCAACTCGTTGCTTTGCGGAGTCAACCATGGCTTTTTTATGACGTATTTGGATGGCGAGTTGTGCATTTTTAAAGGCACTGTCTTCAAGTAATTGCTCACTGATCAGCTTTTTGCTGGCCAGCGTCTGATCACGCTTAAATCGCTGATTTTGCTGTTTGAAAAGTAAAGTGAACTCGTCAAAACCCGCTTGCTTTGCCGATAATTCCGTTAAAGCAAGTTGGTATGAAATCGATGCTTGCTTATCATCAAGTTCGGCGAGTATTTCTGATTTACTTACCGTTTGTCCTTCCTCAATATTTAAGCGGTTTAGCTTACCCGTTACACGAGAAGATACTGTGGCTATGCGCCTCGCAACCACATGGCCGCTCGCATCAAGTACGCTGTTATTTATGGGTTCTGCTGTATTTACATCATGGGTGGTAGGGAAATGTTGTTTAATATCGACGTTAACTGACTCATTTACTCGTTTGTTATCAGTTTCAAGGTGATTAATAATTTCAGCAGCACTTGTTGGAAAAAACAGTGTCTGACCGACAAAATATAAACTTGTGCTGAGTAACGTAACAATCAAGATACTAGTATAGTTACCTGATAGTCCCGCAGCTTTAGTTTGCGGAGATCTATCAATAGTCAGCTCAGAAAGTTCGAAAGGGGTTTTACGTGTTATCGGCATTTTATTCTCCTACAAAGTTTGTAAAAGAATAAAAAAAAGTGGCGTCAGACAACAGTGCCAAAAGTCATTGTTATCAGAAAAGCTATAAATAATAAAAGCGTAAATAGGATGAAAACGTTATTCATCTATCAATAATGAATGAATAACTTGAGGTTAACCGAGTGAGTTAACGTGTGGTGAATCTTGCCCAAGACAATAATAATTCGCGAAAGTCTTCTAGCCCACAACTTGCTGACTCTTGATCGTCAAAGTCTATATCATCAGCACTGAGTGCTTCAGGTAAAGCTTCAATACCATTTAAGCTCGCGTTAGCGGCAATCGAAACATCTTTTTCAATGATTCTAACCGTGTACTCACTGCCAACAATTTCCTGCTCTTGTGCACTTGCGTGCTCGGCTTTATCGATGAGCGTTAACAACGCGGTTAATTTTTGTGGATCGTTACCTACTTCAACTTCAAGCCAAGGGCCAAAAACTTCATGTTCAAAAGAGAACTTTGCTTTTGCATAGCGAGTAGTAGGGTCGTTTATAAATTCGTATTCCATGGGATAACTCGGAAATTTTTTGATATCTTTATTATAGAATATTTATCGCACAAGGGGGAGTTAACATTTACTCTTATCCCCCTCGATGAAACGATACGAGTGATAAACTATAATGGAATTTTTTTATCGGCAAAGGCTTTGGCGATAGAAAAACGCTTGCTTGACCGTTCGCCCAATTTAACCAGCATCAAATAACAAAACGGTACCAAAAACAAACTGGTAAAGGTTGAAAACAACAAACCTCCAATAATGGCAACCGCCATCGGGTAAGCTTGGCTATCACTTGATGCTAATGCTAACGGCACCATACCAATAATAGTTGTTGCAACTGTCATAAATATTGGCCGAATACGGCTAACACAAGCGTCGATAATCGGCGTCATTATATTCTCAGCGTCTACTTTTAACTTGTTGATTTGATCGATGAGGACAATACCGTTATTCACCACTATACCCATTAAAATCAACATACCGATCAGGCCTGTTTCACCCAACCCCATGCCTAAAATAGCAAAGGTCCAGTAAACACCAATAAAAGCTAAACCAATCGAAGACAAGATAGCGATTGGCATTAATAGTGATTCAAACAGCGCTGCCATAACAATAAAAATAAGCGCTAAAGCAAGCATCATGTTCATCATCATGTCTTTCGCTGCTTTTTCGTCTTGCGCAAATTGGCGTCCTAAGTTCCAATCATAACCCGAAGGAAAAACAATATTCTCCATCACTTCTTTAATTTTCATCGAGGCTTCAACACGGCTTAAGTCAGCTAAATTAATAGAAATTCCTAAGGTGGTTCTTCTGTTTGAGCGCGTAATTTGTTGCATTATCGGTTGCGTGTCAAAAACAACGAGTTGCTGTAAAGTAATAACTCTGCCGTTACTCTCATAAATAGGTAACTCTTTAATACGTTCGAGCGGCACAGCCTGTTCAGCGTGATAGACCAAGCGAATATCAACTTCACCTAGCTTAGCATCACGAAACGAACGCAAGTTAGTCCCACGCAGTGCACTCGAAATACGACTAGCGATATCTTGGGTGTTTAAACCTAAACGTGACACTTTTTCTCGGTCGATACGCAGTACTAACTCCATGTTTTTATCTTCGTTATCGATGCCAACTTCAGCAAAACCTTCAACATTACTCAACTGACTGATCACAGATTCGCTCAATTGTATTAAACGCTTGGTTGAGCTGCCGTTTAAAGTAAGTTTGACCAAATTTTCTTTTTGTTCTGACCAGTCAAATGATGGTTCTGCAATGGCCGTATCGGGGAAACCTTTTTTAATCTCTGCTTTTAAATCATAAAGTGTTTTTGAATAACCATCGTTAAGTTTTATGCGAGACATGGCAAAATCTGACCAAATCCGGCTATTGACTTGTGTAAACTCGAAGGCTTGTTGATTATCGTATAAGTACTGCTCCATCTCATCGACTAATTTACTGACATCAGCTAACTTTTGTTGCCCTTGGATATGATAGACAATATTGATTTCTTTGACAGTTTTACCCTTTTCGCCATTAATATTGACCATTTGCTTGGTTAACACACCACTAATGCAAAGTAATAAAATGAAAACCCCGGTTGTTTTAGGGTGAGTCAGTATTCTTGTTAAATTAGGACGATACCAGCGATCTAATTTTCCTTGGGTAACAACTGACGACAAGGCCTTTTTGTTAACACGACTAAGCATTAATGGAATGGCGGTTTTTGAAATAATTAATGATGCCAATAAAGGTAAACAAATCGCCACGGCTATTTGCTCAACTAAGATGGTAATAAAGTTTTTTTCACCCATCAGCAAAGGCATAAATACAATGGTGGTGGTGAGTGTGCCACTGATAATAGCAATACTGACATTATCAACACCATGAAGAATTTTGTCTATTGAGGTTAAGGCTTTATCTTGTTGTTGAAGGATACTCTCACAAATAACGACGGAGTTATCAATCAGTAAACCAACGGCAATAAAAAGCCCCGCCAGTGAGAGCATGTTTAAGGTGTAGCCCATAAAATACATGCCAGCTAAGGCAAAACTTAACGAAATAGGCACAGAAGCAACAACAATAAAAGTAATGTGGCTATTGCGCAAAAATATAAATAAAACAATAAAAGACAAGACAATACCTAAGGCGCCCGCCTTTAACAAATCACCTAATGATTCTTGAATTTCTTCACCGCTGTTATCTTTAATTCCAATGGTAATCGCTTTAAAGTCATCTTCTTGGCGAAGCACTTCAATTAAAGCAACAATGTTATTTGTCACCTCGACAACATTAGCATCAGACTCTTTAAAGACTTCTAAGCCAACTGACTTCTTTCTATCTGTTCTAATTTCGCTATTCTTAGGAGGAGCGGTTAAACTCACTGTCGCTACTTCACTTAACCGAACACCCACTTTAACTTGAAAGTTTTTAATGTCGTCTAAACTGTGATATTCACCGTCAGGAGAAACTCTGAACTTTCTACCTCCATTGAGAATAGAGCCTGACTTCACTAAAAAATTACTGTCACGTAGATCTTGCAATAACTTTGCTTGATCAACACGATTCATCGCGAGCTTAATACTGTCCAAATGAATTTCTATATGGGGTTGAACAACGCCACGCATTTCAACTTTACCGACACCTTGAAGCCTTTCTAGCGGGTTTTTCAGTTTTTTATCGATAAAGTCATAAGCGGTGGAGAGATCTTTATTACCCGATAACACCAAGCTCATGATGGGTAGATCTTCAGTAGAGAACTTTTGTACCATTACGTTTTGCACGTCTTCAGGTAAAAGATGGCGCACCATATCGACTTTTTCTCGTACCTCTAATATTTTACTATCGAGATCACTACTAAGATCCATCATTACCTGAATAGAAGCACCGTTGGCCCGACTTCTTGACTGCATTTCAGTAATACCGCCTAAAGTCGAAACGGCTTCTTCTATCGGCCGGGTAATTAAGCGTTCAACTTCTTCAGGTGTGGCGCCGTTATACGGCACATTAATAAAAGCCATCGGAATATTCAGTGATGGCCAGCTTTCTTGTGGCAATAATTTACTGGCGACAAGCCCAGTAACAAAAAGCGACAACATCAACATAGCCGTGGTAACAGGCCGCCTTATCGCTAAAGCGGTTAACCAAACAGTTACTGGTAAGTCAAAAATGCTTTGCTTAGCTGTTTTCTTTTTAGACGTTGAATTTGTCATCTTACGCCTCGGCTACATTATTAGACGATGCGCTATTAGCTTGCTGGCTTTCAAAACCATCATTGTCAAGTTCATCGCTTTCGACAATATAGGTTTTTCGGTCAAACAAGCTATACAAAACAGGAATTAAAAGTAACGTTAGCATTGTTGCAACCAGTAAGCCGCTCATTACCGTAATGGCAAGAGGTGCTCTTAATTCAGAGCCTTCTCCACTGCTAAATGCCAACGGCGCTAAACCTAAAATAGTGGTTAAAGATGTCATAATAATCGGGCGAAAACGTGAACGACTCGCTTCCATAATAGCAGCAAGTTTATCAACACCTTGATGACGTAACTGATTAATTCTATCGACTAAAACAATGGCATTATTCACCACAATACCCGTTAGCATAATAATACCTATGAGTACGATAACGCTGATATTGGTCCCAGTAACATATAAGCCTAATACCGAACCTAACACGGCTAATGGAATAGAGAATAAAATAATAAATGGATTTAATAACGACTCAAATTGTGAAGCCATCACTAAATAAACAAGGAATACCGCTAACGCTAACGCCATCATTAAGGAAGAAAAAGAGCTTTCCATTTCTTCATTTTGCCCTGCGACTCGTGCTTTAATATTAAAAGGTAAATAGAGTTCTTTCACTAGATTTTCGGCTTTGGCGGCCGCTGCAGATAAGTCGCCATAAGCCAGTGATGCCGAAATAATAGCAACACGACTTTGGTCAATACGGTTGATTTCATTAGGGCCAATACTTTCGGTAATATCGGCAACGGCGGCTAGTGGTAATGATTTGGCCTGCTGCGAGTTAACCGTTAATTGACGAATAGCTTGTGCTGAATTTCTCGCGTTTTCATCGGCGCGCACTAGGATATCAACTTGTCGGTCTTGTAAGTTGTATTTACTCGCCACCGAGCCAGCAATTTTAGTGACTAACTGATCGGCTATATCAGACGCTTTTAACCCTAAACTTGCTAAGCGCTCATTATCAAAGCTGATTTTTAACTCAGGTTGACCGGCGCGTAAACTATTGTTTAGGTCAATAAACTGATTATCCATCGACATTGTTTGCATTAATTGGTCGCTGTATTTTTTCAAAGCCACCAGATCGTATCCTGACAAAATAATTTGCAAAGGACGCTCTGTTGTAAACATTTCTGTTTGCGCTATTTCAGCGGTGACATCAGCCATTTGAGCAACTTTCGCGCGAACCACAGCTTTAACTGATTCAAGATCATCACTGCTGTAAAGTGCCACTAACAGTTGTCCCCAGTTTTCACCGCCTTTACTGGCTGAGCTCATCATTAAGCTACCGCTACCTGCTAACGAATAGCTGTGCTTGACTCGTTTATCTTCGGCAATAGTCGCAGCAAGGTCTTTTAGCCGTTGATCAGTAACATCTATGGGCGTTCCTTGTGGCAAGGTTAACTCGATAGTAAATTCCGACTTTGCCACTTCAGGAACAAGTTCAACCGCAATTTTTGGTAATAAACTGCTGACCGCCAGCGCAAACACTAAACTAAGTGCCACTAAAATAGCTCTATTTTGCAAGGCGACTTTTAATAACCGACTGTAGGCTGACGCTAGTTTTTCAAAATAATAACTAAAAGCTTTATGTGCCGGTTTAAAAATAAAGCTGACGACCTTAGTGATTAAATTAGTAATCAATAACAAGGTTTTGGTTAATAATAAAGGTAAGTAATTAAAAACCAATAAAAGCGGAAAGGCCAAAATGTGCACGACGATATTAACGACTTTCTTTCTTCTAGTTAGCGGCACTTTATCGGTTTGTTTTTCTAATGAGTCATCATTATTATCATTTGTAGGCATTTCTTTATTTTGGCTAAATTGACGTGATGCCAGCATAGGAATTAAGGTTAGCGCCACGATTAAAGAAGCGAGTAACGCAAAAGTCACCGTCATCGCTTGGTCACTGAATAATTGCCCGGCAAAACCGGTCACAAAAGCTAAAGGAAAAAACACCGCTAAAGTGGTCAGTGTAGAAGCAATAACAGCGCCCGAGACTTCATCGGTACCCTTTATTGCCGCTTCAATAATACTGGCGCCTTTTTCGCGATAGCGCGCAATATTTTCTAGCACGACAATCGCATTATCAACTAATAAGCCAACCGCTAAGGCAATGCCCCCTAACGACATAATATTAAGACTAATGTCATTAGCAAACATTAAATTAAAGGTCGCGATAATTGAAATAGGTATCGCTAGTGAAATAATAATCGTATTGAAAAAGTTACCCAAGAATAAATATAAAATCAACATGGCAAGTAATCCGCCAATAATAGCCGCACTTTTCACTTCGTCTACCGCATTGACAATAAATTCAGATTGGTCATAAATAACCGTAAAAGTCAGTGCTTCGGGTAAAGTTTCTTCAAGCTCGGCTAATTTTTTATTTACCGCTTTTGCTACGGTTACCGTATTAGCATCGCCTTCTTTATAAATGGCCAGTTCTATCGCTTCATTATTATTGATACGAGTAATATCGGTGCGTTCTTTTTCGCCATCAATAACTTGTGCTATGTCTTTAAGATAAATAGTTTTGCCATCGGCTTGCTTAACAATCATATTGCCAAGTTGCTCGAGTGAGACGAATTGGTTCACTGTTCGAACTAAATACTCTTGCTGACCATCGTAAACACGACCTGCCGACATATTAATATTTTCACTTTGGATACGTGCAACAATACTTTGTGCTGTTATACCTCGGCGCGCAGCTTTTTCTTGATCAAATACAACCTGTATTTCTTGCTGTAAACCGCCACCAAGCTGCACAGCGGCAACACCTGAAATAGTTTCCAGCTGTCGTTTTATTTCTTGCTCAGCAAAAGTACGTATCTTTTTTAATGCCCGAGGATGCTTATTTTCAGTGGACAGCCCTAAACGTATAATGGGGTCTAGTGCGGGGTTAAAACGTAAAATAATGGGTTTATTAACATCTTTTGGCAAGGCAATTATGTCAAGCTTTTCACGGACATTCTGCGTCGCAAAGTTCATCGCCACGCCCCATTCAAACTCAATAACAACATCGGACTGTCCAGCTTTTGAGATAGAATGAACCTTGCGTATCCCTTTAACAACACCAACTGACTCTTCAATGGGTTTACTGATCAATTGTTCTATTTCAGCAGGTGCGGCGCCGGCGTTATCGGTTCTTACGGTTAACGTTGGATAAGAAAGATCGGGCAACAAGGCAACAGAGAGTCGAGAAAAACCCACCATGCCAAATAACATCACAGCGAGGGTAAACATCGCTACTGTTACCGGGCGTTTAACCACAGTACTAACAATACTCATGAATAATAATTCCTTTAGATTTAATGATTAGGTAAAAGCTAGTTCACAACTTATTAGTCTTGTGTTGCTTGATTATCAGCATTTTCCTTAACGGCGTTATTATCAGTAGTTAGTTCAACGTTCTTCTTTTGGGTTTCTTCTTCACCTATTATTTTTACAGCACTATCAATTTTCAAACCTTGCTGACCGACAATCACTACCGGTTCAAGGGCATTTAGTGGCGTTAATATTTCAACAAAGCCATCTTGTTCAAAACCGGTAACCACTGTAACTTTCTTAGCTTTATTATCTTGAATAACGAATAAGCTGGTTTCAGTGTCGGTAACAAGCAAGGCATTTTGTGGCACAATTTGCGCGTTATCATGAACATCAAGTGTTAGTGACACTTTGGCAAACATCCCTGGTTTTAAGACATGGTTATCATTATTAACTTTTAAGGTCACTTTAAAAGTCCCCGACTCGGTATCAATGATTGGTGAGATTAAGCCAACCGTTGCAGGAACTTCTTTTGCATTTGCCGGAAAGTTTAAATACGCTTGTTGACCAACATGAACATTATTCATTTCAGATTCGGGTAAATAAACAACCCCTTGTAAGGTATCGAGCGCAACAATGGTAAACATTTCACCACCAACATTAGCGGTCATATTGCCTTCTTTCACCATTCTTGAAGCAATAACACCTGATATTGGCGCTCTTACCTTTGAATCACGTACTTGTATCGCCGCCACTTTTTGTTGGTTTTTTCTTGTTTTCACTAAAAACTCAAGCTTCTCTAGATCTTTAACCGATATCAGTTGTTCACCATCTATTGGTCTACTGCGGTTAAATTCGGCAACCGCAGAATCGACATCTATAGTGGTACGTTCAAGTTCTAATAAATAATTTTCAGAATCAATTTCAGCTAAAATTTGTCCTTTGGTAACCGACATTCCCTCTTCAACTAATATCTTGTTAATCATGCCTGTGACTTTATTGGTGACTTTGCTTTCAGCTTTTGCTTCAAGCACAGCAGTTGTTCGATAAGTATTAGTGATAGTTCTATTGTCAACAAGAGTAGTTTCTACGGGCACCTGATAAACTTTCTTTTCTTTGTCTGCTACTTTTTCTTCATTACAAGCGCTTAACACTGTGACTAAGAATAGTGATAATAATAATGAAGTTGCTAGTGAATTGAGGTGCATAACGGTCCGTTGTTTTATAATTATAATTAATGTCATTTTATCCGGATCGGCAAGTAAGATACAAATAGCTTTTGAGGGTTATTAAACATTCAATTGTAACGAGTTATGATTACTAGCAAGTATAAGAATTTTATCCGTAAAAAATATTTTGAATTATTTATTAAGTCGCCACAGGAACGCTATCTATCGAACGAACATTTTTTTTCAGTATCGACATTAAACACCTACCACTAAAATAATTAAAATAGTTTTAATCACCGCACACTATGGTTTACGATTAATATATAAAGTTTTTATTACTAACAAGGTTGTTGAATGTCTTTTATAAAACTGTATTTTTTAGCGATTTTTACTGCTGTTATCTTCGTATCGCCCGTTATTGCTAATGACAAAGACGAGTCCCCTGTTCGCGGGCTAACTGGCTTTGAGAACATCAACGAAAGTCAGCCTTTATGGGAGTTTGGACTTGGTGGTGGCGCTATAGAAGTCGCTAATTACCCGGCATCAAGCGAGCGAAATTTTATTGCATTAGCCGCGCCCTATGTCGTTTATCGGGGCGATGTATTTCGGGTTGGGGGTGGTGATGGCATGCGTGCAGTTGTTGTTGAAACAAGTGATTTTGAATTAGACCTCTCCTTTGGCGGTGCATTCTCTGCCGACAGTGATGACAATACATCTCGAGCTGGTATGCCTGAATTAGACTTCTTATTTGAAATAGGGCCACAATTAATTTATCGCATTAAAGACTATAAATTTTCACAAGGTGGAGATGCAAGACTCAAAGCTCGCTTGCAAGCAAGAGCGGTATTTTCTACTGATTTTGATCGCATCGACGATCGTGGTTTTGTTATAGAGCCAACCATTTCATACCAACAGCGTGGTGCAATTTTTAAAGAAGTAGGCTTAAATATCGCTTTTAGCTTAACTTTTGCGACTGAAAAATTACAAGATTACTTTTATCAAGTTGATCGCAAATTCGCCAATAGCAATCGCCAACAATATAATGCCAAAGGAGGCTATTTGGGCGCCGAACTTTCTATGGGTCTGTCATTACCCATACGAAAAAATATCCGCGCATTTATCACTGGCTCAGCACAATTTCATCAAGGTGCAGCCAACCAGAATAGTCCTCTTTATGAAGAAGACATTACTTACAGCGTCGGTATTGGCTTTGTTTGGCGCTTATACGAAAGTGACAAAAAAGCGAGTTGGTAACAAACCTTTCAATGACACTAAAACAAATAGCTACTATTGATTAAATTGACTTATAAAAAAGTTAACACTGCTCTAAACTGTAGATAATCAATTACAAAAGGAAAAAAACGATGTTCTCAATTAAAAAATTGTTCTCTTTAATGCTTAGCTTAACCTTGGTTGCTTGTGCTTCAATGGGAGATGGTAGTAAAGCAGAACAACAGCAAGAAATTATAACGATGAAAGATACGGTGCTTAACCAACTTTTTGCTAATAAACCAGATACCCGTAGCCAAATTAATTCAGCGGCAGGTTATGCTGTCTTTTCGAATGCTAATATCAATTTAATATTTATGGCAGCTGGTACAGGCTATGGTGTTGTTAAAAGTAATAATTCAGCTAAATATACTTATATGAATATGGCTGAAGGTGGTATAGGCCTTGGTCTTGGTGTTAAAGATTACCGTATTGTTATGGTATTTCATACGGCACAAGCAATGAATGATTTTGTTAATCAAGGTTGGAGCTTTGGTGGTAATGTTGATGCCGCTGCAAAAGCGGGTGATAAAGGCGGTTCAGTTGAAGGAGAAATGTATTACGGTGATGTAACTGTCTACACTTTTACTGAAAGTGGCTTAGCCCTGCAGGCAACAATAAAAGGCACTAAGTTTTGGCAGGACAGTAAGCTTAATTAACAGCCCAACTCAGTAGTCATTATCCTTAGTTAAATCTGTTATTGATGTAAAGTGCACAATATGTAAATAAACCTTGTGCGCTTTAAGGGAAAATCAACATAAATTAACTTCGGTTGATGGACAACCTTAACTCTGGCTAAATTCCACTTAATTATAAAAACCATCAAGAAGATGAACTTACCTTTTTATCTATGGTCTATTTAGCCGAGTAATAAGTCGTTAACTTGAATGTTTAATAATAAGTGCTTTTATTAAAATCAATAACGTAAACAGGTATATAAAAACGGTATTTACAAGGAGGTTTACAATACAAGGTTATAAGTTTGCTATTTTTTTCTCTATTATTTTCCATATTTTTGTTGTTTTACTGTTAAGTAATACGAAAGACAAACCGATCGATAATTTCACCAAAACACCAAAAATAGTACCTATTAATAGTTTTATCTATTATAAACCGATTGAAAATAAACAAGAAAAAGTCATTTCCGTTGATAGTGAACAGAAAAAAGTAGCACAAAAAAAATTAGCCATTAAAGACGTTGCACAGCAAAAGATAGAAATTAAACCATCAAGTCCTTTAATAAAAGCGATAACTGCTCCGCTAAAAAAACAACAGCCTGAAGAGGTAAAACACCACACAACTTCCCAAAATTTATCTCGCCTTAAAGATAAAATTAATCAGCAAATAATCGACCAAGCCATGCAAAACTTCGCTAAACCTAATACAGGCTCGTTAATGCATGGTTCACCGAGTTATGTTCCGCACTCTTTTGTTGAAGATACACAAAAGAAGAAGATTGGCTCAACAGCTAGTCAGGTGGGGAATGGCTTTAGTGTCAAAAAAGGTGATAACGGTACTTGTACGTTAACTGAAGATTTATCAGTTATTGGCCTTCAAGGCAAAACGACATCACAATTTAACTGTGGTTTATCAAAAGATGAGAAAAACTTTAAAAGGCATATGAAAAATGTCCTTAAAAAGTTAGGCCATTAATAAAAGATTAACCAACCGTAGCAGCTAAAAAGCATCGATAAATGACCATGCCCAATCTATACTTAGGTTATAATATGAGCAGTTGTGCTGTATATCGCAAAGTAAACCTTTCGACTGAGAGTGAAATTCACCTCACTTTTACAATATTATCAACGCACAACAATACCAACATAACTACTACAACTAGACTTTCTATTAGTTATCACTGCGGTGAATAGTACTTATTTAATCAAATGATTCGTAGTAGCTCAAAAATCAGGTAAACTATAAGCAAAATTTTTCCTTGCTAATGATGATAATGTTATTAGCCCATTAGAACTAGAGAGAGTTTTAAATGAGTCTATATTTAGAGTACATTAAAGAAATTGAAAATCGTAAGAATGAGCTAGGATTAGCTCCTCTACCCATTGATTCTGCTGATCTATTATCAGAAATCATTGCTCAAATTAAAGATTCTGCAAATGAGCATCGCGAAGATTCACTTAACTTTTTCATTTATAACACTTTACCAGGCACAACCAGTGCTGCAGGTGTAAAAGCTGAATTTTTAAAAGAAATTATTCTAGCTCAGTCAGTTGTCGCAGAAATTACCCCAACGTTCGCTTTTGAATTGTTATCTCATATGAAAGGCGGTCCTTCAATTGAAGTACTTCTTGATTTAGCATTATCTGATGACGCAGCAGTAGCAAAACCAGCAGCAGAAGTTTTAAAAACTCAAGTATTTTTATATGACGCTGATACAGCACGTCTTGAAGCTGCATTTAAAGCAGGCAACGCACTGGCGAAAGATATTTTAGAAAGCTACGCTCAAGCTGAATTCTTCACTAAGTTACCTGAAGTTGAAGCAAAAGTTGAAATAGTTACTTATATTGCCGGTGAAGGTGATATCTCAACTGATTTATTATCTCCAGGTCATCAAGCACATTCACGTGCTGACCGTGAATTACATGGCCAATGCATGAGCACTCCAGAAGCTCAAGCAGAAATTAAAGCATTACAAGTTAAGTACCCTAAAGCGAAAGTCATGCTTATCGCTGAAAAAGGCACTATGGGTGTTGGTTCATCTCGTATGTCGGGTGTTAACAACGTTGCACTATTGGCAGGTAAACAAGCAAGTCCATACGTACCGTTTATTAACATTGCACCTATAGTTGCCGGTACTAATGGTATTTCTCCAATTTTCTTAACAACTGTTGATGTAACTGGCGGCATTGGTCTTGACCTTAAAAACTGGGTTAAGAAAGTCGATGCAAGTGGCAACGCAGTTGTTGATGCAAATGGTGATGCTGTTTTAGAGGAAGCTTATTCTGTAGCGACTGGTACCGTATTAACTATCGATACCAAAGCGAAAAAATTATACAACGGTGACAAAGAGCTTGCGGATATATCTTCAGCCTTTACACCACAGAAAGTAGAATTCATGAAAGCTGGCGGTTCTTACGCGGTAACATTTGGTAAGAAATTACAAACGTTCGCAGCTGAAACACTTGGCGTAGCAACACCACCTGTATATGCCACTTCAAAAGAAATTTCTCATGAAGGTCAAGGTTTAACTGCCGTTGAAAAAATATTTAATAACAACGCAGTTGGTGTAACATCGAACACACCATTACATGCAGGCTCAGATGTTCGCGTTAAAGTTAACATTGTTGGCTCTCAAGACACAACAGGTCCTATGACATGTCAAGAGCTTGAAGCGATGGCAGCATCTACTATTTCTCCACTAGTAGATGGTGCATACCAATCAGGTTGTCATACAGCGTCAGTTTGGGATAGCAAAGCTAAAGCTAACATTCCTAAATTAATGGCATTCATGAACAAGTTCGGTCTTATTACTGCACGTGATCCGAAAGGCGTTTACCATGCAATGACTGATGTTATTCATAAAGTATTAAATGATATTACCGTAGACGATCGCGCAATTATCATTGGTGGTGACTCGCATACTCGTATGTCTAAAGGTGTAGCCTTTGGTGCTGACTCGGGTACAGTAGCAATCGCACTTGCCACAGGTGAATCGGCTATGCCAATCCCTGAGTCTGTAAAAGTTACTTTTAAAGGCAAGATGCAAGGCCACATGGATTTCCGTGATGTAGTTCATTCTACTCAAGCGCAAATGCTTAAGCAATTTGATGGCGAAAATGTCTTCCAAGGTCGTATCATTGAAGTGCATATCGGTACATTATTAGCTGACCAAGCATTTACCTTTACTGATTGGTCTGCAGAAATGAAGGCAAAAGCCTCAATCTGTATTTCTGAAGATGAAACATTAATTCAATCACTTGAGCTTGCTAAGAGCCGTATCCAGATAATGATCAACAAGGGTATGGAAAACGAAGCGAAAACACTTAACGGTTTAATCGCCTTAGCTGACCAACGTATCGAAGGAATAAAATCAGGCACTACGCCAGCATTAGCACCAGATGAAAATGCTAAATACTACGCAGAAGTAGTAATTGATTTAGATATTATCGACCAGCCAATGATTGCTGATCCAGATGTAAACAACGACGATGCTTCTAAACGTTACACTCATGATGTTATTCGCCCTGTTTCATACTACGCTGATAAATCAGTTGACCTAGGTTTTGTTGGTTCTTGTATGGTTCACAAAGGTGATATGCAAATTATCGCTCAAATGTTCCGTAATATGGAAGCACAAGGTAACAAGATAGAATTTAAAGCTCCATTAGTTGTTGCACCACCAACTTACAATATTGTTGATGAGCTTAAAGCTGAAGGCGATTGGGAGATTTTACAAAAATATTCAGGCTTCGAATTTGACGATGCTGTACCTAAAAATGCTGCACGTACTAAGTACGAAAACATCATGTACCTTGAACGCCCAGGCTGTAACTTATGTATGGGTAACCAAGAAAAAGCTGAACCTGGTGACACGGTTATTGCAACATCAACACGTTTATTCCAAGGTCGTGTTGTAGCAGATACTGCTGAGAAAAAAGGCGAATCGTTGCTTGGCTCTACACCGTTAGTTGTACTTTCAACGATGCTTGGTCGTTTCCCTACAATCGAAGAGTACAAGTCAGCAGTAGAGGGTATCGATTTAACTCGATTTGCTCCTCCTACGCATGAGATGACGACTAAGTATACTGCTCAAGCAGTACCTATTACAGTAATGTAATCACCGATATAGAGTCCTTAATAAGGGACTCTATTTTAAGCGATACATTAAAATAGACTTAGAAATATAAGGGTTATTTATTTTGGTTGAGTGAGGTAAAACTTACTATCAACTAAAATAAGTAATCCTTTTTTATTTTAATCTTCTAGTTATTAAAAATGGCACAGCCATGCAAGGACTATCCTCACTTAACTGGGTCTGTAATTAAGTGAGCACGTGAGAGAAGTTTACATTGAACAGAAATGCTTCTACTGACTAGCGCATTCAATATTAGCAGATAACGAAGGCATAATTAAATTTGGAAACGACTTTCTGTCATCAAACTTTTCAATACCTTTTAACACCTCAATGGTAAAACCATAAGTGCCACAAATCTCGTAAGACTGTCTCATCATAAAAGTAGCCAGCTTATCAAAATGAGTATCAGACTTAGGGTTAACCACTAAGTGATATTTATTGTCAGAGAGTTTTGTTTGTTCAAACTGAATATTGTGATCAAAATCCCATTGTGAAGCTCCGTTTTCAGAAACAATGTTGGTACAAGCAGATAGAGCAAAACAAGTAATAGCTAAAGTAAATAAACGCATCATAAGTCCTTTTCAAATAATAATTTATAGTATAAAGCAGCTGTACTCTACCATCGACAACCAAAAATGTACTAATGCTGAGACAACATGACTGCCAAGGTATGGCGATGGTGCTGAGACAGTTCACGGTTCCTAAACATAAAAACCAGCAAAAATGCTGGTTTTTATATGAAGTTAGTCAAGCATTTACAAGTGCTTTTCTAAGAATTCACCCACCACCTTAAATGCTTCTATGCGATTTTCATTTTCATCGAGATAATGTGTGCCATTAGCAAACTCAACAAAATCGATATCTAAATCAGCGTCTTTAGCCGCATCATAAAAATCGTCAGATTGGCTAAACCTTACCTGAGTATCATGTTTACCATGAATCAATAATATCGGTGCTTTGATCTGTTTAAGATAGTTAATTGCAGAAGTCGCTTTAAGACTGGCAATAATTTTATCGTCCGTTGGGTTACCAATGGTTTTATCAATAAAAGGTCGTTTAGATTCGTATCTGTATTCATCTTTTGCTAACTCAAGTAAGTCACCAACCCCAGCGATACTGGCAATACATTTAAATTGCTTGGGTCTTTGAAATGCAGCCGTTAATGCCACATAACCGCCGTAGCTAGCGCCAACAATACAGCTATTATTAGTATCAACCAGTTCGGTCTCAGCTAACCAGTCTATCGCCTCATAAATATCATCTTGCATACGTTTTCCCCACTGTTGGTAACCAGCGGTTTGATAAGCGTTACTAAAGCCAGTGGAGCCACGAAAGTTAACTTGCAGTACGGCATAACCTTTACTGGCAAAGTATTGCACAAACGGACTAAAGTATTGGTAATCTCTTGATTGTGGACCGCCATGAGGGTGAATAATCAAGGGTGGTTTTTTATTATTACTCATTGGCGTTGTTGGCAACGTTAAATACCCGTGCAATGACATGCCATCAGATGCTTCAAATTGAAACGGTTGAACACTAGCCAGCGACTTGCCTTCTAAATAGGGGTATTGACTGATCCAAAAACCACCTGATTTTTTAGCTAAATCTAACCAAAAAAACTTAGGGGGTGAATTATCTCGCTGAGCAGCTACTAAAATTTTCTTTTTATCTTTGCTCATACTATAAATACTGGCTTGGTATTGCTTGAAACTATTTTTTACAATGTTATAGATTTCAGTGTCAGCATCAGTAAAAAAATGATTCTTACGGTAGTGCTCGAAATAAATAGCACCAATAACTTCATTTCTATCCGCATTAAAAATAGCACCTTCTACATCATAGTTATCATTAGCATATAATAGCTTATCGTAGGCTCCCGACTTAATATCATATTGCCAAAGTGCGTCTCTGTGTAACTTGTGATCAGAGATAACAATCGCCTTATCATCACTAACTAAGATAGGAGAAAAAGTTTCACCTTCGAACGCCTTTTTAGAGTGTAATAACTTCCACTCATCATTATTGTCTTTTCTGTACCATATATTCGTAATAGTACTGTCATAATCGTCAGACCCTACACCCAATACGACATCACCCGCTTTATTGGCAACCCAACTATAAACGTCATATTTATTAACGAATAACTTTTCAAATTTATTTTCATAAATATTAACTTTATAGACAGATTGTCCTTTATCTTTAGGAGAGTACATCTGCAATAATACAAATTCTTTTTCTGCTTTTAATAACGAAACAACTTGTTGAGAGCTGTTTAAATCATACATAGCGATTTCTGCACCCGTTAAACTGCGAAGGTTTGCTGCACGATTTAATTCAACCAACTTACTGCCGTCAATGTTAACCGAAAATAATCGATTAACTCGAAATCTATCACCCCATTGCTTTTTAGAGTAACTCGACGATACCAACAAACGTTCATTATTTGCCCACATAACCGAGTCTATTCTGTCTTTAGACTTTTTAAGGCTAACAAGTTTTATAATGCTATTTGAGCCAAAGTCACTCATCACAACCGACGGACCATCTTCACTGTTAAATATCCCAGCAATATGTTTACCATCTGGTGATACGGTAGGTTCTTGAATTATAGGTAAGTGACCAAACTCCTTGTAGGTTAACGTTTGTTTTTCTGCATGACTTAAGAAGGTCACGCTGAGCAATAGAATAGTGATTATTATTTTTTTCATTACTGCATCCTAGCGACTTGTTGATTAGCGGTAGTTGTCATTATCGATGATACGATAAAAATCATTTACCTATATCTTTACAAATTATTTACAAAATTGCCAGTAAACTTGCCATATTTATAATAAAGTCAGACCAAACTAATAACGACTTTGGTTATTGAAAAAAAGATGACTGATAATAATGATCAAAAAACGAAGGTAAAAAGGTATATCCTGACTCTCACTAAATAGCGTTGGTGAGTTGTGGCTTAGGTACTTAGTTCAGTAAAGATTAAGCGCTAACTAAAACAATAGCCCATAAAAAATGCCATTCACTATCAATAGTGAATGGCATTTCAGCATAAATGCAAGTTTATCGTTTATTTAAAAACAATGATTATTTCTTTTTCTTTACCGCTTTTGCATTAGGTAAATCAGTAATTGAACCTTCAAAAATTTCAGCCGCTAAGCCAATAGATTCATTTAATGTTGGATGAGCATGAATGGTTAAGCCTATGTCTTCTGCATCAGCACCCATTTCAACGGCTAAACAAATTTCGCCCAACATTTCGCCTGCGTTGATACCAACAATGGCACCACCAAGAATACGGCCCGTTTCTTTTTCAAAGATTAACTTAGTTTTACCTTCAGTACGGCCAGAAGCGATAGCACGACCAGAAGCCGCCCAAGGAAAGTTAGCGACTTCAATGTTTAAACCTTGCTCTTTAGCTTCAGTCTCTGTTACGCCAGTCCAAGCCATTTCAGGATCAGTGTAAGCAACAGAAGGGATACAACGTGGTTCAAAGGTATGTTTCTTACCTGAGATAACTTCTGCTGCACAATGCGCTTCATGAACCGCTTTATGTGCAAGCATAGGTTGACCAACAACATCACCAATAGCAAAAATATGTGGAACGTTAGTACGTAGTTCATTCGTTACATTGATAAAACCACGTTCATCAACGTTAACACCTGCTTTGTCAGCAGCAACTAAATGACCATTTGGCTTACGGCCAACAGCCACTAAAATTTTGTCGTAACGTACCGGTTCTGCTGGTGCTTTTTTACCTTCAAAAGTCACATACAAACCGTCAACTTTAGCTTCAACTGCAACCACTTTAGTAGATAACATAATGTTGAAGTTTTTCTTGTTGAAATTAGTATAAATTTTAACAATGTCTTTATCTGCAGCTGGTACTAATTGATCAGCAAATTCAACCACTGAAACATTAGCGCCTAAAGCTCTGTATACCGTACCCATTTCTAGACCGATAATACCACCACCCAATACTAACATTTCATCAGGAATGTCATGAAGTTCTAAAGCGCCTGTTGAATCAATAACGCGTGGGTCATCATTTGGAATAAAAGGTAAATCGATAACAGAAGAACCAGCGGCGATAATAGCATTATCAAAAGTAACCGTCGTTTTCTCGCCGTCATTGCCTTCAACTTCAATCGTTTTATCTGAAGTGAACTTGCCGTAACCATAAACTGTAGTCACTTTACGCGCTTTAGACATTCCACCTAAGCCGCCAGTAAGTTGAGAGACTACGCTATCTTTCCAGTCACGAATTTTATCTAAATTAATTTCAGGCTTACCAAAAGTAACCCCGTGTGAAGCCATTGCAGCTGCATCATCAATAACTTTAGCAACATGAAGTAATGCTTTTGATGGGATACAACCCACATTTAAACAAACACCACCTAATGTTTTTCGGCTTTCAATTAAGACTACATCTAAACCTAAATCTGCAGCACGGAATGCCGCTGAATAACCACCAGGGCCTGAACCTAATACTACTACTTGAGTTTTAATTTCGTTACTCATGTTTACCTCAATTAACTTGTTGTTTTGTCATTTATCGCTTTGCCAATATGGAAAGCCACAAATATAATATTATTTATACTTTACTGGGCGGAATTTTACTTAAACTCCTACCAAAGTACCATCTTTAATCGCACCTTCTTTGACCAAAGTAGTAAAAAGTGAGAGGCACTTCTGCCTGCTCACTTTTATCTTAGCGTCAAAGACTCTATCAATTATAAGATCAATTGACGAATATCAGACATTACACTGGCTAAGTGTACCGTAAAGCGCGCGGCTAAGGCACCGTCAATAACACGATGGTCGTACGACATTGATAATGGCAACATAAGTTTAGGCTCAAAATCCTTACCATTCCACTTAGGTTTTATTTCTGATTTTGAAACACCTAAAATTGCCACTTCTGGAGCATTAACAATCGGCGTGAATGCTGTACCACCAATACCACCAAGACTAGAAATAGTAAAACATCCACCTTGCATATCGGTCGCTTTCAATTTGCCATCTCGTGCTTTCATGCTAATTTCTAGAAGTTCACGAGAGAGTTGATGAATACCTTTTTGGTCGACATCACGTACTACCGGGACGACTAAACCATTAGGCGTATCAACAGCAACACCGATGTGAATGTATTTCTTGAGAATTAAGCTTTCTCCGTCTTCACTCAAACTTGAGTTAAACGCAGGGAATTCACGTAAAGCATCAGCAACCGCTTTTAAAATAAAGACTAATGGCGTGATCTTAAAGCCTAGCTTTTTCTTTTCACAAATAACATTTTGTTCTTTACGAAACGCTTCAACATTAGTGATATCAGCTTCATCAAATTGAGTAACATGTGGAATAGTTACCCAATTACGATGGAGAAATGGACCTGATATTTTTTGAATGCGCGTAAGTGCTTTCGTTTCAATCTCGCCAAACTTAGAGAAGTCGATAGCCTTAGCACTGACGACCTGTAATCCACCCTCACCCGCAGCAACAGAGCTACCAGCGTTAGCTTTAGGTCGAGATAGTTCGTATTTCACGTAAGACTGTACGTCTTCTTTTAAAATACGACTTTTTCTGCCCGTTCCTTTAACTAAGGTTAAATCAACACCATATTCACGTGCAATACGGCGAATCGATGGCGAAGTATAGATACTGCCCGATGAAGCCACTTTACCCGCTTGTGGGTGATGCGGAACAGGAGCAGCCTTTTGTGTTGCGGGTTTAGCTTTCGGTGCTTCAGCAACTTCTTCAGCAACAGGAGCAGGAGCAGCGACTTCAACTGGTGAGCCACTTGATGTTTCAAGCTTAATTACAATAGCGCCCTGTTTTACTTTGCCACCAACGCTAACCAATACTTCTTTAACGGTACCCGCATGTGACGAAGGCACGTCCATTGTAGCTTTATCTGTTTCTAAGGTGATTAAACCATCTTCAACTTCAATAACATCACCAACACTCACTAAAACGTCGATAATTTCAACTTCACCGTCTTCACCAATATCAGGAACTGCAATATCAATAATTTCACTTTGTGCTGATACCGCCGCCTTAGCAGGAGCCTCAGCAGGTGCAGGAGTTGACTCAACTTCTGCAACCGTTTCTTCTACAGCTTCTGCTGGCGCTTCGTCTGTAGTTTCAGCCGTTTCAGGTGCTGCTTGCGATGATGTCATTTCAGCAATCACATCACCTTCTTTAATCTTATCGCCAACACTGACCAATAATGCTGATAACTTTCCAGCAAATGGTGCAGGGATATCCATTGATGCTTTATCAGTTTCAACGGTAACAATTCCTTCGTCTGCTTCGATTGAATCGCCAACAGCAAAACAAATTTCAATAATTTCTACTTCGTCGCCACCAACATCAGGGACTAGAATTTTTTGACTATCTGACATATTAAATCTCCTAGTCTGCTTATGCGTAAAGTGGGTTAAGTTTTTCAGTGTCGATATCAAAGCGTTTAATCGCTTCAGTAACTACTGAACGCTCAACATCACCACGGTTAGCTAACTCAAATAACGCCGCAACAACAATATAAGCAGCATTCACTTCAAAGTGAGTACGTAAATTAGCGCGACTGTCACTGCGACCAAAACCATCGGTACCTAAACAGCGGTATTCGGTGTCTATGTAGGCACGCACTTGCTCTGAATAGTTTTTAATATAATCAGTTGCTGCAATTGCAGGACCATTTTCTTTGGTAATAACGTTAGAAATGTACGCTTGTTTTTGCTTACTTTCTGGGTGAAGCATATTCCAGCGTGCAACATCTTGACCGTCACGGGCTAATTCATTGAATGAAGTTACTGAGTAAACATCACTTGAAATACCGTAATCAGCACTTAAAATTTGTGCCGCTTCACGTACCTTTTCCAAGATAGTGCCTGAGCCCATCAACTGCACGTTAACTTTTGGTTTTTTCGAAGCTTTCTTCGCTGCTACCGTTTCAAGCTTGTAAATACCTTTAATTATTTGCTCTTCAACATTTTTATTTTCAGGCATCGCCGGATGTTTATAGTTTTCGTTCATCAAGGTTAAGTAAAAGAAAATATTTTCATTTTCTTCATACATGCGACGTAAACCTTCACGCACAATAACCGATATTTCATAACCATAAGTAGGATCGTACGTCACACAATTAGGGATCAAACCTGCTTGCACATGTGAGTGACCATCTTGATGTTGTAAACCTTCACCATTCAAGGTTGTTCGACCGGCAGTAGCGCCTAGTAAAAAGCCTTTTGCTTGGCTATCACCCGCAGCCCAAGCTAAGTCACCAACACGTTGGAAACCAAACATAGAGTAGTAGATGTAAAATGGGATTGTTGTCGCATTACAAGTAGAGTAAGACGTACCCGCTGCAACCCAAGACGCCATAGCACCTAATTCATTAATACCTTCTTGTAAAACCTGACCTTTTTTATCTTCACGATAATAAGCAACTTGGTCAGCATCTTGAGGAATGTATTTTTGCCCTTCGTTTGCGTAAATACCCACTTGGCGGAATAAACCTTCCATACCAAAAGTACGCGCTTCATCAGGGATAATAGGCACGATACGCTTGCCTATTTTTTTATCTTTTAATAGTGCATTCAATACACGAACAAAGGTCATTGTTGAAGAAACTTCACGATCACCAGAGCCTTTCAATATTGCGTCAAAGACTTTAAGAGATGGGATTTCTAACGTTTCATCTGCTTGTACACGACGAGCAGGTAAAGAACCCCCTAACGCTTCACGACGCGCTTTCATGTACTTGAACTCTTCGCTGTCTTCAGGGAATCGATAGAAAGGCAAATCAGCAATTTCATCATCATTGATCGGCATATTGAAACGATCACGGTAAAGCTTAATAGACTCAACATCCATTTTCTTCACGTTATGAGCAACATTCAATGCTTCGCCTGAGGCACCTAAACCAAAACCTTTTACTGTTTTTGCTAGAATGACAGTTGGACGACCTTTAGTTTCTATCGCTTTTTTATAAGCGGCGTAAACTTTAACCGGATCATGGCCACCACGATTCAAACGATAAATATCTTCATCAGACATATTGGCAACCAATGCCGCTGTCTCAGGGTATTTATTGAAAAAGTTCTCACGGGTATATTTACCACCCTTGGCTTTACAGTTTTGGTATTCACCGTCAACCGTTTCTTCCATAAGTTGTAAAAGTTTACCTGAAGTGTCACGGGCAATAAGGGCATCCCAGTAAGAACCCCAAATAACTTTAACGACTTCCCAGCCAGCGCCACGGAAAGTACCTTCAAGCTCTTGAATAATTTTGCCATTACCACGAACAGGGCCATCTAAACGCTGTAAGTTACAGTTAATAACAAATGTTAAGTTATCTAAACCTTCACGCGAAGCTAAACCAATAGCACCTAATGATTCTGGCTCATCGGTCTCGCCGTCACCTAAATAACAGTAAACGCGTTGTGCTGAACAATCTTTGATACCACGATCGGTTAAATATTTAAGGAAACGCGCAGTATAAATTGCTTGTAATGGACCTAGCCCCATAGAAACAGTTGGGAACTGCCAGAAATCTTTCATCAAATGAGGGTGAGGATAAGAAGATAACCCTTTACCATCACATTCTTGACGAAAGTTATCCATTTGAGATTCAGTTAAACGACCTTCCATAAAGGCACGCGCATAAATACCTGGAGAGATATGTCCTTGTGCGAAAATAAAGTCACCACCGTCTTTTTCAGAAGCCGCTCTGAAGAAGTGATTAAAACCGACATCGTATAACATCGCAGAAGAAGCAAAACTGCCTATATGTCCACCTAAGTCTAAATCTTTTTTCGACGCACGAAGTACCAGCACTAAAGCGTTCCAACGAATAGCTGCACGAATGCGTGCTTCAATCGTTTGATCACCTGGCATATTAGGCTCTTGCCCAGGAGGTATGGTATTTACATAAGCTGTTTTTGCTTCAAAAGGTAAATGTGTGCCACTGCGACGAGCGCGGTCAATAAGTTTTTCTAAAATGAAATGTGCACGATCTGGACCTTCATTTTCCAGAATAGAATCCATAGATTCCAACCACTCTTGGGTTTCCAATGAATCTAAATCAATTTTTGGGAGCTCAGACATAATTACTTAGTTTCCAATAGTTAGTAAGTATATATAGTCATCATTACTCTATATGCAGGTTTATTGCGTTTCAAAACTAGCACTACGGCGTTACTCATTGTTGCAATAGCGAACCATTGCTGCAAACGAATGCCTTGTATCTATAATTTTGCACTCACACTAAACTTCAACATCTTAAATTATGATAGCTATAAGTTAAATTTCTGTGTTTAAAGATAGTCAACTTTTGCATATTTACATGCTTTGATTAACGTTAAACAGTTATTTTCTAAATTTTATTTTGCAACGTAATAGCTATTAATATTCACTACGTTGCATTCTGCGCATTGATCTTTCCATGCGACTATCTTCTTGTGACATTTTTAGTAGCACTTCTTCTATAAAAGCGAGGTGACGGTGGCTTGCCCCCCAAGCTTTTTGTGGCTGACCACTAATAATTGCGTCTAACAAGCGTTTTCTAAATTCAGCCATTTGCGCAAATATATCTGGGCGCTTAGCTAAAACAGTAAGATTTTGCTCAATATTATCAATCAACAAACTCGACATACTTCGCGCTAAGTGCAGGGTGACCGCATTGTGTGACGCCGCACATATAGCAAGATAAAAGTCGAATATAGCTTCAGCCTCTAAACGTAAATCATTTTCTAACTGGGCATTGCCGATACCGTCATGCTTTTTCTGTATTTCAGCAAAATCATTTTCCGTGCCTCGCATCGCCGCATAATATGACGACATACCTTCAATACCATGACGAAACTCTAAGAGATCAAATTGCGACTCTTTACTTTTCGACATTAACTCAAATAACGGATCAGACAAGCCTGATAAAATTTGGTCACTAACAAATGTGCCACCACCTTGGCGACGATTTACTAAACCTTTAGCTTCTAACTTTTGAATAGCTTCGCGTAATGAGGGTCGAGAAACATCAAATTGTTTTGCTAACTCTCGTTCAGGTGGTAATTTTTCACCTGCTTGCAAGCTACCTTCAAGAATCAAGGCTTCTAATTGTCGTAAAATTACATCCGACAATTTTGCTTGCTTAACTGGCTTTTGGATACCTGACAATGTCATAACTAACAGCTTAACCTATAGTTTTATTGGCCTAGAGTTAGATAAAACTAAAAAGTGATTAAACTTTCTTTGTAAATCTTCTAAAAAACCAAGAGGTAAATTGGTCTTACCAATCAAAAAAGTGGTGTAAAAATACCAAAAAAAACACATTTTGTAAAGAGAAGATAGATCAGCTTGGCTGATTTTCCAAGTACTATTTTAGAGCTCAAACTCCAAACAACTGTTTGAATAGCTAACACAACAACTCAAATAAAAGCCTTGTATCGAACACTATTTAACCAACAAAGTAGTCATTAAGCTAAATTATTTTATCTGGTTATTTTTAGTTTTATACGCATTGAGATTCGATAACAGATCAAAAAAAACATTATAAAAATTATTGAAAAGCCCGCTATAAATTACGCTTAACTCTTATAAAAGGGCTAGATGTTAAATAAAATAGCCCTTTACAAAGCTGAGTTTCCATTAATTAAAAGTCAATTTAAGCGACACAAAACAATAATGAATTATAGGACTATTTTTTAATTTATAACTTTATCTGACCAATCTAAACGAATATCCCACCCTTCTACTCGATGCTCTGGCTCTAATGGTGCAACTGATTCATCGATCGTCTTATGAACGTTAATTGCAGGCGTAATATTGACATCGCGGCCATGAATAAAACTCTGCGTTCTGACAATTTGGGTATAGGCTTTATTCATCGCATAAGCACGTTGCTTGGACGGGGTAATTAACGCATAAACATCCGCTTGCTTTACTTTCTCCTTATCAACAGAGCCATCTTTTTTATACCACTTGCTGTGCATTTCCATGTTTTCTCGAAACTCATTACCGCCACCATTAATTTGCAGATATTGTAAAATTTCTCCCTCTTGCTGTCCTTTCGATGGTGCATCTTTCATACCTTTTAAATTGATATAGCCCCAACCTGCTCGTCCAGTTACTTTTCTTGGAAAAGCAAACGTTTGATCAATCGTGGTACCTATAGCGGAGTGACAGCCCATGCAATAAAAAGTTTCTTCATAAGACTGAGGTCGTAACTCACCATTATAATCTTCTATGTAGCCTTGAATAAGCCAGCCAAATTTATTATTAAAACCACGGTCTTTAACACGGATATAACTGGGTAATTGTTCATCAAGTTTCTCTTTTCGCTCTCGCCGATAAGCGCTGTCTATTGCCGAGTCATTTAATAATTGCGTTTTAGTCATATAGCGCAACTCTTTCATCCGTTGCGGAATAGTGGTTTCACCCTTTGTATCAATCCCAACATAACGAACTGAATGCATAATTTCGGTGTTAACCGGGTATTGTTGACGAGGCACTTTAATCTGCTTGGCATCGCCAACAAAGTATTCTTGAGCTAACAATAATTCAACTTGTCTGGTTAATTGACCATCTATATTTAAGTCGCTATTAAGCTTTACTTCATCGGCTGGGAAAATATCTATTTGTGGTAAAGCCTTAATACTCATTTCAACTAACGAAAGATTAATTAAATAGACATCTTCATTATATTCGCCATTAAGTTGCCTAAACTCTGCTGATAAGCGAATTAATACATCATCTGTGGCGCCATTCGTTGGCCAAAAGGTTCCCGGAAAGGGTTTGTAATTAAACGCCACCCAACCTGTGCCATCTTTAGCAATACCTTTATCATTAAAGGCTTCACCGGCTAAATTATAGTTTTCCAAGTCGGGAATAAAACCTTGCCAGTTATTATCTTTTAATGTCGTCGACAATTGACTGTAGTTATCTTGATCTATGTATTGTGCTATTTGTTCATCAGATATTTTTGCTATCCAGGATTCGCGGTTAACAAATAAGTTTTTCCAGCTATTACCTTCACCTTCATCCGAAAAATTGTAAAGACCCTGATTAACCCCGTCATTACGTAAATTATTGCGGTAACTATCAGTTTCAGTATGGCTATAGGTTTGATGGCAGGTGTAACAGGGATTGTTACTCCCTGCAGTTTTGGTGTAACACTGCGATGGAATAGGTGCTTCTTCATTAATGCTGCCATTAGCTGTTGGCGTGATTATTTCACTCATGTCTACTTCGGGTAATAAGCCCTGAGTCATTTTTTCACTTTTTGATAAACTCGAAAAACCAATAAAGGAAATCGTCACTAGTAAACTAAATATTAATACGTAATTTTTCATAAGCTTTAATAGCCCCTCATTTATATATTCAGTAAATTATACAAGGCTTTTATTACAGTTATTTGAAGCGCACTTTCATATTTTCTTAACAATAAAGTCAAAAAGACGTCACCTAAATGTCACACCCCGATATTACTTTAATAGCGTTTTTACACATAACTCTAGGAAGATAAAATGCTGAATCTAAAAAAAAGAAAAATAGCGACACTCATAGCAGTGATTCTCGGTTCGTCAATGTTAACAGCGTGTGGTGGTGATGACGGTAAAAATGGTACAAACGGTTCTAATGGGGTCATTGGATTAGATGGTAGCAATGGCAATGATGGTGTCAACGGTGCTGATGGTACTGATGGCGCTAACGGGAGTGATGGGGCTAATGGGCAAAACCTGACAGCTGCAGCAAAACTAACCCGCTTAGCAACCGTGCCAGTAGGTGCAGAAATTACGGGTATGTTTTTAACGGATAACGATGAACTTTTCTTTAATGTACAACACCCTTCAGATCTGTCAGGTAACGAAACACCAGCAAAAGTTGGCGTAGTAACGGGATTTGACTGGGGTACGCTTGACCCTATGACTGAGAGTTTATCGGTTCCAACAACCGATACAGAAAAAATGGCAGTACGGGTCGTTGCCGGAACCTACCAAGTTTTGGGGCAAGCGGGTGATACCTTGAATAACCAATTGCCTCATGGTTTAGGCGCGATTGCTAGTGCTGATCAAGCCACTAAGATTAAGCAATCTCAAGATCCTGATTTTAATGCCTTCGTTCCAACTTCTGCCAGTGGTGACACAGGTTTTTTATTCACCGCATGGGAAGATCGCCCAGGTGCAATGAGCCGTATAGAACTATCTAAAGAAGACAGTGGAACTTGGACAATAGGTGATGCGATTAACGTTGATTTTTCAGCGGTATTAGGCACAATCATTAATTGTTTTGGTACGCTTTCACCATGGAATACCCCTTTAACGTCAGAAGAAAACTACGAAGCTGAAAATACCGAGCAATGGAATAACACCGCTTACTTAGATGGCTATCCTAGCTACCCAGATGTTAAAAACTTACAAACCTATTTAGCAAGTTCAACATTACCCAACCCCTATGATTACGGCTATATAGTTGAAATTACAGACCCAACTTCAACGAGCCCAACGCCAGTAAAGCATTTTACCTTAGGTCGTGTTGCCCATGAAAATTCGGTGGTAATGCCTGATTGGAAAACAGTTTACACCACTGATGATGGTTCAAATAAAGCCTTTTATAAATTTGTTGCCACTAACGCAGGCGATTTAAGCGCCGGCACTTTATATGCCGCTAAATTAACGCAAGACGCAACAAGTGCGCCAGCAAAAGCCGGCTTTGATATTCAGTGGATTGAGTTAGGTAGCAGTAATAATACCGAAATAAAAACCTGGATAAATTCATATAACGGTATTACTGAAGCTGATTATATTGAAGGTGAAACCAGCTATATCACTCAAACAGAAATAGATGATTGGGCAATAAATGGAGCTGGCGACGACCGTTACGCATTTTTAGAAACGTTACGAGCAGCTAAAGCCAAAGGCGCGACCACTGAATTTCGTAAAATGGAAGGTGTAGTGATTAATTATGATGGTGTTGCCAGTGGTGCCGTACCTTACATGTATGTTGCTATGTCTTCAGTTGGAAAAGGTATGGTTGATAATGAAGGTGATATTCAGCTTGATTCATCAGCTTACTGTGGCGCGGTATATCGCTTTGGTGTCCAAACAGACTTTAACGTTAACCGCATGGAACCAGTCGTTGTCGGTGGCGCTTATAATTCAGACGGCGATGCCAATGGCAACAAATGCGATGTTAATGGTATATCCAACCCTGATAATTTAGCGGTGATGGATGATGGTCGTGTTTTAATTGGTGAAGACACCAGTAAACATGTTAACAACGCCCTGTGGATTTATAACCCAAAAGGTGAATAACCTTTAAAAATTCAGCGTTAATATTGATAAAGCCCAGCATGTCTGGGCTTTTTTTTTACATAAAAGTGATACAAATATAAGGCTGTTTGCCGCTCGGTAGTAAGCGCTAGGGGTTGGTTTAATTTCAGCATTAAGAAATGACTTAGCAATACAAAACACTCACTAAATATTGACTAAACCATAGCAAGTAAATGCTAAGTAAATGCCATGGCAACTTAGCGTAAACAGCAGTATTTTTAGGCAACTATATATATTATACCGTATATTTTATATCTTATTTGACCAGGAAATACATTCTATGGTGGTATTGTACTATAGCGACATTTATAATTAGGCAAATCAGAATTAAACAAACAAATTCTATTGTAACTATCGCTATATAGCACCAAGCTGTTATGTAGTCATTTTGAGGAAGAGTATATGCTTTTTAATGGTTCGTTTAGCACAGACTGCCCAATTCGTCAGAAAATCCGTGAATTTTATCGTATTGATGAAAATATAGCAGTAGATCATATTCTACCTGTGGCAGAAGTTAATGTTAGTGCTAGAAGTAGAGCTTGGGAAAGAGCTCGCAAAATGGTTTTACAAATTCGTGAAGACCAATCTGGGAATGGCGCAATTGATTCCCTATTAAAAGAGTACTCACTCTCCAGTGAAGAAGGTGTGGTATTGATGTGTTTGGCAGAAGCCTTATTACGTGTGCCAGACAAACATACTCAAGATGCCTTAATTCGTGACAAAATTTCTCAAGGCCAGTGGAGCAGTCATTTAGGCAGCAGTGATTCACTGTTTGTTAATGCTTCATCATGGGGCTTATTAATTACCGGCACTATGGTTAATTATGCCGATAAACGTAAAAAAGACAGCTTTGGTTTATTGAAAAAAGTCATTGGTCGCTTAGGCGAGCCAGTTATTCGTAAATCAATGAACTACGCCATGAAAATCATGGGTAAGCAGTTTGTAATGGGCGAAACTATTCAAGCGGCAACAGCGCGTGCTGCCACTAAAGAACAGCAAGGTTATGTCTATTCCTACGATATGCTCGGTGAAGGTGCCCGCACCATGGCGGATGCTGATCGTTACTTTAAATCTTATCAAGTTGCAATCGATGCCATCGGCGCTGTTGCTCGCGCCTCAGGTAAAAATGATCCTCGCCGAGTGCCCGGTATATCGGTTAAGCTTTCAGCCATTCATCCTCGCTACGAGTTTACCCACAAAGCCCGCGTTATGGCCGAAATTGTGCCAAAACTTAAAGCACTTTGCTTACAAGCAAAAAGTTATAACATTGGCTTAACCGTTGATGCCGAAGAGTCTGAACGCTTAGATATATCACTTGATATTATTGAAGCGGTTTTTAGCGATAGCGAGTTAGGCGATTGGACAGGTTTTGGCATGGCTTTACAAGCTTACCAAAAACGTGCGCTTTTTGTCGTCGATTGGTTACGTGATTTAACCCTACGTGCTAACCGAAAAATGATGATCCGTTTGGTTAAAGGCGCTTATTGGGATACTGAAATTAAGAATGCTCAAAAAGATGGTCTTCAGCATTTCCCTGTTTTCACGCGTAAGTCTTCTACCGATGTTTCTTACCACGCCTGTGCTAATAAATTACTGGAATATAGAGATAGTATCTATCCACAGTTTGCTACGCATAATGCTTACACAGCGGCAACCATTGTTGAGCTAGCTGGCGATGATAAAGAAGGTTTTGAGTTTCAATGTTTACATGGCATGGGCGATTCTTTATATGACCAAATTGTCTCAAGTGAAAATATTCAATGTCGAATTTACGCTCCTGTTGGTCATCATGAAGAGTTATTAGCTTACTTAGTGCGTCGTTTATTAGAAAACGGCGCTAACTCTTCTTTTGTTAATGCTATCGTTGATGAGTCTCAGCCAGTCGAGTCTTTATTGGGCGATCCCGTTGAAAAAACCCAGCGTTTAAAAGATAAATATAACCACCAAATAGTTAAACCTATCGCCTTGTATCATGATGCGAAAGGTCTGGGCCGTGATAATTCTAAAGGGCTAGACTTAACCGATATTAATGCTATAGCGCCGTTAAAATTATCATTAGATAACTGGTTTACCGATCATCACATCAATGAAAATGATGTGCCTTCAGGCTCGGTAGCGGTTAAAAACCCCGCCAACCATAGTGAAGTCATAGGTTTCCATCAACACCACACTAAAGATGACATGCTGGCAATGATCGACACCGCACAAGCAACATTTGCTTCGTGGTCGAAAACACCGGTATCTGAACGTGCCGATTTGTTATGTCGCGTTGCCGATATTCTTGAACGCCATATGGACGAACTTATCGCCTTATGTATTAAAGAAGCGGGTAAAATTGCGCAAGATGGTATTGATGAAGTCAGAGAAGCCGTCGATTTTTGTCGTTATTATGCTAACCAAGCGATTGAACTCGAAGAAGATGAACGCTTAGAAGCTCGTGGTGTTGTACTGTGTATCAGCCCATGGAATTTTCCATTAGCGATATTTTTAGGGCAAGTTGCTGCGGCAATCGCTACCGGTAATACCGTATTAGCAAAACCTGCTGAACAAACAAGTTTAATTGCCTTGCGCACCATTGAACTAATGGAGTCGGTTGGACTACCTGAAGGTGTTGTTCAAGCGGTTATTGCTCGCGGAAGCGAAGTGGGCAGTGTTATTGTGCCTGACGCTCGTATTCAAACCGTTATGTTTACAGGTTCCACTGAAACCGGCACAATAATTTCACAAACGTTGGCTGATAGAGGTGGCGATCAGGTGCCTTTCATCGCTGAAACCGGTGGACAAAATTGTATGATAGTTGACTCAACAGCCTTGCCTGAGCAAGTTGTTGACGATGTTATTTCTTCAGGATTTCAATCGGCAGGTCAGCGCTGTTCTGCGCTTCGCGTATTATTTTTACAAGAAGACATCGCTGATAATGTCATTACTATGCTTAAGGGTGCCTTAGCAGAATTGCATGTCGGTAACCCAGAATATTTAAGCACAGATATCGGCCCAGTAATTGATGACAAAGCCCTCAGCGCGCTCAATGCACACAGTGACTATATGCAAACCCATGGTCAATTGTTATATCAGTGTGAGATATCAGCTGAAGTGGCAGGTAACGAGCATTTCTTTTTTGCGCCTCGTCTTTATGAAATTAAAGATATTAGCGTCCTTAAAAAAGAAGTCTTTGGCCCTTGTGTGCACATTGTACGTTTTAAAGGCAATGAAATAGAAGCGGTTATCGATAAAATTAATGGTACAGGTTTTGGTTTAACTATGGGTATTCATACGCGTATTGAACACCGTGCCTTAGATTTAGCTAAGCTGTCACGCGCAGGTAATGTTTATATTAACCGTAATATGATTGGCGCCATTGTTGGCGTACAACCTTTTGGTGGTCGTGGTCTTTCAGGTACGGGACCAAAAGCAGGTGGACCCAATTACTTAACACGTTTAGTTATTGAAAAAGCTACGCCAGATGCCGAACAATTTAACTTGCTACCTTCGCAGGTAGAAGCCTTAGACGGTGATGCAGAATCAGATAAAGCCTCAACTTTGTTTATGGACAAAGCAAATGCAGCAGAAAAAGGCTGGCGCTTAACTGAGTTAAATACCCGTCTTTCTTGTGTTCGTCAGCTGTTAGCCAAAATTGCGCATATTGATATTGTTGATGATTTAGCCGACGATTTAAATCTGACCTTAAAAGGCGCTCGTTCGCAGTTGATTGATATTGAAAAGCGTTTGAAAAAGCCAACATTCTTACCAGGACCAACGGGTGAGTCTAATGTGTTGTATTTGGAAAACCGCGGTAATATTATTTGTTTTGCCGATGCGACAGTGAGCTTTCACTTCTGGGTACTATCTATTGTAACGGCGTTGGCTACGGGTAATACCGTTGTTAGTGTTGTTTCTGATTTGTATTATGATGAAGCCATCGCCTTTAGAGACAAGTTCCTCTCAACGGGTGCTGATGAAGGTGTTTTTCAGGTTGCACGTTTACGCCACTTATCAACGATGTTAGCGCACCCTGCCTTGTCAGGTGTTGTGGTCGACAGTCATTGTGATCGTAAGCACTTTATCAGTGAAAAATTAGCTGAACGTCAAGGGGCGATATTGCCAGTGATCAGTTCAGAATATTTCGATAATTTGATCCAGCGTCTATTAACCGAGAAAACGATTAGTATTGATACGACGGCATCAGGTGGTAATACATCGCTGATGACCTTAGTTGAAGAAGATTAACAACTGATTGTCTAAAAAGTATGACCCGTTATGGGTCATTACTTACAAATCAAACGAAAAAGGGCATCATAAGATGCCCTTTTTATTGATATTTTTTTATATAGCTGTGATCAACGTTGTTTATATTGCGTTGGGCAGTATCCTCTCGATACGTCAGGACTTCTTAATTTTACATGCTTGGTTGAGCGTCCACTTACTCTTTCCCGCCATAATCTAAAACTTCTAGGTTTTAAGTGACTACGCATAAACTGAATAACATCAGGCTCTTGCAAACTAAACTGATGTTCTATTGCTTCAAATGGTGTTCTATCTTCCCAAGCCATTTCTATAATTCTTGACTCTTCATCCATAGAAAATTGCATAAAAGGATCCTAAAGGTAGTAAATAAACATAATCGTTATACGCGCCACTGATAAATAAAGACCATTAGCGCCTAACTTTTATCCATTAACTGAAGGTCTGCCTATCTAGCCAGCGCTAACTCATGAGCCTATAAATCATCTAGATTATTCAATAACTGTGTTGCGTGCTCTCTAATTTCAATTTTTTTCGCAGGCTCCATTTTATCCCAGTTACGAATAGGGAAACTCATTCTATGATTGCCAGCAAACTTATCATAATTTTGATCAATAAAATTCCAATACAAACTGTTTAATGGGCAGGCATTAGCGCCCACTTTTTCTTTAACGTTGTAATGGCAACCTTTGCAATAATCACTCATTTTATTGACATAATTACCACTAGCCGCATAAGGTTTTGTAGCTATCCAACCACCGTCAGCAAAAAGTGCCATGCTGCGGGTATTCGGTAATTCTACCCATTCAATCGCGTCAATGTAGATACCTAAATACCAATCATCGACTTGGCTAGGCGTTATGCCAGCCAGTAAAGCAAAGTTTCCGGTGATCATCAATCGTTGAATATGATGAGCATAGGCATGTTTGAGTGATTGCGAGATAGCACTTCTTAAGCACTGCATTTTAGTATTAGCATTCCAGAAGAAAGCGGGTAAATCACGCTTTGCCTCTAAAAAATTCTGCTCGGCATAATTAGGCATATTAGCCCAATACATACCTCTAACATATTCTCGCCAGCCTAATATTTGCCTAACAAAACCTTCGATTTGCGCTAAGGTTATCTTACCTGCTGATGCTTGATAGGCAGCCAGAGCGGTTTCAATGACCTCAAGCGGATTAAGCATTTTACAGTTCAATGAAAAACTCAGCCGCGAGTGGTACAAACTCCAAGCATAAGGTGAGGCTACAGTCATCGCATCTTGAAAATCACCAAAGTTTTCTAACTGATGTTCGCAAAAGAACGTTAATAATTCTAGCGATTGTTGGCGATTAATAGGATAAGCAACATGCTCAGATTCACGCCCTATCGTGTCAATCTTATGATGTTTTATCCGTTGTAAATAATCACTTGCTGGGTTGTCAAAGACCAGTGGTTTAGGAATAAATTTAAGATCGGTTTTTTTAAAGGATTGACGATTATTCGCATCAAAATTCCAAGCATCACCTTCAGGCTTGGCGCCATTCATTAAAATAGCAAAGCGCTTGCGCATAAAACGATAAAAATTTTCCATTCTTACGTGGGTAGCGGCTTTAAAATGATCAGCGAGTTCATCAAAGGGTAATAAAAAGTGTTCACTGTCAACTTCATAGACAGGTACCGATAATTGAGCTGACATCTCGCTTAATTGCGCGCGCAATCGATATTCATCAGGACGCATAAAACTAAAATCTTCACTGGCATAAGTGGTCACTAATGTGGCGATCAAAGCAGGTAAATCTTGATATTTTGCTGTTTCATCTAAGGTTAAATAGCAAACCTGATGCCCTTTACTCTCCAGAGTTTGAGCAAAATTATCCATAGCAGCAAAAAACGCTGTTATCTTCTGACTGTGGTGCTTAGTATAATTAGCTTCTTGATAAAGCTCTGCGATGACATATACCACATCGCTATCGACCCGTTCAAACCAGCTGTGCATAACATTAAGTTGATCGCCTAATATTAGCCTAAGATGTTTCGCCTTCATTAATTTACCTTACTTTACATTTAACTTTGAATTGATCTATACATAATTATTTTAGCTGATGCTGGCATTTTTACTACGTCGGCAACGCTCAGAGCAATAGCGGACATCTTCCCAACACGCTTGCCATTTTTTACGCCAAAAGAAATTCTTTTTACAAGTCTGGCAATTTTTCTCGGGTAACGTTAATTTTTTATGCATGATAACTTAATCACTTTCTGCAATTTTTAACTGTTGAGGTTTTTTAGCTTTGGATATTTTTTTATTACCTCTAACATGTTTAGCTACAATACGTTGCCCTTCTTTTTTAGTGGTAAATCGTTGACGAAAGCCCCACAGTAAATCGCGAGCAATCTTGCCTGTTTCGTTAATATCAACCATAGGAGATGGATAATCATCACCTAATTGGCATTGATAAAGCTGTTGTTCCATGGGTGACAATAACCAGGGTGTATGAATAACTTCATTGGGTAACTCAACTAATTCAGGTAACCATTTTCTCAGGAATTCACCATGACTATCTTTCTCTAATGATTGCTTAACCGGGTTATAAACCCTTATGATATTAGTACCAGTAACACCAGACTGCATTTGAAATTGTGGGTAATGAATGCCAGGTTCAAAATCAAGAAATAATTGTGCTAAATGGGTAACGCCTAATCGCCAATCCACCAGTAAATGATGGCATAAAAAACTCACTAGCATCGCCCGCATACGAAAATTTATATAGCCAGTTTGCTCTAAACAACGCATACAAGCGTCAACTAATGGATAACCTGTTTGCGCAGTTTTCCATTTATCTAGTCGTTCTTCAACACTCAGTCCACAATGAATATCTGGATACATTAAGTCATTATAGGCTTTATTCACGGGTCGCCATTGCATTTGATGTTCACTTTCAAATTTTTGAATAAAGTGACAATGCCAATGTAGCCGAGAAGCCAGCGCGTCTATTGGTCGTTTCCAACCCCGCTCTGATCTTGTTATCAAAATAGTTTGATAGAACTCTCTTAAACTTATATTGCCCCAGGCTAGATAAGGTGACAACCGAGAGCAACTTTTACGACTTGCTTGCGGTTTAGATATATCAAAATGATACCCCTTACCACGACCCTTTAAGAAGGATTGCAGGGTTCTTTGCGCCCAAAGCTCACCACCTTTAAGCATAAAGTCATCCGTTATTGACCATGATATTGGAAAACTGCAGACAAATAGCTTATCTATTAATGTGCAACTCGCTAGAACATCATCCGATAATTTGGCTTGTTCCAGCGGGGCTTTCATCACTTGGCGCCAGTGTTTGTCCCAATCAATTCTATTTTTTTTGCCACGACTTACTGCACCAAATTGACTCTCACTCCAAACTATATCTTGTGCTTGGCACCACTGTTGTACCGATTTATCTCTCTCAAAGGTCGATAATAAACCCACTTCTTCGTGGCTAAACAACCCGCTTATTTTAAAGACGTTATTGATTTCAATTAAGCCCGCTATTGCATCACCAAAATACAAATATACACGTGAATTAAAAGCGGCTAGCTGACTATTCATATCAGCAATAGATTGCCAAACAAAACGCCAATGCCGCTCATCATAATGAGGATCATTTATAAGTAGCGGTTCAAAGACGTAGTAAAGCAAGGTTTGACCCGATTTAATCGCTTGCACTAAAGGTTGATGATCACTGAGGCGTAAATCACGTTTCAGCCAAACAACATTTACCGCTGTATTCATCGGTTTTTCTTCAATAAGTGTCTTAGTCATTTAGCGGTTGCACCGGCCAATCAGAAGCGTCGACAGAATCCAGTGGCTTACTCGAATAATCATCTCGGGTAAGCCACTTAGCCTGATAAACCCCATCAGGGTCATAAAGTGCTGTTTGCTTTTCAATATTGAAATGTCTGCCACCTCTAGGGTCAACGCCGACACCCGCAATATACTGCCAATTACCCCAATTAACTCCAGCATCATAATCTATTAGCTGCTCTTCAAACCAAGCCGCGCCAAATCGCCAATCAACACTGAGTTCGTTAACCAAACAACTGGCTACAATTTGACGGGCTCGATTACTTATATAACCTGTGGTCATTAATTCATTCATACAGGCATTAACAAGCGGATAAGGAGTTTGACCTAAGCACCATTTATTAAAACGCTCAGGATAAAATGAAGTTAAGGGTGGATGTTCAGCCAAACCTTTAAATTGGTAGGTTTTTGCACCGACTTTAAAATGTAACCACTGGAAGTATTCTCGCCATAATAATTCTAAATATAGACATTGTGTTGAACTATTTTCCCCTTGCTGCTCTTCAAAATCAGTAATGGAGCGGTTTACTTGCCGCGCAGAGATACAACCATAATTTAACCAAGCCGATAACTTACTGCTATTATCCCAGCCGTCTAAATTATTTCTAACCTGTTTATAATCAGCCGGTAAAGCCGATGAAAAGTAACGACTAAGCTGCTTTAAACCGGCAGTTTCACCGCCCTCAAAATTATAACCACACTTTGCCCTTTGATAAGGTGTGTTAGGTAACCACGATGGCCTAAAAATTGTTGGTGAAGGCATATTAGCAAACATACTGGGCAAAGATTGAGTGCTGGGTGTAACATCAGCGATGCTAATATCAGCCATCACCTTTCTAAACTTAGAATAACTTATTGGGAGTTGCTCAAGTTCAAAGGGTAAAACGTGATGTGGGAATAACGTAAATTGATCGACCTGATGAATATCCGCTTCGGGCAAACGCCGACCGAGCTCATCGATCAAACTGTTTTCATATGTGCCAGGAAGACGTGTGGTAATAACATCGGTAATATCATATTTTTCACAGAGCGCGGTTAAACTCGATAATGTGTCCCCGTAAACAATGTAAAGTTGTTGATCTAATGCTAATAAACTTTGATTAAAATCACTCAAACACCCCTGTAAAAAGTGCCAGCGTTTATCACCCAAAGGTTTAGATTGATAGTTCTTTGGCTCGAACCACTTTTTATCAACGACATAAACACAAAGTAATTGTTCGCTTTGTCTGGCTAAGTTAAGTGCAATGTTGTCATTGAGACGAAGATCGTTAGTCACCCAGTATAAGGAACGTTTCATAGATATAATTCGAAGATTCAAAAAAATTATATACGAATTAACTTAGCGATTAGATCAACATCGTTAAGTTATTATATGCGGGTGTAACTCGATGTAGTCAGGCAGTTAATCGCCCACTAATTGATAAAAGCAGGTTTTACAGAAAATCATAGTTGAGTCGGTTAGCTGAGGCTAATACTTAATAGGTAAGAATGACGAGTGTATTTAAGTGATAAAAAAAAACCTCTGCATTGCTGCAGAGGTCATTTAATCAATTAATCAATTAATCATCTTGAACAGGTTCATCCCAAGAAAGATGATGTTCACTTAAGACGACCAAGTTTTCACTATTGATCAATCGTTGTGAAGCGCTATACCCAAGGATATTTTGCACTGTTTCGTCTGGACGACTAGCAATAATGGCTGTTTCATCCGATGAGAAGTTACACAAACCACGTGCTATTTCTTCACCTTTTTCGTCGTAGACGTGAAGCACATCTGCGCGCTCGAAGTTGCCATGTATTGAAACAACATCGTGACAGGTAAATCCTTCGTCACCGCCAAATAATGCATCAGCAACTTCTTGTTTTATCACTAAACTACCGGCCATTTGTAAACGGTCAGTTAGCCAGATGTTCCATGCAGATGAAGGTGATGAGTGAGCAATACACTTAGTGTGTCTGCGATCACCTTGCAATATTCCGGTAACAGGCGCTTCCATCGTCCCTCTCGAAATAATGGTTGTACAACCAGCATTTTGCGCCATATTGGCCGCTTGTAGTTTAGTTAGCATGCCACCGGTACCTAAAGAGCTGGTGCCGCTTGCCGCTTCCATATAACTACTAACATCTTCGATAGAATCGACAAAAATTGCGCCTTCTTCTGAAGGGTCTCGGTCATACACGCCATCGATACAGGTAAGAATAAACAAATACTCTGCGCCAATCATTTGTGCGACTTTAGCAGCAAGTCTGTCATTATCTCCGACACGAATTTCTTCTGTAGTCACCGTATCATTTTCGTTGACGATAGGCATTACGCCTTGTTTTATCAGGCGATGAACGGTATTTTTAATATTGAGAAAGCGACGTCTATTTTCTAAATCATCTAAGGTAACTAAAACCTGTGCTATATCAAAACCATACTCAAGTGCAATTTGCTTGTAGGCATGCATTAAGATGGGTTGTCCACAAGCGGCAGCCGCTTGCTTATCTTGCACACTAGCATTTTCAATAGTGCAACCAACCGTATTTAGACCTAATGCTACTGAACCAGAAGAGGTCAGTACAACTTCGTAGCCTTGCTCGCGTAACAAAGATATGTCACTTAGGAGACCATGCATAAAAGCAAAACTAGGTGTTAAATTTTTAACATTTGCTAAGAGACTCGAACCCACTTTAATAACGATACGTGGCTTGTTTCGAGAAGATTTATCAGTTTTTTGTTGTTCAAATGAGGGCAAAATTACTCCGTGCTCTGGTTAATTAAAATAAATAGTAGCGTTGAATCATTCACAAAATTGATTCAACAAATTGCAGCTATTTTCGTGATATTTTATTGTCGTATTAGAATTATTGCTTATTACTGATAACATAAATTTATCTGCGGTTGACCGCGTTAAAAGTAATAGATAAAAAATTGCTGAAACGTTGGTAAAAACGTTAGAATTTGACGGCAATCGACAAATGAGTGCAGATATCATATACTAAAAAAGATAATTTTTCAATTGAACTCAAACTCAACGTTTTGAAAAATATATTATCGGATTTTAAAAAGTTCGTACTGAACACCTGCAAAACGATCTGCATTTCATTCAATGTAAGCTAAAAAACAACAGGAGTTTCATGTCATTACTTATGATTGGTTGTGGTAAAATGGGCGGTTCTTTATTGGCTCGTTGGGCAACCTCTACAAATCACACCATCACTATTATTAATCCCTCATTAGTTAAAGCACCGCAGAATGTTATCGTCAGACAAGCCATTGAAGAGCTAGCTGATCAACGTTTCGACATCATTGTTATTGCGATTAAACCACAGCTTATTGAAAAAATATTACCAAGCTATCGTCGTCATCTTGCTGATTCGGGTTGCATTATTTCTATCGCTGCTGGCTACTCGGTTTCTTCAATAGAGCAACTGATTGGCGAACAAGCTATTGTTCGCGTTATGCCAAATCTACCCGCAAAAATTGGTAGAGGCGTTAGCGGACTTTTCGCAAACTCTCGTTGTAGTGCGGCTCAAATTGAAAACGCTGTAGCATTAACCAATGCCGTTGGTTTTACACACATAACAACCAGCGAAGACGAGCTAGACCGAGTAACGGCAGTCGCTGGAAGTGGTCCTGGTTATGCCTTTGAAATAGCACGTTGTTGGATAGAGTCGGCAATTAAACTCGGCTTTTCACCGCAAACTGCAAGAGAGTTGGTATTGAATACACTCAGTGGTTCGATGGAGTTGGCCTTAACGAGTAAAGAAGATGCCGAGACTTTGCGAAACTCAGTAACCAGTAAAAATGGTACGACAGCGGCAGGATTAAGTGCGCTTATGCAAGATGAACAGTTAGCGTCTCTATTTGACTCAACTGTTTTATCGGCTTATCAACGTGCAGTAGCCTTGCGCTAACTTTAGTCTAGTCAGCAATGACGCACTCAAACATTTTTGATGAAAACCCTAAATTCTTTAAACTGAACTTTTATTATTGCTTTTGATATTAATATCAGCGATAAAAATAAAAGTTAATATCATTCAAGTAAAAAAGTTGATCAAACAGTTTAGCGTTAAATGAACAAGTAAAAGGATAAAAATTAATGTCAAATACCTCTAAGAATACTGATATAGAAACAATGATCACCACGCTTGGTAAGCAAGCAAAAGCCGCGGCCAAAGTACTTGCCTGTGCAACGACAGAACAAAAAAACAAAGCATTAACTATTGCCGCAAATGCGCTTCGTGAAAATATGGACGCACTGCTAAAAGCAAACGCACTCGATGTTTTAAGCGTTAAAAAAGCCGGTAAAGCCGATTCTTTTGTAGACCGATTAGAGCTTAACCCTGAAAGAGTTGAAGGTATGGCTGTCGCGCTAGAAGACATTGCCAAGCTAGCCGATCCTGTCGGTCGAGTATTAGCTGAATTTGACCGTCCCAATGGTCTTAAAATAACCCGTGTAGCAACACCTATTGGTGTTATTGGGATGATTTATGAATCACGTCCTAATGTTGGCGCAGATGCTGGCGCGTTATGTCTTAAGTCAGGTAATACGGTAATTTTACGTGGCGGCTCTGAAAGCTTAAATTCCACACGTATTATTGTTGAGTGTATGGCAACGGGTTTACGTGCGGCTGGCTTACCGGCTAACTGTATACAACTGGTTGACACCGATGACCGATCTGCCGTTGCCGCTTTACTGCGCTGTGCCGATTATGTTGATTTAGTTATTCCTCGTGGTGGCCGAGGTTTAGTTGAGCTAGTCAGAAACGAAGCTCAAGTACCAACCTTGTTACACTTAGATGGCAATAACCATATTTATGTTGATAAAGACGCTGACTTGACCAAAGCACTCAGTATCATTAAAAATGCAAAATTACGCAGAACTGGTGTTTGTGGTGCAACTGAAAGTTTAGTGTTAGACCAAGCAATAGCAAAAGAATTTTTACCACAACTCGTAGACACCTTAGCGGGTTGTGAAATTCGTGGCGATGTTGCGGCTCAAGCCTGCGATCCCCGTATTAATGTTGCAACTGAAGCCGATTGGGATACTGAATACCTTGATGCGATTTTATCGGTTAAAGTAGTATCTGGATTAGATGAAGCGCTTGATTTTATTGAAGAGCATTCCTCTAAACATACCGATGCTATTATCACTGAAAATGCGGAAATCGCGGAAACGTTTATGCGCTCTGTTGATTCTGCCGTGGTGATGCATAACGCCTCAACTCAGTTTGCTGATGGTGGTGAGTTTGGTATGGGCGCTGAAATTGGTATTGCGACCGGTAAAGTACATGCACGTGGACCCGTTGGTTTAGAGCAGCTAACCATTTTTAAATACCGTGTTGCCGGTCAAGGGCAAACTCGTCCTTAAACGTTTTTGCGTTAAACACTACCACGCATAAAAGTACCAAACTTTTAGCTAAAGCTATACCTAGTTAACACTTTTTTGTTAGCAATAATAGTGCCTCTAACCGAGTGTTAGGGGCTAGCTATTTATATTAAGTTCAGACCTTTTTCACGTAAATCCCCCATACATTTATCAAACGATTAAAACGTTAAAGCTACCGTTAGTTTAACCGAGGGATTACTATCACTTTCGTGAACCTTATCAATGCACTATAGATTTAACTACTTAGTAAAACAGTATTTAAACCTTTCGTTTATAAATGTAGTTGGCTGAGAAATTATAGCTATGTTATAGTTGCAACCCTTAGGACTAGGTATAGAATAGTCTATACTTGCCCGTCATTTATAAAGCCTTACCGTATACCTATGATTTCATTATTAAAAAACGTGAACCTTTATAACCCTGCTCCTATGGGTATTAAAGATGTGCTGATTGCTGGTGGAAAAATCGCTGATATTTTTGATGTTTCTGATCATGCCCACCATAATATCCCTGATAACTGGCCGGTTGAAGTTATCGATTTTAATGGCGCATACCTAGTGCCAGGTTTTATCGACAGTCATGCTCATATTACCGGTGGTGGTGGTGAAGCAGGTTTTTCAACACAAGTTCCCCCAGTTTCTCTTTCAGAATTTACCCAAGTGGGTGTGACAACTGTAGTTGGACTTTTAGGTACAGATGACACCACTCGAAGTATTGCCAACCTAATAAGCAAAGTTTACGGACTCCGTGAAGAAGGCATGTCGGCATATTGTTGGACCGGTGGTTATCATTATCCGTTAACAACGTTAATTGGTAGCGCAAAAGCAGATATTACTTTTTTAGAGCCGGTTATTGGTATTGGTGAGTTTGCTATTAGCGATCATCGTTCAAGCCAACCAACTTTTGAAGAAGTAATAAAACTAGCTAGTGAAGCACATGTTGCGGGGTTATTGACAGGCAAAGCCGGTATTATTCATTTTCATCTCGGTGATGGTGAACGGCGTCTTGAATTAATTGAGCGAGCGATTAATGAAACAGAAATTCCTGCCCGTGTCTTTAATCCGACGCACGTTAATCGAAATAAGCCATTATTTGAAGACAGTTGCAAATTATTAGCGCACGGCTGTTATATCGATATTACCGCTTTTCCTGAAGGCACAGCAGAGCCTGGTTTAGAGGCATGCGATGCGATAGAAATTGCCGTACAAAGAGGTTTACCCTTGGACAAAATAACCGTCAGTTCAGACGGTGGTGGTTGTTTACCTTGTTTCGATCAACAAGGCGAATTACAACACATGGACTTTGGCCGAGCCAGTACATTACTGGAAACATTACAAGCAACATTAAGAAAGAATATTGCGCTTGAAAGTATTTTACCGATGTTTACTAGCAACGTGGCTACGTTGCTACGTTTACACAGTAAAGGAAAAATAGTACGTAATAACGATGCCGATATGCTCGTACTTAACAACAAATTTGAAATTACTGACGTGATGATAAAAGGTCGTTGGCATAAACGTGACAACACAACAGTAGTAAGTGGAACTTTTGAGTAGAGGTAGGTATGTGTCCAGCAAAAATTGCTGAAGGTCAGCAAAGGGGATTTATAATTCCAATCGGGGGGGCAGAAGAGCGTGTTGATGACCCAATAATTCTACAACGTTTTGTAGAATTATGTGGCGATGAAAATGCCAATATAGTGATTATTCCAACCGCGTCACAGCTTGCTGAGACTGGGCCAAATTATGAAGTTATTTTTCGTAATCTTAATGTCAAAAATGCGATATCTTTACCGATAAATAGCAGAGAAGATGCTGAGCGCGAAGATTATTTAGCCGCACTTGAAAACGCAACAGGTATTTTTATTACCGGTGGTAATCAATTACGCTTGTCGACTATATTAGGCGGTACTTCGATTGCACAGAGTATAAGAAAATTAAACTCTGAAGGTGTGCATGTTGCAGGAACATCTGCAGGTGCCGCTATTATGCCTGAGCATATGATTGCAGGTGGCTCTACCGGTGCATTACCTAATGAGCAAGGTGTAACTTTTGCTCCTGGCTTAGGTTTAATAAGTAAAGTACTTTTAGATCAACACTTTAGTCAACGTAATCGTTTAGGACGTCTACTTTCTGCTGTTTCATATAATCCTTTTGCTTCAGGACTCGGAATTTGTGAAAATACCGCTGCCTTTATTGCGCCAGACGGGTTACTAGAAGTGGTTGGACATGGAAGTATTACGGTTGTTGACCCTTCTGATTTGCAGCACAGTTCAATGGCTGAAGCTCGTACAGGAGATTCCATTACCTTGATAGGGTTAAAACTCCATATGCTTAGTCACGGTGATACTTATTGTTTAAATACTCGAGTCGCATCACCTAAAGCCGTTTAGTCTTTTTAGATACCAATAAGCTAAGCTAAAATTTGCCCATAAATAAACGCATTATTTATGGGCAAATCTCTTTAAAAGGCTCACAAACGCCGCTTCTTTTTCATTGAACCCGAATAAAAAAACACCTTTCTACGACGCTATTCACCATAACTTTTTGGCTGACTTTCCTTGCGCATTTTATCATTAGCAAGTTTAGAAAAAAATTGTCTTGTCTATTAGTAAAACCATGGTATCTTTTTGTTATACCATTATTTTTTTATGGCAATTTTTTACTTCTATTCGATCTTATAAAGATCTTAAGTGTAATGCGTTGAAACTTCTCGGTTTGTAACTCAACATATGCACATCAATAGAACCTGTGCACATAGTCAGTTCAGTATCACCGTGATTTATTCCTCCCAATAATTGTCATATTATATTTTGTTGCACCCTGTTTTCGACAAAAGGTTCAACTTGTAGGTACACATAATAATAATTCTAATCACCTGATTTTTGGACATATAATGAAAATATTAACAAGTAATGTTTATGTTGGCCCTAATGTTTACGCCCATTTTCCTGTTATTCGACACGCTGTTGATGTTGGCATATTAGAGCAATACCCTTCGGTAAAATTAGGTAAAGAATTCATTGATGGCTTAATTGAAGCCTTACCCGGTTTAAAAGAGCATGGCTGTTCATACGGCGAATCTGGCGGTTTTATTAGGCGCTTGCAAGAAGATGAAGGTACCTGGATAGCTCACATATGGGAACATGCAACCTTAGAACTGCAATGCATGGCCGGTACTGAAGTTACTTTTGGCAAAACCAGAGGCAATGGCGAAGTTGGTCAATATGACATGGTCTTTCAGTACAAACAACGAGATGTTGGATTAGCTGCTGCTGAACTTGCCAGAAACCTGCTTATCTCAGTGATGCCAGTAAATATTCAAGCACAACTACAAACAAAATTAGAAGCCGATTTCGATTTTGCTGAAGAGCTATCAAACTTTATTCGTTATGCACAGCGCAAAGAATTTGGTCCCAGTACTCAATCTTTAATAACGGCAGCTGAAGAACGTCATATCCCATGGCTACGGTTAAATCAGTACAGCTTAGTACAATTTGGCCATGGTAAATACCAACAGCGCATTCAAGCCACCATTACTAGCCAAACGAATCATATTGCTGTTGAAATATCTTGTGATAAAGAAGACACCCACAATTTATTAAATGATCTCGGTTTACCTGTGCCTAGACAACAAATGGTTTATTCTGCCAAAGATGCCATAAAAGCAGCAAAACGTATTGGCTTACCGGTTGTACTTAAACCATTAAATGCTAACCATGGCCGTGGCGTCTCTATCGATTTAACCACTGACGAGCAAATTAATACAGCATTTGATTTTGCCCGCGAACAAGGCACCAGTCGAGCTGTTTTAGTTGAGTCATTTTTAACCGGTTTAGATCATCGAATGCTTGTTGTTAATGGCGAACTTGTTGCTGTCGCAAAACGCGTACCGGGTCATGTTGTTGGTGACAATAAACACACCATTATGCAATTAATCGATATTGTAAATGAAGACCCGCGTCGGGGTGTTGGCCATGAAAAAGTGCTCACTCAACTCGAAATGGACTCACAAGCAACCCGTTTAGTTGAAGAAGCTGGCTATAGCGTTGATACCATATTACCTGAAGGCGAAATTTTCTATTTACGTTCAACCGCTAATTTATCAACGGGCGGCACCGCGATAGACATGACTGATGTAGTTCACCCTGACAATAAAGTGATGGCTGAACGAGCGATAAAAGCCGTTGGTCTTGACGTTGGCGGTGTTGATTTTCTGACCTCTGACATTACTCAATCATATAAAGATATCGGCGGCGGTATCGTTGAAGTCAATGCCGCGCCAGGTTTTCGTATGCATGTTGCACCAAGCCATGGCAAACCTCGTGATGTTGCTGGCAAAGTTATTGATATGCTCTTTCCACCTAATACACCCACTTGTATCCCTATTGCCGGCATTACAGGTACCAACGGTAAAACAACAACTTCACGAATGCTTTCGCACATTTTAAAAACAGCAGGACATGTTGTAGGTATGACATCAACTGATGGTGTGTACGTTGATGGTCTGTTATCAGTAAAAGGCGATATGACCGGACCCGTTGCATCACAAATTGTCTTAAGAGATCCTTCGGTTGATATTGCTGTTCTTGAAACTGCCCGTGGTGGCATCGTTCGCTCAGGTTTAGGTTATAGAGAAAGTAATGTTGCCGCCTGCATTAATGTTCAACCCGATCATTTAGGCTTAAAAGGTGTTGATACCCTAGAACAACTTGCTGAAATTAAACGTATTGTCGTTGAAGTAGCCAAAGACGCGGTCATACTTAATGCCGACGACCCACTTTGTTTAAAAATGGCCGACCATACTCAAGCAAAACATTTATGTTATGTGACTATGAATTCAGGACATGGTTTAGTTAGGGAGCATATTCGCGCGGGTGGACGTGCCGTGGTGCTTGAAAAGGGCATCAATGGTGAAATGATCACCATCTTTGATAACGGTGCGCATATCCCATTACTTTGGACACATTTAATTCCTGCTACACTGGAAGGTAAAGCCACTCATAACGTACAAAATGCGATGTTTGCCGCTGCCCTCGCCTATTCTCTAGATAAACCACTTGATGCAATTCAACAAGGATTAAGAACGTTTAACACCACCTTCTATCAAGCACCGGGGCGAATGAACGTCTTTGATGAACATCCTTTTAGAGTTATTTTAGATTATGCTCACAACGCCGATGGTGTTCGCCATATGAGCGAATTAGCGACTAAATTAGACGTTAATGGTAAGCGTATTGCGGTATTAGCCGCACCGGGAGATCGCCGTGATGAAGATATTGAAAACATCGCCAAAGCAGCCGCTGGACATTTTGATTTATATATCTGTCGCGCCGATGACAATCTTCGTGGACGTGGTAGTGATGAAGTGCCGCAAATGTTAGCTGCAACGTTAAAAGCACAAGGTATCAGCGAAGACAATATCTTGATGATACCTGACGAGGTCACAGCTACTGAAAAAGCCTTGTCGATGGCAAATAAAGATGATTTAGTGATTGTCTTTGGTGATGCGATTACCCGTTGTTGGAAGCAAATCATTAATTTTAACGGTAGTGAAGATAATCCAGCAGAAACATTAACAAAACCCGTGCATACCGTTGTTTCGATGTTAAACACCGATGAACCTGATCCCTTTATACTAGAGTCAGGCATGAAGTTAGTTAAGGATGATCGAGGCGTTCGCATTGTTTCAACCATAGAAGAAGAAAGTGATTAAAACCAAGTTAATGCAGTTATTTGCCATTAACTGAAGATGAATAAGCTTAACCTCGCTAGGTGATGTGTTACCAACATAACCTAGCGGCATAAACTAACGCAGCCTATTGTTAAAGCAATAAAGCTGCGTATTAACTTTTCAAATCATCATCGAACTTGTCATACAAATAATGACCTAACAAAACTGTCTCAAAGTGAACAATTATATTGATACAGCTTTACCTTCTTCTCACTTTCCTAACAGCGCTGCGTTGGGAATAAATTTAATCAAATTGGTATGCCATGAATAACCTTATAACCTTAACATTAGATGACCAGCGACGGCTTACTGGCAAAAGCTTATTATGGAATAAACCCGGCGCGATTATTGATGCTTTTGTCTCAGGCATCGATAAGCAAACAGTCGTTGATCAGTGGTTAATTTACGTTAATCAGTTATTGGCAGCAGTCGATTGGCAAGATGAATCTACGTGTTATCGTATTTTTGAAGACGGCATAAGCCTTGCGATAAGTGCGCCAATGGATGCCTTGTATGCATCTTGCGATGTCAACGAAGCCGCATGGGATTTTGCGTGTAGCAAAATTTTAACCGGCAGTATAAGTGACACTCATCAACAAGAAATGGATAAAACCGTCACTCGTCTTAAACAAATGATTGCCGAAGAGGCTAACCCTGCTCTACTTAACTTAATAGATTTAGCCATAAATAATCATGTCGATTATTTAGTTGATGATGATGAGTTTTCGTTAGGTTACGGTAAAAGCTGTCAACGCTGGCCAGTGACATCATTACCAGATCCAACGCAGCTCAATTGGCAACACTACCAATCAATTCCTATTGCATTGGTCACTGGCACTAACGGAAAATCAACCACCGTGCGTATCATGTCTGAAATTATTAAGCAGTCTAATAAATGTTGCGGTGTCACCTCGACTGACTTTATTCGTGTTGGCGAAAAAATAATAGATTATGGTGATTATTCAGGACCCGGTGGTGCACGAATGTTACTTCGACATCCAGAAACCGAAACAGCCATTCTAGAAGTCGCGCGCGGCGGAATATTGCGCCGTGGCCTACCCATAGATCACGTTGATGCCGCATTAATTACCAACATAGCTGAAGACCATTTAGGGCAATATGGTATCAATACCGTAGCAGGGCTTGCACAAACCAAAGCGGTTGTAGCAAAAGCGCTAACTAGCGGTGTATTAGTGCTCAACGCTGATGATCCGTATTTAACAGCACTTGCACCAACATTAACCGTTAATAAATGTTGGTTTTCATTAAATGAAAATAATCCAGTACTTCAACAGCATAAAGCCATTGGTGGTGCTATTTGTTTCATCCGTGACGGCGCAATTTTTTATTGTACGCAAAATACCAGCACTGGCGAGCGCCTTGAATCGATGATCGTTGCCGTTAACGATATACCTATGACATTAAACGGCGCTGCCCGACATAATGTTCAAAATGCCTTAGGGGCGACCGCTTTAGCTAAGAGCTTACACATAGATAGCGCAGTGATTGGTCTTGCCTTGCAAAATTTTTCAAGTAATGTTGACGATAATCCGGGCCGCGGTAACCAATTTAAACTCAATGGCGCTTCGGTTATTATGGATTTTGCCCACAATGTTCATGGTATGAATGCCATGGCACTGACCATGGCCAATATACCAGCATCACGAAAGTTTTTGATGCTTAGTCATGCAGGTGATCGCAGCAATGACGATATTATTAAAATGACAAAATCAGCCTTAAAAATGAAACCTGATATATTGGTTGCGGCCGAAACTGTCGAGTACTTAAGAGGAAGAGAGCTTGGCGAAATATCAAATTTAATAGCTAAAGTAGCGATTGAAAGTGGTATGTCTGCCGATAACATCTATTTTTCAGAGGGTCCTTATCAAGGTGCGCAACAGATTGTTAATCAACTGTCAGCTAATGATTTAGCACTGTTAATCGTTTTATCTGAACGAAATAAAGTGATCGAGTTATTAACCAAAAAGGCAAATCAAACAGCAGGTATGTCGTAAACCATAAAATCATCAATAACATTGAATAATAGAGAACTTTAGAAAGCCGCTGAGTGATTTAAAAATAGCTCAGGCGGTTACTAAAGTTTACTTTTAAAAGACTAAAACAGCAGTTGCTGTTTTGAAAATCGATTGTGTTAGGTTTCATCGTTTAATTGCTTTGCGCTTTCCAGTAAATAAGGAGCAAGTGTGCTTTTAAAATCGAGTGTTGCCCCCAACTTATTGGCTAGCAGTATCATACCGGTAATTTTACGATTGACTAATGCAACTTCAAATATCGGAGATGCTATCGCTGTTTTATCGGTAATTAATGGCATACTAACCTCTCTAATTCGCTTAATCAGTTGTTGTTTTTTTAAGTTGTAGCCCGTATTACTTTGTAAACAATAACTAGCTTCAAAACACGTCTTTAGCACAATATCTATCGCGGTATCACTCATGTTATTGTCAACTAAACCAAGCGAATACAAGGCTGAACGCATGTCATTATTATCTTGACGCTGCATTGCATCAGCCATAGCAAGATAATGTACTGAGGTATGTTGAGAGAGCTGCCGGCAAGCGCCAAAATCAAGTAACACTATTTTTTGTGTATCGCTCTGATACAAGAAATTAGCAAAGTTGGGATCACTTTGCATAAGTTTATGCGTAAATAGCTCTTGGTAAGTTAAATCCATTAATTGGCTACAGACTAAATCAACAATACCAGCACTCATGTTACTAATATCAGTGATGGGAGAACCTTCGATATATTCCATCGTCAGTATATTTTTGTCCGTTAGCTCGTCAACAACAAAGGGCACAATAAAGCGAGGATCGTTACCCAGATTTTCACGATAAGTGTTAAGAAATTCCGCCTCCTGCAAATAATTAGCTTCAGCTTTAAGCTGTGCTTTTGCTTCAGCGAGCACGCTAGTCAAATCAATATGTTTAGGTAAAACGCCACTGAGTTTTAATAAATTCATGACGTTATCAATATCACTGTCAATGCTTTCTCTAACACCCGGGTACTGGACCTTAATCGCCAACTGACGACCATCCTTTAGTGTTGCCCGATGAACCTGACCAATACTTGCCGATGCGATGGGGGTAAATGAAAAATAACTAAATTGTTGATGCCAGTCTTTTGACCAAGACGCAGCCAAGGTTTTCAGTAGTTGCGCCTTAGGCATAGGGTCAGCTTCTTGGCGCAATCTTGAAAGAATAGGTTCCCATTCGATAGGCAGTAATTCACCGGCATCCATGGAGAGTAGTTGACCAAGTTTCATCGCCGCGCCGCGCATATGTGCTAAACGCTTGGTGATAGATATAGCGTTGTCAATATTACGTAAGGACTCAGTTAATGATGGACGTTGTCCACTGAGCATTTGTTTTGTCGCACCTTTAACAATATTACCGGCAACCGCTGAGGCCAAACCGCCCAACTTAGCGAGACGAGCAATTCTTCCGGAAGGTACTTTCCGCTCTTTACGTTTGTCGGTCATCGCAAAATGGCTTGGTTGGGCATGTTAACTATTACCTTAATGTTGTTTACTCTAGCCTCCATACTATTTATAGCAAGCGGTGAGAGGCAAGAATAAGATTAACAAAAATTAAGCCGGCAACCAATGACATTACAATCAAAAAAGACAGGTTACTTCAACACGTTCAATTACTAGCTTATTTTTAGGTATTTATGTATTTCGAAGACTAAGATAATGCGTCAATTAAACAGCATAGAAAGCCGTTCAGTCTCCTATAGCTAACGCTATAACATTATTTGGGATTGTATAGATTGATATGAAAGGATTTTAGAAAACCGCTTGATTATTATTAAAATAATCAAGCGGTCACTAGAATAGTTGAGTTGACCACATAAGCCGGGTTTTGTATCTCTTTCGAAAAAGAGTGACAATCATTCGTCTAGGCCTTAAATCGCTCTAAGGCTCAAGCAACCTACCCGGTTTCAACGCGAGCCACGCCATATGAAACCCTATTTGGTCTTGCTCCGGGTGGAGTTTACCCTGCAATTACTGTTACCAGCAATCCGGTGCGCTCTTACCGCACCCTTTCAGCCTTACCTGTGAAGTTCCTAGAAACAACCATCGGCGGTCTTCTCTCTGCTGCACTTGTCGTCGGCTCACGCCGCCCAGGCGTTACCTGGCACCCTGCTCATTGGAGCCCGGACTTTCCTCCCCCTCATACCTATATCTTCAGTTTACACATCTGATACAAGAATAAAGCAGCGATTGTCTGGTCAACTCGCCGCGCATTTTACCTGAATTACAAAAAAACGCCAATGGTTATTAATCTGACTAAAAAAACAAACCCGTATGAATACGTATGTAGACAATTGCTATCTATTTTCACAATTAGTTAACATCTAGTCAGGTCAAATAACAACCAAAAATATAATATTAATAAGGTTCAACAATGACAATAAATATAATAATTAAACAGAGTGCCAAATATCTACTGGCTTTAAGTACGCTTTTGCTCGCTTTTTATAGTCATGCAGATATTAACCACAGTAACCTCGGTGCAAAGTACAGCATTGATAATCAACAACTCAATTTTAGAATTTATTCTGCCACAGCAACAAAAATAGATCTTTACCTTTATGACCAAGCGATAGGTGCTGAAGAAGTCGCTCAATATTCTTTAAGTAAAGACAGCAATAATATTTGGTCTGTATCAATAGCAGCCAACAATTTAGACGTTCGGCTTAACGACACTATCTTTTATGGCTATCGTGCATGGGGAGCAAACTGGGCATACGAGACTGCATGGCAAAAAGGTAATAACGCTGGTTTTATCAGTGATGTTGATGCTCAAGGTAATCGCTTTAATCCGAATAAACTACTGAGTGACCCTTACGCTAAAGAACTAAGTCATGACAATTTAACACCTCAGTGGAATGACGGTACCATTTACGCGTCTGGTCAGAACTACCGTAATATCGACAGTGGCTTACAAGCACCAAAAGGTATATTACTTAAAAGCTCTACTCAATCTATCGGTATAAAACCAACCCGTGCGTTAAAAGATGATGTTATCTATGAAGTTAATGTGCGTGGCCTAACCAAAAATGACAATACAATTCCTGAACAGTTTCGTGGCACTTATCAAGGTGCAGCACTTAAAGCTGACTACTTAGCCGATTTAGGCATTACAGCTGTTGAATTTTTACCTGTACAGGAAACACAAAACGATACCAATGATGTCGCCACATCAACCGATGGTGATAATTATTGGGGTTACATGACCTTAAATTACTTTGCACCCGAACGTCGATACTCCAGTGATAAATCGGCTGGTGGCCCGACGAAAGAGTTCAAGGCTATGGTTAAAGCCTTTCATGACAAAGGCATCAAAGTTTTTATTGATGTTGTTTACAATCACACTGGTGAAGGTGGTGCATGGGTAAATGGTGATTCATCAACTTATAACCTTTATTCATGGCGTGGCTTAGACAATCCTACCTATTATTCTTTGACTAATGACAAGCAACATTCGTGGGACAATACGGGTGTTGGCGGAAATTACAATACCGTTAATCCTATTGCACAAAACCTGATTATTGATTCTTTAGATTATTGGCAAACAGAACTTGGCGTGGATGGTTTCCGCTTTGACTTAGCTTCGGTATTAGGTAACACCTGCGAACATGGCTGCTTTAATTATGACAAAATGGCCCCCTATACTGCACTAAATCGTATTATTAATGAGTTTACCGAACGTCCAACATGGGGCGGAAAAGGGACTGATTTTATTGCCGAACCATGGGCAATTGGCGGGAACTCATACCAAGTAGGTGGCTTTCCATCGGGTTGGTCTGAATGGAATGGCCAATATCGCGACACTATTCGTAAAGATCAAAATCAAATGGGTAGCGAAGATGTAACATTAGGCCAACTGGCTAATGCGCTTACAGGCTCAGCGTCATTATTCCAAGACGATGGCAGAGCGCCGTGGAATTCCGTTAACTTTATGGTTTCACACGATGGTTTTACCTTAAAAGATTTATATTCGTGTAACAGTAAAAATAACAATCAACCTTGGCCATTTGGCGCTTCAGATGGTGGCGAAAGCAGTAATCATAGCTGGGATCAAGGTTGGTATAATCAAGCACAAGAGCAACGCAAAGCGGCTAGAAACGGTTTTGCATTATTAATGCTTAGCGCTGGTACGCCAATGTTAACGGGCGGAGACGAATATTTACGTTCTATACAATGTAACAACAATCCCTACAACCTAGACTCAATTGCTAACTGGTTAAGCTTTGACTGGAATGCAGACCAAAACAACTTCAATAGTTTTGTTAAAGGTATGATTGAGTTTCGCAAAAATCATCCATCATTACGCCCTGCTAATTTTTATCAATCAACTGACACCAATGGCAATTTTATGGAGCAATTACGCTGGTTTAAACCAGACGGTAATCTTGCTAGTGGTGATTACTTTAATGATGCAAATAACCATGCTATTTCTTATCGTATAGATAGCTCTGAATTTAGTGAACCAACAGCTGCGATATACGTGGCTTATAACGGTTGGTCTGACAACGTGAACTTCACATTACCATGGCCAGGGGCAGGTAAAAATTGGTATCGAGTAACGGACACTTCAAATTGGAATGACGGCGCTAGTTCTGTAAAAGCGGCTGGTGCTGAAGAATTCATTGGGGGTGAATACACTTCTTATGGGCTTGGTGGTAGGGCAATACTAGTATTAATCGCAAAATAACAAACATAATAAACGGAATTAATAGGAAAAATATACATGAACATTAAACATATACTCGCTGCCTCAATATTGGCTTTAGCTTTTAACAGCCAAGCATCCTTAATAACGGTTGCAGAAGATAATGCAAATAACTATGGCAATCAATGGAGTGGAAATGGCGGTAAAGGCTTTGATGAATGGAATTTCATTACAGACAGCGCAAGTGGCAGTGCTGGTGGATTTCTTGCAAATAAAAGCACGCATAGTGACCTTAATCACATTGCTTCAAATCCAAGTGATAATGCGTGGGGTAGTTATGCAAATGGTGATGGTTTTAATCAGTTTGAAGCTTACCGAGGTTTTGCAGGGAACTCACTAACACAATCCGGTGATACCTTTAACGTATCCTTTGAGCATGGCGGAATTACTCAAGGTGGCTCTGTTGGTTTTGTGTTAAGAAATCAGAATATCCATAATACTATTGGCGATTATAACCAGCAAAGCCGCTTTGAATTTGGCTTTATTGGTGGTGGTCAACATTACAGTATTTTTGATGGGCAAGGTGTTATTGATACAGGTATCGATTATACCGATGCAGGACTTAATATAACATTCAGCCTATTAAGCGCTGATTTATACCAACTCGATATATTCAATGCATTTGATAATTCGTTTGTCCAAAGTCGAAATGGTTCATTAATGGGAAGTGGAAATATAGACAGTGTTTCTTTATACAACAGAGATGCTGGAAACGATAATGCCTATTTCAACAGTCTTTCAATTCAAACTAAACAATCAGTTTCAGTACCTGAACCAAGCAGTTATTTATTAATGATAATAGCATTTGGTTTATTATCGTTATCAAAGCGTAGTAAGCATAACTAATCGATCTTTATTAACTAAGTAATGAGAAAACTGAGCCTATATTTATTAAACCGAGCATAAACAAATAACTGCTCGGTTTGCTCTTTATAAAAGTTATTATCAAAACTGATCAAACAAAACTTGCTATTGTAAAAGGATCCAGCTTAATCTCTTTCTTTAATACATAACGCGCTAAAGGCGACATGCACACCATTTGTCCAACCGAAACCTTCTTGTACATCATACTCTCCGCCTTCGGCTTTATGGCTTTGCTGACATACATTATATTTTTCCATTATTTTTCCTGTTTGCTGAAAATACGACTCTACCGTATTAAGCCAACGGTTCTTAATGGTTAGTGCTAAGCATTGTTTTTCATATTTAATTAGGCCTTGAACAGCAAACCAATGTAATGGCGCCCAACCATTTGGTGAATCCCATTGCTGGCCTGTTTCAATAGCAGTCGTGATTAAACCGCCTCGCTGTAAAAATTCATTTTCAATCACCTTACTAACTTGGTCAACTTGTTTCGCATCAGCTAACTCAACAAACAAAGGTAATACTCCGGCTAATGATTTTACTGAGCTATAAGATTTTTTATCTAGATCATAGTCCATGTAAAAACCATCATTTTCTGACCACATATAACGCTGTATTGCTGCTTTTCTTGTTGCCGCATAATCTTTATAAACAAGGCTGGACGCTTCATTCCCCAGTATTTCATAGAACTTAGCGAGTAATTCTTCCTGCTTGTACAATAAGCAATTCAAGTCAACTGGTAGAATCCGTGTGGTTCTAATAGACGCTAATGAATTTTCATCACCTAACCAGCGTGAGCTAAAATCCCATCCTGATTCGCATGCTGCACGAATATTACGATAGAAAGATTCAGGATCTTCAGGCATTAATTCCTGACATAATTCAATGTCTTCACGATATGATTCGGCACGAGGAGCAGCATTATCATCCCAATATCGATTCAAGAAACTTCCGTCGGGCATTTTAATGATTCGTCTAGACTCAAATTGTTCATCTGTCTCCAATGCCTTACCTTGCATCCAGAACTTATATTCTGTTTCAATGGCTTTAATATGAGTTGTTATAAATTGCTGTTTATTTTGTTGAAAAGGCAAAAGTAACTCAACTAACAAGCCTAAAATAGGAGGCTGCGAACGAGATAGATAATAACTTCTATTACCATTAGGAATACAACCATAGTTTGATTGTAATTCTAAGAAGTTACTCAACATAGATTCAGCTAAAGCAATATTTCCTGACTCAACCAAACCTAATGCAGTAAAGTAGCTGTCCCAGTAATATATCTCCCTAAATCTACCTCCTGGCACTATGTAAGGATTTTTCAGAGGTAACAAAGAGCCTACAGCATTGGGATCAGCTTCCTTTTTTAAAACGGTCCATAGTGAATCAATGTGTTCGGCGATACTCGTTTTTACGTTTTCTGAACGTATTTCTTCATGCTCAACAATATCAAAACACTCTGTGATAAAAGCTTCTAAATTGAATGAAGACTTATGTTTTTTTTCAGTTTTATACTTCTGTAAAATTTCCATAAAAGCAGTTTTAGGAATAGCATCAGTAAAAGTTTTGCTGTCGGCAAACAAACCACTCATTTGCACATCTTTGAATAATTCACTTTCAAAAAAATGTAAACTTTCTTTAGTTTGTTGATTTAATAATTCGGTATTCATCATGGGATAACCTTGTTGTTATTTCTTTAAACAGAATGCTTCGCAGTTGCGACTTTAAAAAAATACAAACTAGCGACGAGAAGTCCCATAGGTATTAATGAGAGATAAAAGGCTTGTTGACCACCGAGTGCTTCAAAAGAATAACCGGTAATAATAGAACCTGTAGTACCACCGAGTGCAGAAAACACCACAATGAGTCCAGTCATTGATGAGTGCTTTGCACGCGCTAAACTACTTAGCATCACTGAATTGAGTACAGGATAAATAGGCGCCATCATTAAACCAATTAACGGGAGAAGATAAGCGACGGCTGGAGCATCAAAAACACTGGTGACTAAACCCGTCGTCGGGTCTTGTGTTAATGGCAGTAGTAATAGAATAATTAATGCCATCCCTGCTAAACAAATATTCAAAAAGGTATACCAATTTAGGTAACGTAGAATTTGCCCAGCTAATAATCGACCTAATGCTAATGCAGCGGCAAAGATACTCGTCATCTGTACACTAATATTGGTGGGTAAACCTAAGACTTCACTATTGAACGTAGGTAGCCAAGTGCCGATCCCTTGTTCAATTAATACATAAAGAAATATAGAGATGACAAAGATAAGCACCAAAGGCTGATAACTCATTTTTATCATTTCAACAAAGTCACTAAATATACTTGTTGATGTTAAAGACTGCTCAGCTTTGCTAATCGAAGAAAAGCTCACTAACACTAAGGTTAATAAAGACATAACGGCTAGCACATAATAAACATTCATCCATTGCGTAGACTCTGCCGAATTGCCATCAATATAAAAACTGAATAACCAATAGCCCGATAAACTGCCGAGCATAAAAATACCTTCTATGGTGTTAAGCAGTGAAGAGTGAGATTTTACTGAATGTGTTAACTGACCAATAATGGAATAAACTGATATTTTGACTAAGGCAAACGAAACACCTATACAGGCGAATAGGAGTTTGATCACTAGAAAGTTACCAATAACTGGCGTTAAGAAACAAGCGATGGTAACTATGGCTAAACCTACAGCCAGCGCAATTTTATATCCAATTCGTGGAATAACTGATGCCACAAAAAAAGAAACAAACGCGATAGATAAATCTTTAAAACCTTCTAATGTACTCGCTTGCGGTTTGCTTATATCAAAGCTATTTATTGACTGAAGAATGACAGTACCTACGCTATTAAGCAGAATAGCAAAAACGAAATAGCTTGCAGCAATTGCACTTATGGTAATAAAACGCGACATAAATAAACTCATTATTTGATAATTAAGTTTAGTCTATAATCAAAAGCGCACGAATGCAAACGTTTGCATTCGTGCGCTAATAATAAGAGGATTTAACGATTATTAGATAGAGCGGGTAGAGTTTCGTGCAATTAACTCAATATCCATAACAACCGATTTTGCTTTTCCGCCACTAAACTGAACTAATAACTGTTCCACCATAATTTTAGCCGCCGATTTAGTATTTTGTTTAATCGTGGTAAGTGACGGGTGAAAAAGCTCAGCCATCGCTATATCATCAAATCCTACAATACCAACATCATTTGGAATACTGACATAACGCTCTTTCAACGCTTTCAACGCTCCAAGTGCCACCATATCGCTTGATGCAACAATGCCATCAAAAAACAGCCCCTTTTCAAGAACAAGATCGCCGATTCTTTCGTAAGCCACTTTACTGGTTATATCACACGCTAATGTTAATTCATCACTAATATTAATATCATACTCTTTTAGTGCACGCCCATAGCCCTTATAGCGTTCACTCATTTCTGCATGTTCAGGATCTCCAAGAAACAAAATACGTTTGCAACCGGTATTTATTAAATGTTCCGTCGCTAAATATCCACCTAGCTCATTATTACTGCCGACAACGGCATAGTTCGCGTGCCCTTTTGGATCGCCCCACACAACAAGTGGTGCATTAGATTCAGCCACCTTTTCAATTTTTTCCGTGCTTTTACCTTGCCCAATAACAATAATGCCATCAGCGCGACTACTTCCTATGAAGTAATTAGCCCAATCTTGTGTTGCCATAAAAGAATTCGACAACAGTAATTCATAGCCACTTTGATTAAGTGCTTGGTTTAAATCGCCCACCACTTTGAGTAAAAAAGGGTCACTAATACTTTGATCGGTATTGTCAGTTAAGTTTAAAATTACCGCGACAACATTGGTTTTTTGCGTGCGTAAACGGCTAGCAGCTCTATTTAAGCTAAAATTATGTTCACTCGCTAATGCTTGTAATTTTTCACGTGTTTCTTTTTTTATCAAAGGGTTATCATTCAAAGCCCTTGATACCGTTGACGTTGATACACCTGCTAGTTTAGCCAGCCCTGCCAAAGTAAGTTTGTTTGCGTTAGCCAATTCCGTTTATTTCCAAAATTAATAAAATATAAATGCCGAGGAAGTATTACATATCTAGCTAGTATTGCAATTGAAAGCACAACAATGCAAACGTTTGCAAAAACAACTTGCAAACGTTTGCATTCATCTTTATATTAATTATGGGGAAGGAAATATCAATAAATATAACTAATAACTGATATGGCACTGCTAATATTGGTATAAGAGGGAAAAATACATGACTACTAACTTCAAACTATCTACCATTGCGATAGTTGTCGCATTAAGCTGCCAAGTGAGTTCAAGCTTTGCGGCAGAGAAAACATCAACAAAAAATAAAAATGCTAATATCGAAAAAATTGTTGTTACGGGTACTTTCAGCGGTAAAAGCGTTGCTAAGGAAGAAGCAAGCTTTGCTGTTAGTTCTTTTTCTGAAGACGACATGATAAAAATAGCACCTAAAAGTACCGCTGATCTTTTTAAAGCAATTCCTGGTGTTTGGGCTGAAAGCTCGGGTGGCGTTGCCGGTGCCAATGTATTTGTTCGCGGCTTTCCAGGTGCAAGTGACGCACCATACCTTACAATTCAGCTGCAAGGCGCTCCTATTTTCCCACCACCAACACTTAGTTTCCTAGAAAATTCAAGCATATTTCGCTTAGACGATACTATTGAATTTATGGAAGCACTTCGTGGCGGCACAAACCCAGTAATATCAAATGGTCAGCCAGGCTTAACCACTAACTTTTTATTAAAAGAAGGCTCTGAATATACTGAAGGTTCAATTAAATATTCAACATCCGATTACGGCTTACAACGTGTAGATAGCGTAATAAGTGGTCGCTTAGCTGATGATTTATACTTCATGGTTGGTGGCTATATTAAAAGCTCACCTGGCGCTCGTGACGCAGGTTTTAATGCTGAAGAAGGTAATCAATTTACTATTAACATTACTAAAAAGTTAGACAACGGTAAAATTAATATTTATACCCGTCAAACTGATGATCATGGTACTTGGTATGTACCCGCACCTATCACTGTTGATGGCGTAGACAATAACTATACGCAAATTGGCACTAATAATCGTCTGCAAAAAATTGAGTTTGGTGATGGAGAATCTAAAGTTTTTGATTTTGGTAAAGGCCGAGGCTGGAATGGCGCAGTATCTGGCGGTAGCATTGATTTAACCCTTGATAATGGTTGGGGTCTTGTTGATCGTTTCTCTTACACCAAAGGTGATGCTGATACCTATGGCTTAGTACCACAAGGTGGAGCGGTTAAGTTATCAACGGTTGCTGATAATGGCGAATCGGCCATTGGTGTGGTTACTGGTACTCAATATAATGGTAATACCGACGTTCAAATGATTGGTGGTTGGGTCGTTCTCAAAGAAATTGAAGCATTTACTAATGACTTTGCTTTAACTAAAACATTTGATAAAGGCAGTGTAACGGGTGGTTTTTATAATTCTACATTTTCATCTACCGATTGGTGGTCATTAGGTAATCAGTCTTATCATGTGGTAGAACAAGGTGGCGAAAACCTGACAGGTATTGACTGTAATGACAATGCCGACCACTGTAGTTGGAGTTACGACATCAATAGCATTGGTGATGGCAAAACTACCGCATTTTATGCTGCTGCATCTTATGAAATTTCAGATGTTTTAACTATCGATAGTGGTGTACGTCGTGAGAATCATGAAATTGAATATACGCTTGATACGGGCTTAGACGGTAGTATTGATCAGGTAGCCTCTTTTGATGAGTCAAGTACTTCATGGACTGTTGGTGCAAACTGGATGTTTACAGAGAAACAAGGAATTTTTGCTCGTATTAGTGACGGTAGCAAAATGCCTTTCTTTGATAATTTAAGAGAAGGTCAAACTGAAGTTCAAGAAGTTGCTCAATATGAATTAGGTTATAAACACTCAGCGGATAACTTTAGCCTTTATGCTACAGGTTTTTTCAACGAAGTGACTGGTGATTCTTTCGTTGCTATTCCAGGCCAACCAGCACAAGTAACGACCAATGAAGCTTATGGAGTAGAGATTGATTTTAATTTCTTCACCGATAATGGCTTCTCTGTTGCCGTAGGTGCGACGCTTCAAAAAACTGAGCTTACAGAGTCTAGCAACCCTGATAATGTCGGTAATCAAGCACAAAGATTACCAAACTGGCAGGTACGTATCACGCCAAGCTACGATCTTGAGTTTGACAATGGCATGTACGGCACAGTATACGGTACAGTTTCTTCGGCAGACGACCGTTTCAGTGATCCAGAGAATACTGATGCGCTAATATTAGAAGGTTATACGAAAATTGATTTTGGTGTCATTCTAAACCTTACTGACGAAGTTAAAATGCAATTAGCGGTGAACAACCTTACTGATGAAGAAGGTTTAACAGAAGCAGATCCCCGCGGAACTTCTGGTCTGTTGGATAATGGCCGTTATATCATAGGTCGTACAATTGATTTTAACGTGAGTTATCAGTTCTAGTTTGACGGTACGTTTGAGCGATTAGCAAAAAGCCAGCTTATATTATTAGCTGGCTTTTTATATTTATTTAATTATCATTTACTCGTACTATTTAAAATAAGCGTATTAGTGGGAGTAAACGACCTAAACTTGGTCTTCCTTCATTGAAAGGGCAATCTCATATAAAGCGTTTTTCTTCACACCATAAATTTCAGCAGTAATTGCACAAGCTTTTTTAGGTTTCATTTCTTCCAATAATAACTTCAATGTGTCAATCGCTTTTGCGGGTATCACATTGGCGTCAATTTTTTTGCCTTCTATGATTAAAACCATTTCACCTTTTAACTGATTTGGATCTTCTTTTAACCAAGCTAGTAAGTTTTCAGCAGTATCTGAGTGGACGGTCTCGAACGTTTTTGTTAACTCACGAGAAATAACCACCTGACGGTCTCCACCCAATACTTTGACAATATCTTCAACGGTATCAATTGCTCTACGTGGCGCATCATAGAACACCATAGTGCGCGGTTCTTCTAATAAGTTTGCTAACGTTGATTGTCTAGCACCTGATTTTGAAGGAAGAAAACCTTCAAATGAAAAGCGATCTGTGGGTAAACCCGCGACAGATAGAGCAGCAATTGCTGCACAAGCACCCGGAATAGGAGAAACAGGTAAATTAAGTTGTCGGCAATGGCGAACCAAATGAAAACCAGGATCACTGATTAAGGGAGTTCCGGCATCTGAAACCAGTGCAATGCTTTTGCCTTCTTGTAAAAGTGTTGCTACATAGTCTTGACGTTGGCGTTCATTATGGTCATGTAATGATAATGTTTTGTTTTTGATAGAATAAGCAGATAATAATCTTTGAGTATGGCGAGTATCTTCACAGGCAATAATATCCACATGAGTTAACACATCAAGTGCGCGTTGACTGATGTCGGTTAAATTTCCGATGGGTGTGGCGACGATGTAAAGCGTGCCTGATTCTACAAATACTGACGACATAATGAATACTTAAGTTGAGACTGATGAAGATGAAGTTTATTATAAAGCTAACTAATAAAGTACGGATTTATCGCTGGTGAGCCAAACTAATTTTTTGTTTTCTAAAAAAAGCACTTTTTATCGAATTACTACACTCTTTTCTGTCGTTCTATTAACAACGACATTATTGACAAGTTGCGGTACTTCCAAAAATATTGCCGCCAATAAAGGCGCAATCGACTCTCGAAATCAACCATTAGCGAGTGCCAATAATAAAATAACCTCACAACAGTTGCTGTCGGCTGCACAAACACAAGAAGTAAAAACAGCAATCGCCACACTTATTGATGCTAGTGAATTACTGATTGGTGAGGAGAGTTATAATCAAGCACTATGGTTATCTGAGCAACTCACAACATTGACTGACAATTCACAAGACAATTACCGTCTAGCATTGGTAAGTGCAGAAAGTTTACTTAAGCTAAATGAGGTTGAATTAGCCTTTAAGCAGCTTGAAGTTGCTAATAAAATTTCAACCGATAATAACGCTATTCATCGCGAAAACTACTACTTCTTACTGGCTGATATACAGCAGCGTAGAGCATTAGAAATTAGTGCGGTCAACGCTAAATTGCATTGGTTTTCCAGCAGTTCAAATACAGACGTTGATGATATTTATGGGCTATGGCAAGCATTAAGTTTACTGTCTACTTGGCAAGTCAGCCAATTAGCAGAGCTTGACCCGCCTTATATTAAAGGTTGGCAACAACTATTAACTTACGCGCATAAATTTGGCGGTGATATTAACCGCTTTGATGCTTACTTAAGTCAGTGGCAAGGTGATTTTTCTGCGCACCCCGCACAAGCGATTATTGAAACATTAAGAAGAACAGAACAAAGCCCACAAGCACTTATTGAAAATATTGCTATTATTTTACCCCTTTCCGGTAAACAAGCGTCTGCAGGGAAAGCTGCCCAGCAAGGGATCCTAGCCGCTTATAGTAATATTCCCAATAAAAACTTAACCTTTATCGATGCTGATACACTTGACTGGACCTTATTAAATGAACAGCTAATCGCCTTAGATAGTCATTTTATTATTGGTCCTTTGCTTAAAAATAATGTTGATAAGTTCCTTGCCCAAGGTGAAATTTTGCTACCTAGCTTATTGCTTAACACCCCAAAAGTTCAGCAACGGAGCGCAGAGCAATTCATTCTGTCGATGCGTCCAGAAGACGAAGCTTACCAAGCAGCAACAACATTGAGTCGAAAAAATTATCGCTCACCAGTCATACTCAGCCACCGAGATACCGCCAGTAAAAGAATTGCCCGAGCCTTTAGCAAACAATGGCAACTGATTAACGGCTATGCTCCTGAAGTTGTTTATTTCGAAAAAGGCAAAATGATGCAAGAGCAACTCAAAGCTAGCTTAGAGGTTGATAGTAGCCAAGCCCGTATCAAGGATTTGAAAATAAGAGTAAAACAGAGTATCGATTCAGAGCCAAGAAATCGCCGTGACATCGATATGTTTTACTTAGTGGGTTCACCGGCACAAACAAAATTACTAAAACCGTACATTGATGTTAATACCAGTCCTTTTGCTACTATTATCCCGGTTTATGCTAGCTCTCGCAGTCATAGCAGTAAACAAGATTCAAGTAAGCATAATGATCTTCGTAACCTTATATTTACCGAAATGCCTTGGCTATTAAGTAGCCAACAACAAAATGCTCAATTAGCTGATTTGAGTAAAACGCTTTGGCCAAGTCGCACTGACTCTTTACAACGCATCTTTGCCATGGGTTATGACAGCCTATATTTAGTCGATAAACTGCCGCTAATGAAACAAAAACCCTATGTTCGTCATTATGGTCAAACCGGTATATTAAAATTAAACAGTAATAACACCCTAACGCGAAGCTTATTGTGGGGCATATATCAAGATGGCGAGGTCGCTGAAATTGCCATGGACTAAGCCAGTTACGACTAAAAAAACTGGCGATATTACCGAAAGGTACGCGGGAGATTTTTTGGTGGCACAAGGCTTAATTATTGAAGAAAAAAACTACACCTGCCGGTTAGGTGAAATTGATATAATCGTCAAAGATGCTGACACTTATGTCTTTGTCGAAGTAAAATATCGTGCTTCGATGTCGTTTGGTGGTGCTATTTCAGCAATATCAACGAAAAAACAGCAAAAAATTAGGAAAACAGCTGCAATTTATCTGCAACAATGTGGTTTAAACGAATATAATACTTCTTGTCGATTTGATGTTATTGCTTTACAAGGTAATATAAACAATCTCGATATTACCTGGCTAAAAAACGCCTTTTAGAGTCAATAAACGGAGCTAATTTCATTTATGTTAGAACGGATCAAAAGCAACTTTACCGAAAGTATCCAAACCAAAATTGCCGCCAGTGAATTACTAGCAGGCCCTATTGAGCATGCTGGTATGATAATGGTGCAAAGCTTATTGGCTGGTAATAAAATACTTGCCTGTGGTAACGGCGGTTCAGCCGGTGATGCACAGCACTTTTCAGCCGAGTTATTAAACCGCTATGAAACTGAACGACCACCTTTGCCGGCAATAGCCTTAACAACCGACACGTCGACGATTACTTCTATCGGGAATGATTATTCCTTTGATGAAATATTTTCTAAACAAGTGCGAGCATTAGGTAATAATGGTGACGTTTTACTCGCTATTTCAACCAGTGGTAATTCTCGCAATGTCATAAAAGCGATTGAAGCAGCAGTATCTCGCGACATTCCTATTATCGCATTAACCGGCGGTGATGGTGGTGATATTGCAGGTTTACTGGGCGAAAACGATGTAGAAATACGTGTACCTTCTTCACGTACGGCTAGAATTCAAGAAGTACATTTAGTGGTAATACATTGCTTATGCGATATTATTGACACGACTTTATTTCCTCAAGATGCCAATTAATATGATGCGAAAAAAATTATTAATAACCCTAGCAAGTATTGTACTTTTGCAAGGGTGTGTTGCTGCTGCTGTTGTTACTATTGTCGGTGGAGCATCTGCTGCTACCGATGAGCGTAGTATTGGTACACAGTTGGACGACCAAAAAATTGAATTTGAGGCCAATGCTAAGCTTGGCAAACATCAAGCCCTCGAAGACAACACTAATCTACAAGTGATCAGTGTTAACGGTAGTGTCTTAGTTATCGGGCAAGTGCCCAATACCTATTTACGCGATCTGGCGATAAAATCGATTAATGAAGTTAAACAAATTGTTCAGCTACATAATCAAATTCGTATCAGTAATACCACTTCTATTACGACCAGAAGTAATGATGTTTGGTTAACATCTAAGGTTAAAGCGGCTCTTTTTGGCAGTGACAACATCGATGCGACTAATATTAAAGTGGTTACTGAAAATGGCGAAGTATTTTTAATGGGCTTAATAACACAAGCACAAGCTAATGAAGCCGTAGAGATAGCCCGTAATGTTAGCGGCGTCAATCGTGTATTCAAAATATTTGAATACATTTAACGATAAGTTACTTACCATCGCGCTCATAAAAAAAGCTTCACAAGTTAATACTTGTGAAGCTTTTTTATTATTTGCTGCTTGCCATAATAACGACTGAAATAAATTTAAAACAGTTTCAGCATAACCGCTAATATACCAACAAAAATTATGGTGTCTTTAGTAATTACTTGATCACTTTTAAGCTAGGCTTACCTTTCGCTGAACCCGTTTCAGACTTGGTTTTTACAGTGCTGCTCTTATCTGAAGAGACACTAGATAAACCTACTGGCTTTACTGGACTTATTTCTTTATCAAGTTCTGGTTCAGGGTGTTCAATCGCAAGCGATGTCCCTGCACCATTCTCTTTTGCATAAATAGCACTTATAGCACCGTAAGGCACGACCAGCTGTTCAAGCTTACCACCAAAACGTGCGCTAACTTCAATGGCATGATCAGCAAGAGAAATAGAGCCAACAGCTGACATTGAAACGTTGAGCACAATTTGCCCATCAGTCACATAAGCTGTTGGAACTAACACACCATAGACACTCGTATCTACAGCAATATATGGTGTAAGGTCGTTATCAGAAATCCACTGATAAAAAGCTCTCACTATATAAGGCTTGTTAGAGGTCATCTCTGGAGATATCAAGGTTAAAACATACCTAAACGTATTTCACGTTCTTCTTCAGTTAACGATGCTTGAAATGACTCACGTTCAAATAACTTCAGCATGTAACCTTTAAATTCTTTAGAGCCTTCACCATCAAGTTCAATACCTAAAGCAGGTAAACGCCATAATAGTGGTGCTAAGTAACAGTCAACTAAACTAAATTCTTCACTCATAAAGTAAGGCGCTTCATTTAAAATTGGCGCTACACTTAACAAACTTTCTTTAAGTTCTTGACGAGCTTTGCTTGCAGCGTCTGCTGGGCCACTCATAATTATTTTTGCTAGACTGTACCAATCTTGTTCTACGCGATGCATCATCAAACGGCTACGACCACGTGATACCGGATAAACTGGCATTAATGGTGGATGAGGAAAACGCTCATCTAAGTATTCAATAATAATTGATGCTTCGTATAGTGCTAATTCACGATCAATTAACGTCGGTACTGTGCCATAGGGATTTAAGTCGAGTAAATCTTCTGGTAAGTTAGCCAAATCAACTAAGTGAATATCAACGCCAACACCTTTTTCAGCGAGTACGATGCGTGTTTGATGACTATACATATCATCAGCATGAGAATATAAATTCATCACTGAACGCTTGTTTGCTGCTACGGCCATAATGCCTCCAAAAATCTGTAATAAAAAACTAACAAAGGGGGCCAAAGCCCCCCATAAATAAAACGCTGTACATTAACAATAATTGTTAGTGTACATCCTTCCAATATTCAACTTTAAGTAAGTAAGCAAAAATAAGGAAAATAAATAAGAAACCTATTACCCAATATCCCATAGCTTCACGCTTAAGCTTGCTTGGCTCACCGGTGTACTCTAAGAAATTGGCTAAATCACGAGCAAAGGCATCGTACTCTTCAACGGTCATAGAACCACCCGTTGCTTCACTGAGTTTACCATTTTCGTCCATCGTACGAACACCTTGTAAACCCTGTAAAACATGCGGCATACCCGCATTTTTTAATACCGTGTTATTAACGCCAAAGGGACGCTCAGGATCAACGTAGAAAGAACGCAAGTAGGTATAAATATAATCAGGCCCTGGTTTTAAACGCGCCATTAGCGTTAAATCAGGTGGTGTATTACCAAACCATTTAGCCGCATCTTTTGCTGGCATAGTATTAGTAATATGATCACCGACTTTTTCACCCGTATACATATAATTAGCAATACCATCGGCTTCACTAATACCTAAATCCTCAAAAGTACGGTTGTATCTTTGGTACTGTAACTGGTGACAACCTAAACAATAATTAATGTAAGATTGAAAACCACGTTTAAGTGACTCTTTGTCACTTAAATCATTACCGGCTTTGTCTAAATGAACACCACTGCTAGCAGCAAGTGTAAGCATAGGCACAAGCGCAAAAATTCCAAAAGTAAAAGCTCTAATAAATTTATTCATTATCCTGAAACCCTCTCTGGAACTGGCTTAGTTTTTTCGTTCTTACTGTATACCCATAAGGCAAGAAAGAAACCAAAATAACCAAACGTAGCGATAGTACCAATTAAGTTATAGACCGGTGTTGATGGCAATGTACCTAAAATACCCAAAGCAATAAAACAAATAACAAATTGCGCTAAGTTAACCGTATGAGCAGTACAACGGAATTTAATAGATTTCACTGTACCACGGTCAAACCAAGGTAATAAGAATAAGACAATGATCGCAGAAAACATACCAACTGCCCCTAATAACTTATCAGGGATAACACGTAAGATGGTATAGAAAGGACCAAAATACCAAACCGGTGCAATATGCTCTGGTGTTTTCAAACCATTTGCAGGTTCAAAATTCGGCGCTTCCATAAAGTAGCCACCGCCTTCAGGGTTGAAAAACATTACCCAAGAGAAAATGATTAAGAAGATAACGATCGCCACTAAATCTTTAACCGTGTAATAAGGGTGGAACGGGATCGCATCGACGATATCGTATTTTTTAGTATATTGCTCATGGAAAGTAAATTTACTGTGCTCTTCTAATGGCACACTACCTTTAGGTTTTTTAATATCTGTGCCTTCAGGGTTGTTCGAACCCACTTCATGAAGTGCAAGAATATGTAAGAAAACTAATACAACTAAAACCAGTGGCATTGCAATAACGTGTAAAGCAAAGAAACGGTTTAAGGTAGCACCTGATATAACGTAGTCACCACGTATCCAGAGTGTTAAGTCATCACCTATAATTGGAATAGCACCAAACAGAGAAATAATAACCTGCGCGCCCCAATAAGACATATTACCCCAAGGTAATAAGTAACCCATGAAAGCTTCAGCCATAAGCACTAAAAAGATCAACATACCGAAGATCCAAAGTAACTCACGAGGCTTTTGGTATGAACCGTACATCATGCCACGGAACATATGCATATAAACAACAACAAAGAACGCTGACGCGCCTGTAGAATGCATATAGCGAAGTAACCAGCCGTAATCAACATCACGCATGATGTATTCTACAGAAGCGAATGCACCTTCACCTGATGGCTCATAACTCATTGTTAACCAAACACCCGTTAACAATTGATTGACGAGTACGACACTCGCTAAAACACCAAAGACATACCAAAAATTAAAGTTTTTAGGTGCAGGGTATTGACCAGCATGCTTGTTTACCGCGTCGGTTAACGGTAAACGTTTGTCAATCCACGCCATTAAATTAGCTAACATTATGCTTCTCCTGCGCTAACACCAATTAATAAGGTGTCTGCTGTTGGGAATGAATGCTCAGGAACCACCAAGTTTGTTGGTGCAGGAACGCTTTGAAAAACACGACCAGCCATATCGAATTTAGAACCGTGACAAGGACAAAAGAAACCGTCTTTTACACCTTCAACAAACTCTTCAAAATCGCCTTGGTGGTGAGTAGGAGCACAACCTAAGTGAGTACACACGCCTAAAGCAACCATAAACTCAGGCTTTATTGAACGATATGCATTGGCTGCATAAGTAGGTTGTTGAGGCTCTTCTGAACCTGGGTCTTTCAATTGATCGTCATGCGCCGCTAAAGTTGATAATATTTCTTCAGTTCTACGGACCACATACACAGGTTTTCCTCGCCATTCAGCGCGGATTAATTGACCTGGTTCTATTTTACTAACATTGACTTCAACCGGAGCACCTGCAGCTTTCGCTCTAGCACTAGGGTTCCAAGAACCAATGAAAGGCACAGCCAAACCGACAACACCAACACCACCTACTACCGAAGTAGCAGCAGTTAAAAAGCGTCGACGGCCGTTATTCACGGGCGCATTGCTCATTCAAAATCTCCAAATAACATTGTTTCAAACAAATTCGAATTATTATTCTCACAGCTACAGTGAGTTGCGAGAGGAAATACTTTCCAATTGTTTGCCCAAACTTGCGACAAAAAATTTTTCTGATAATAAAGAAATAAGCACTTTTTTACAAGTAAAAATAAGCGAAACATCAGTTATATATCTTAATTTCACTGACTTTGTCACTTTAAACACACAGCTAAATACGAAAGATTATTATTCAAAAAAAGCGCAGAAAAGAATAGTTTCTCTTTCGCTATCCGATAAATTATTTTAATGCTTATATAGTTGAGTGTAATTGCTAACCATCGAAAAAGTGCTCAGTAAACAGCTCAATAATACGACTATTTTCCCGCATATTATTTTTATTACTGATCCTTTAAAGTTTACCATTTTATTGGAACTCGCACTGTATTATTTATTATCGCCTAAGGTCGCTTTTATAATAAACAGCCCACGAAGTTACCTTACTGCGGATGCTCATTTTTCTAAATGACAGATATAAAAAAACCGACATAAAGTCGGTTTTTTGAAAACGTATAAGGTAAATATTAACGTTTTGAAAATTGTGGCTTTTTACGAGCCTTGTGTAAACCAACTTTCTTACGTTCAACTTTACGAGCATCACGAGTTACGAAACCAGCTACACGTAGAGAACCACGTAAAGTTTCATCGAACTCCATTAATGCACGAGTAATACCGTGACGAATTGCGCCAGCTTGACCAGAAATACCACCACCAACAACAGTGATGTTAAAGTCAAACTTTTCTAACATTTCAACTAATTCTAATGGTTGACGAACAACCATACGAGCCGTTTCACGACCAAAGTATACAGAAATGTCACGCTTGTTAATTGTAATTGCACCGTTACCAGCTTTCATGAACACACGAGCAGTTGAGCTCTTGCGACGACCAGTACCGTAATATTGATTATCAGCCATTGCTTAAAGCTCCAAAAGTTGTGGTTGTTGTGCAGTATGCTTATGTTCAGTGCCCGCGTAAACTTTAAGCTTACGGAACATTTCACGACCTAAAGGACCTTTAGGTAACATACCTTTAACTGCGAATTCTAAAACACGCTCTGGAGCTTTTTCAATTAGTTTTTCAAAACTAATTTGCTTAAGACCGCCTGGGAATTCTGTATGCGAGTAGTAAATTTTACCTTTCGCTTTATTACCAGTTACTTTCACTTTCTCAGCGTTAATAACAACGATGTAATCGCCAGTATCTACGTGAGGAGTATATTCTGCTTTATGCTTGCCGCGTAAACGGGTTGCAATTTCAGTAGCGATACGTCCTAAAGTCTTATCTTCGGCGTCCACTAAGAACCATTCGCGTTGTACGCTTTCTGGTTTTGCTACAAAAGTTTTCATTAAAAAACCCAATATTTATTATGTTACTTTAAATGATGAATGCTAAGAATTAGCATCACCGGTTAAAAAGACCACGCTCTACCCCTTCGAGTATCGAGTCCATCGCCACTACTTTTCACAAAAGTCAAAAACAGTAGGCATTTGTAACGCAGGGAGCGCGGATTATACAGAAGTTATCTACTAAGATCACCTATAAATCACAATCAATTGCACTTTTTTTAAACTTTTATCACGAATACAATCGCTAGCTAGTAACTAACCACATTTTGAATCGCCGCAATTTAAGCAAGTAGCGCAATTGTCTAATGAGATTACCGACTTTTGATAACATTTTACACATTGGCTTGCTGTGGTTGGAAAAGCTAATAGCTCACTTCCCTCTTTAGCTTTTATTGTTTGGCGCTTTTCCTCAATGTAGGCTTGTTGGTGGTTATCTCTTTCACTTTTTGGCAACATATCTAATGCCTTTAAATGTGTTTCAATAACATGGCCAATATCAGCGACCACCGATGGCATAAATATACCTGTGCCTCTTTGGTAATAGCCACCTTTGGGGTCAAATACTGCTTTTAGCTCTTCGACTAAAAAGGTGCAGTCACCTCCCTTGCGAAATACCGCTGAAATAACCCGTGTTAGCGCCACTACCCAAGAATAAAACTCCATATTTTTTGAATTGACAAAAATTTCGAAAGGACGGCGAGTTTCTTGGTCACTTTCTTGATTGAGCAAAATATCATTAATAGTAATATAAAGAGCATGGTCTGATACTGGCGGTTTTATTTTATAAGTAGAACCAATTAACATTTCAGGACGTTTTGTACTTTCGGTGAGTTTATCCGCGATGCCTTTTATTTTTTCTTTAACAGGCAGCTGATCAGCAACTAACACCTTAACCGCAGTGATCGCTTGATTAATTTCTCTCATTATTAGTTTCCTCGTTATTTTTTGCCAGGGCTTTTAGAGCTTACCGTAGTAACCTTCTTTTAAAGCGTCATGAAGATTTGCAGCCGTATGCGTTTCGCCGTCGTAAACCACCTCTTCATTACCTTTCGCTAAAATCTCAGTGCCATCGGCTAAGGTAAACTGATACGTTACATTAGCGAGTTCTTCGTCTTTTACTAATACGCCTTGATGGACTTCTGGGTTAAAACGAAAAGTCGTACAGCCTTTCAAGCCCTGGTCGTATGCATACAAATAGATATCTTTGAAGTTTTCATAATCGATATCAGTTGGAACATTAATTGTTTTTGAAATAGACGAGTCTATCCAGTATTGTGCCGCAGACTGAATATCAACATGTTCTTTAGGAGCGATGGCATCGGCAGATACAAAATAGTTAGGCAGCTTTTTATTGTCATCTTCGCTATATGCCAAAGCATCTTTATTGATAAAATGACGATATGCCAGCAGTTCATAACTTGAAACAGCGACGGATTCTTTTGATTTCTTACCTTGACGAATAATATTGCGGTGATATTCATGTGCAAAGCTTGGTTCAATACCATTAGATACATTATTACCTAGACTGAGCGCTAAAGTGCCTGTGGGTGCTATTGAAGAATGATGTGTAAAACGGGCGCCAACCTCAGCTAACGCTTCGACAAGTTCAGGATTTTCTTCAGCGATACGCTGCATATAACGACTGTATTTTGCGTGCAGAACTGAACCTTTGATTTTATCCGCCACTTTTATGCCGTCTTTTATCATTTCGGGGCGTTTTACTAGCATTTGCTGAGTTACCACGAACGTTTGTGCAAGTATCGGCGCAGGGCCTTTTTCTTTTGCTAAATTTAACGCTTCTTGCCACCCCGTTATCGCTAAAACTTTTGATACTTTGTCAGTAAAAGCCAGGGCTTCAGGACTATTATAAGGTATTTTTAATAATGTCAGAGCTGAGCCTAATCCTAAGTACCCCATACCATGACGGCGCTTACTTTGAATTTCTTGCTGTTGTTCAGGCAGTGGTAAGCCATTAATTTCTACTACGTTGTCGAGCATGCGGGTAAAAACTTTAATAACTTCGCGGTATTTATCCCAATTAAATTTCGCACTAGAAGTGAAAGGTTGCTCAACAAATTTAACTAAATTTACTGAACCCAGCAGACAAGCACCGTTGGGTGGTAATATTTGTTCGCCGCAGGGATTACTTGCACGTAGTTTTTCACAAAACCAGTTGTTATTCATTTCGTTAGCATGGTCAATGAGTAAAAAACCTGGTTCAGCATAGTTAAATGTATTGCTCATTATCATATCCCACAGCCTAACAGCTGGTATCGAGCTATAAATTTTACAGGCGATTTTACCTTCATGATTCAATACATAATTATGTTTTTTAATATAAGCGTTATCAAAATAATTCTCTTTGAAGAGTATTTTATCCCGATCGGTGATAGCGATATCATCGGCAAGTAACTCTTGGTGAGAAATAGGAAAATTGAGTAACCAGTCTTGTTGATTTTTTACAGCAGCAATAAATTCATCACTGATCAGTAGTGATAAATTAAATTGCCGTAACCGACCATCCTCGCGCTTCGCTAAAATAAAACGTTTAACATCAGGGTGAGAGATATCAAAAACCCCCATTTGCGCACCACGCCGCCCGCCGGCAGAACTAATGGTAAAACACATTTTATCGAAGATATCCATGAACGACAGTGGACCTGAAGTTGTGGCACCGGCGCCAGCAACAAAGGCACCACTGGGTCTTAAAGTTGAGAATTCATAACCAATACCACACCCCGCCTTTAACGTTAGGCCTGCTTGGTGCACCGCAGTTAATATACCCGTCATTGAATCGTCGATAGTGCCTGAAACCGTGCAGTTTATTGTTGATGTGGCGGGCTTAAATTTTTCGGCACCTGCATTTGATATTATTCGTCCCGCAGGATAGGCGCCACACTCCATCGCCCAAACAAATTTCTCGTACCACTTTTTCTTATCTTTATTTTCTATATCCGCGAGCGCTAAGGCAACTCGATGAAATGTTTCTGAAATAGTATTCTCTTGCGGGTGGCCATGTTTGTCTTTTAAGCGGTATTTTTTATCCCAAATATCAACTGAAGCGTCTTGTAATTTAATACTTGTCGCTAAGCCTGGTGAAAAAGCGTTTGTCATCAGCATTCCTTTATCATTTTATTTTTGGTGTATATTACCTATAAAAATAAATGACAAAAGCCAAAGCACTACATATTGCGATCAAGATCAATAAATAACACAACATATAGCTAGTTAGCGTAATAACGCTAAAATTGGCATAAAAAAATGCCGATCGTTAAATCGGCATTTTTATAATTATCTTTAAGTAAGTTTTACTATCTCACTAAGGTAAGTGCTTACTTGCTAAATAATCATGTGACTGCATTTCTTGTAAACGACTTAAACAACGTTTGAACTCAAATTCCAAACCACCGTGGCTGTATAAATTTTCCATTTCGACTTCAGCAGAAATAATTAATTTTACATTACGTTCATAAAATTCATCAACCAAGGCAATAAATCGACGGGCCGCATCTTCACGATCGACACTCATTTGTTTAACATTTGCTAATAATACCGTGTGATACAAACGACTTATCTCCATATAGTCAGTTTGACTACGTGCGGATTCACACAACACCGAAAAGTCAAAGTGCACAATACCGTCTGACTCTTCAATCGCCGATAATGAGCGATTATTTATTTTAACGTCAACATCTTTCTTACCTGGTTTGACCGACAATTGAATAAAATATTGCGCCAGGTTTTCACTTGCCTCTGCATCAAGTGGAGCATGGTAAATCTCGGCTTGCTCTAGGGTTCGCAAACGGTAATCAATACCGCTATCGACATTTACCACATCACAATGTTTATTGATGAGTTTAATGGCTGGTAAAAAACGTTCGCGTTGCAAACCATTTCGGTACAGACCGTCAGGTATAATATTTGACGTTGCCACTAAAGTAACATTATGTGCAAATAATTCTTCAAACAAAGCGCCAAGGATCATTGCATCGGTAATGTCGGAAACAAAAAACTCATCAAAACAAATAATGCAGGTTTCATCAGCAAAACGTTTGGCAATTATTTTCAATGGGTCAGCTTGCCCGGTTAATGTTTTTAATTCTTGATGAACACGGTGCATAAAGCGATGAAAGTGAACACGCATTTTATTTTCAAAAGGCAAACAATCATAAAATGTATCAACTAAATAAGTTTTCCCTCGACCAACGCCACCCCAAAAATAAAGTCCTTGTATGGTTTTGGTTTCAGATGAGGCAACAATGCGCTTCCAGCGATTAAGCACCTTCTTAAATCCTTCAACGGGTAAGGGTTTATTTTGAAGATCTTCATAGAGACGCTGTAAGTTTTTTACCGCATTTTCCTGCGCATCGTCATGTAAAAAATCATCACGAGTTAAATCTTCATTATACTTATCTAGAGGTGAAAGCTTGATCATTTATTGGCCACTTATATTTTGTTTCACAAAGTCTTTACAGGACTAATGAAATATTTTCTTGAAATTAACAAATTCGCAATCATATTCATTAGGTAAGCGCGAACAGAAGCGCTATTATACAAAATAAGTTCCCATATTTTTACTAATTTTATTGAATATAACGAGGGTTTGACACTATGGATATAGTTTTAGCAATTTTTCTTTTATTAGTTGGTGCGGCAATAGGTTTTGTTGCTAGTCGTTTTTTATCTGCATCAGTCCAAGACAACCAGAAACTTAGTGAACGCGTTAGTAATAGTGAAGCCGCTTTAGCGCAATATAAACTCGATGTTGCAGAACATTTAGATGATTCAACAATACTTTTGGACAAAATGAATAGCACTTGCCAAACAGCCATGTTGCAAATGGAAAAAAGTACGCAGTTATTAAAACAAGCAACACCTTCAGACGTTGATGGCATGCCTTTTTTCTCAAAAGAAACACAAGAACAACTTGCACAAACCGTATCATTACGTCACAGCCGAGCCGAACGTAAGAGTGAAGAAACAAGCACAGAACCACCACTTGACTACTCAGGTCAAGCGAGTGGACTTTTTGCCGACAAGAAACAAAGTGTTACAAATGTAGGCTAATGTTCTTTGGAACTAACGCACACAGCATAGGTCTTTAGTTAAGTATAAAATTACATTAATCATTTATGTTTATAAGAAGGTTGTCTCTTTTATGAAAAAACTGTCTGTTTTAGCAACAAGTATTCTTCTTTCCGGCTCTATTGCCGTGGCAAGTTTGCCCGTCCAAGCCAATTTACCTTTTTCCGTTAGTGGTCAACAGTTGCCAAGTTTAGCGCCGATGCTAGAGAAGGTTACTCCGGGTGTCGTGCTAATTTCGGTTACTGGTACCCACGAAGATAAATCTAAAGTACCAGATGCTTTAAAGTTTTTCTTTGGTAATCCTCAACAAAACCAAGCAAGAAAACGTGAATTTCGAGGTTTAGGCTCAGGGGTCATTATTGATGCTGCACAAGGCTACATAGTCACTAATAATCATGTCATCAATGAAGCTGATGAAATTCAAATAACGTTAAAAGACGGTCGTCAAATCACCGCCAAGAGAATTGGCTCCGATGCCAGTAGTGATATCGCTTTACTACAAATAGACGCTGAAGATTTAATTGAAGTAAAATTAGCTGACTCAGATGATATACGAGTTGGAGATTTTGCTGTTGCCATTGGTAGCCCTTTTGGTTTGGGGCAAACCGTCACTTCAGGTATTATAAGTGCTTTAGGACGTAGCGGATTAAACGCGCAGAATTACGAAGACTTTATTCAAACTGATGCTGCTATCAACAGCGGTAATTCAGGTGGTGCACTCATTAACTTACACGGTAAACTTGTTGGCATTAATACGGCGATATTAGGCCCTAATGGTGGCAATGTGGGTATTGGCTTTGCCATACCCAGTAATATGGTCGATAACATTGTTAGACAATTGATTGAGTTCGGCGAAGTTCGCCGTGGTGTACTTGGCGTGTTAGGCCGAAGTGTCAATGGTGAAATCGCCAAGGCACTAGAACTCGAGTCGAGCCAAGGTGGCTTTATCGAGCAAGTCGTTGCTGATTCTGCTGCTGCCGATGCCGGCATTGAGTCTGGTGATGTTATTACCAAAGTGAACGGAAAAGTGGTAAAAACGTTTGCCGCCATTCGAGGAAAGATTGGCTCAATTGGCGCAGGCAAGTCTGTTGAATTAACGGTCATCAAAAAAGACGGCTCAGAAAAGACTTATGACGTTACGCTTAAAAAACAAGAAACAGCAAAAGTAGAGGCCGCAAGCATTCACAGAATGTTAGATGGCGCTGAGCTTGAAAATAGTACGAATGATCAAGGTATTGATATTAAGTCAGTCGAAGAAGAAAGTCCCGCCGCCGCTATTGGTTTACAAAGAGGTGACGTGATCAGCGGAATAAACCGCACGCGTATAAAGTCTATAGGTGAATTACGCAGTTACTTAAATGATAACAAAGGGGTTTTTGCGCTCAATATTGTCAGGGGTAATAGCACATTATTTTTAATGATCCGCTAACACCGCAAGGGTGATAATGGACTTATCTAAAGGCTCTTTATGAGCCTTTTTTATTTTTCAAACTATAAGATTAAAGCAGACCTATGCTATGCTAGCGATATTAAACACTCATCATAAAAATTAATTTTGAACATAATAAACCTAATAAAATACATTGTTCGTCCAGCCAGTTATGGCGTGATGTTAGCTGTCACTTTACTTCTATTAGTGCCAGAGTTACGCAACAACACTTTGCAAGTACTACAAAACAATCAACCACAACAACAACCATTATCTTATGCAAAAGCAGTAAGTACCGCCAGTCCTGCTGTTGTTAACATCTATTCAGAAGATATAAGCACTAGCCCTGTCTATGGTGCAAAAGCAAGAAGATCTACCCGCTTAGGTTCTGGGGTTATCATGGATTCTAACGGATATATATTAACTAATTTTCACGTCGTACAAAATGCTGATTTAATTAATGTTGATCTGCAAAATGGCCAACGTTTTCCTGCAGAACTTATTGGTTATGATACTTATACTGATTTAGCCGTCCTTAAAGTAGACACAGCGAACCTACCGGTTATTCCACAAAGAGCTGATTTACAATCACTTGCTGGTGATGTGGTTTTAGCGATAGGTAATCCACTAAATTTAGGACAAACAGTGACTCAAGGCGTGATAAGTGCCACAGGTCGTAGCGGTTTAAGTGTCATTAATTATTTAGAATTATTACAGATGGACGCGGCCATTAATGATGGTAATTCCGGCGGCGCGCTTATCAATACTAATGGCGAGCTGGTAGGTATTAATTCAAGAAAGTTCATTGATACAGAAAGGAATATTCAGGGAATATTTTTCGCCGTTCCTTATTCACTCGCCCATAAAGTGATGAGAAAAATAATTGCTAATGGTCGGGTCATACGTGGCTACTTAGGCGTAAGTATCAACTCGCTACCAAACAACTTTAAAGGTTTTACTATTGCTGGCGTTGAAAAGAACAGCCCTGCCTTTAGAGCTGGCTTACAACCGGGTGATATCGTTTACCAGATTAATAATGTCGCCATTAGTTCATTTATACAAGCACAAGATATTGTGGCTGAAACTCAACCTGGCACCGTATTACCTTTTAAATTAATACGAAAGAAACAGTTAATAGAAGTATCTGTCACTATTTCTGAAAAGGCAAAAGATTAGCCAGTGATTAAATGATAATGCCAAATGTTTTTTATCTCTTGCGCCAAAAGTTAACAAAAATTTGGCGCTGTTGATAAACAATTTGCCTAGTTCGTTCAGCTCAGCAAGACAGTGATTAAATTATAACGCCATGGGTGTTTTATCACTTGCGCTAAAAATCAACTAACATCCGGCGCTGTTGATAAACAATTTGCCTAGCTCGTTCAGCTCAGCAAGACAGTGATTAAATTATAACGCCATGGGTGTTTTATCACTTGGCTAAAAATTAACTAACATCCGGCGCTGTTGATAAATAATTTGCCTAGTTCGTTCAGCTCAGCTCAGCAAGACAGTATTGATTACGGCCATTGTTTTTCGCCTGATAGAGTAAACTGTCCGCTTTTTTCATAACATTCGCGACAACAACAGACTGAGATGACTTAACCACCACAGCACCAACACTGACTGTTAATTGTGGCGACACACTAGAATACTGATGTTTGATTTTTTTATCTTTGATCGCTTGAGCAATATTACTGAGCATAATTTCAGCGCCCGCTTTATCACAATCAGGTAAGATGAGCACAAATTCTTCACCACCATAGCGTGCGATAAAGTCTCGTGGTCTTACACAGATTTCACGAAGCGCCTGTCCGACTTGCCTTAAAGCAACATCGCCAGCGCCATGACCGTAGCCATCATTATATTGTTTAAAGTAATCTATATCGAGAATTGCCACGAGTAAATTGGTATGCTCATATTTATTTGCTGCAACTTCATCTTTTAAAACAAGATCCATCTTACGCCGGTTATTAACCCCTGTTAAGGCGTCAATATGAGCAATTTCATCTAACATTTTACGTTGACGAATTAATTCTAAATGCATCATCACGCGAGCAATAACAATGTTGGGTTTAAAGGGCTTATAGATATAATCACAGCCGCCTAAATTAAAACCACGCTCTTCATCATCATCATTAGCTAAACCTGTGATAAAAATGACCGAAATATTGATTGTCTTAGGGTCATTTTTCAAAGAATCGATGACCTCAAAACCAGAAATATCAGGCATAATCACATCTAATAAGATAAGATCAGGAAGATGTTTTCTAGCAAGTTCTCTGGCTTGTTTACCATTTTTCGCAAAAATAATTTTTGCTTGTTCCTGCAACAACTCTTTTAGCATTTTACGGTTTGCTTTATCGTCATCGACAATTAAAATGATTTGCTCTAAAGTTTTCATTTTCCGCTATCAACTTTTTTCTTTTAAAACAGATAATAATCAAGCCAAACTTGACCCACTAATACTCACTTGCCCTTGAGCCGACTAATAGACAAGTTTATTCCTTAATGCTTCGATACGGTTTAATGCGCTAGCGTATTCGATATCTTCAACTAATTCGACAATATTATCAACAAGTTCAACGAGATCACTTCCTCGGGTATATTCGAGTAACTGCGGTAATAAGTCTTCGACTTCTGCATCTTCTTTTTTAAGTAAGTCGACAATAGAATTTAACAGTACGAGTAGTAACTCTTTGTTAATGGCCTTTTTAGGCTCATCACTTAATAAATCTGTATTGCTATTAGTCAAGGTCGCTAAGGCTGATAATATCTTCTGGTGTTCTGTTATCAGTTGTCTCATGAGTGATAAACAGTTCTCAGGTTGCTCTTTTATTTTTCCTTCTAGCTCTGCTGATAACTCAGCTAAACAGAAGGCACCAATGTAAGCGGCATTAGATTTCAAAGAATGAACCATGCGATATAAACTTTCAACGTCTTTATCTTGGTAAGCTTGCTCTATTTTTTGAGGAATTTTTAGGGTACTTTTATGAAAGTCGATAACGAGTTTTTGATAAATATGCTGTCTGCCACCCATCGCCTGCAAGGCTTTCTTACTGTTTAAGCAACTCAGTTGTGCAATGCGATCCATTAATGTTTTTTCGGGGTTATCCGAAATCAACTCAGTAATATCAATATTTTGCTCTTTAATATCGACAGATTTGTTTACCACGGCATTAATTTTATCACTTAAGTATTTTGCCATTAAACTAAATAACGCGTTAGGGTCAATCGGTTTAGTGAAATATTCATTCATACCGGCTGCCAAACATTTATTGAGCTCATCTGGCATCGCGTGAGCTGTCATAGCAATAATAGGCAGCTTTTTAAATTGGGCTTGTTTTCTAATTTCTTGTGTGGCCGTTACCCCATCCATTTCAGGCATTTGAATGTCCATCAAAACTAAGTCATAACTTTTATTGGCTAATTTCTCTAAGGCGACAAGGCCATTTTCTGCAACATCAACATTCGCTTGGGTATCTTCTAAAAACCCTAAAACAACCTGTTGGTTTAACTCATTATCTTCAACTAATAATATGTCAGTTGTTGAAAAGTCCATTAAACTTGCATTTTTTATGCTGTAAAAGTCTTCATCAGGGGAGATTTTCAATACGTCCATCATCGCCTCTAATAGCAAGCTGGCATTAACAGGTTTCTCTAAGAAGCCATCAATACCCGATGAATGTGCTAACGGCATGGCATCACTTTTATCAAATGCCGTCACCATTAACACTGCTCGAACGTTATATTGATTTTTATCATCTTGTATCGCTTTAGCAAAAGCAATACCGTCCATTTTGGGCATACGCCAATCAGTAATAACCAAGTCATAAGATTTATGATTACTTTTTGCCGTTGCTAACAATGCTAATGCTGTTTCTGCGCTGGCTACGGCGGTAATTTCACAATGAAACTCTTGTAACAACTCAGTAATAACATTCAAGCAAAGCTCATTATCATCCACCACTAAAATATTAAGTCCTTTAATAGCGTCAATATTTATCAGCTCATTGCCCGGTAAATCGCTTTTTTCACAGACAATATTAAAGCTAAATTTACTGCCTTTTCCTAACGTACTCTCAACCCAAATCTCACCACCCATCAAACCACTTAACTCTTTACAAATGGATAAGCCTAAACCTGTGCCACCAAATTTTCGGGTAATTGAACTGTCTGCTTGGGTGAACGACTGAAAGAGGTTATTCATTGTTGATTGTTCGAGACCGATACCTGTATCACTCACACTAAATTCAAGCGTAAGCTGATTACTATCATCAGCCATTAATGACTGTTTAGCCAGACCGACTTCAATAAGGATATGTCCTTGTTCGGTAAACTTAATAGCATTACTCACTAAGTTAACTAAAATTTGCTGCAGGCGAACCGGATCAGACTTGATATGCTTTGGCACATCACTATGTACTTTAACAATAAGCTCTAAATCTTTAGCATGAGCACGCAACGCACAAATATTATTGGTTTTCTTAATTAAGCCACCCATATTCATTGTTACCGACTCTACTGACATTTTACCGGCTTCAATTTTGGAGAAATCTAGAATATCGTTAATTAGCCCTAAAAGCGCTTGAGAAGCGTCTTGGGTTTTGCTAATTAAGTCTTTTTGATGGGGATTTAAATCCGTTTTCAGCGTTAAATAACCTAAACCGATAATAGCATTCATCGGTGTGCGAATTTCATGACTCATTTTAGCCAAAAACTCACCTTTTGCTTGCATCGCATATTCGAGTTCAACGGTACGCTCAGCGACTTTCGTCTCTAAACTGCGGTTAATATCTAGCAAGGTTAAATGCGTTTCAACACGCGATAATAGTTCGTATTTTGAGATAGGTTTAGTTAAATAATCATTACCGCCAGCAGAAAAACTTTCAACTAAGTCAACGACTTGATTTTTAGCCGTTAAAAAGATCACCGGTAACTCATTAACTGAATATTTTTCTCGAAGTTTTCGACAGACTTCATAACCTGAAATTTTTGGCATCATAATATCAAGTAAAATTAAATCAAACGGACGTTCCCCCGCCAACAAGCCTTCACTCGCTTGTTCAATAAGCGCTAAAGCTTGCTCACCACCGTGGGCTTGAAAAAGCTGATAATCCAGTGGCAATAAATAGTTATTTAAGACTTGACGGTTAATCGGATCGTCATCAACGATTAATACTCGAAAATCATTATTCTCCTTATTGGTCGTACTATTTTTCGGTGATAAAATATCAACAGGAAAGTAGTCAATAGTGTCATCTAGGGCCTGTAATCGTGATAACTGTTGCTTAGTTTGCTCATGGTTTACATCCCCCACGGCGATAAGTTCACTTAATTCACTATCACTTATATCGTAAATCGGAAGCGTGAAGCTAAATATGCTGCCTTTATTCTGTGTCGAGCTTACCGTTATAGTACCGCCATGTAACTCAACAAGCTGTTTAGAAACCGCTAAGCCTAAACCTGTGCCACTTGCGGCACGCGTCTCGTTACCCGTAACTTGTTCAAATGATTTAAAAATAGTCGCCAAATTTTCTGTTGCAATCCCAATCCCAGTATCACTGATATCAATACAAACAAATTGCTGTTCATCAGTACGGCTATTGCCCACTAATTGCGCAGAAATAGTCACTGTACCTGATGGGGTAAACTTAATCGCATTGCCAACTAAATTAAAAAGAATTTGCTGCAAACGGTCCTCATCAGCTTTGACCGCAGGGAAATCTTTAGCAATATTATTAATTAGTTCAATGTCTTTTGTTTTTAATGTGGCTCGAGATAAAGTAAAGACCACATCAACCATACTGTTAATATCAATTGCAGAGGTCTGTATTTGTAAACCATGATTTTTTAATTTTGAAAAATCTAAGATATCATTCACTAAGTTTGATAACCGTCGACCACTCGCCACCACCATGGATAGGTCATGATTCGCTTTTTCCGGCAACTGCCCAGCAACACCGTCAATTAATGACTCGGCTAAACCAATAATACCGTTTAAAGGAGTACGTAATTCATGGGAAGTATTAGCTAAAAATTCATCTTTTAATTTATCAACACGGGTTAAACGTAAATTAATGGCTTGCTCTTTTAAACGTTGGTAATTCAAACGATATATATAAGAGATTAGCGCGCCAATACCGACAATAAAATAAAAAGTAAACGCCCACCAAGAAAGCCATGGCGCTGGTAATACCGTAACGTTTAATGACTTCCCTTGTTCGTTCCAGTAGCCGTCACCATTACTGGCTTTTACCCGAAAGACATAATCGCCTGCGGGTAAATTGGTGTAAGTGGCTCGGCGATTTTTTGCATCGGTATAAACCCATTTTTCATCAAAGCCTTCAAGTGTGTAAGCATATTTATTACTCATTGGCTCAGAAAAGTGGAGAGCTGAAAATTCAAAAGTGATCAGTTTTTCAAGGTGAGTTAACGTTAGTTGTGTTAATTCATTGATGACGGCATCAAGCATAAATGGCTGTTCAGTTTTATTGCCACTTTCTTCATATGAGCCCACTTTAACAGTTTCGTTATGTACCAAAAAATTGGTTAGGACAATGTTGGGTAATCTGGTGTCGTCTTTAATATCTTGTGGATAAAAATGGTTATAACCATTAACACCACCAAAAAACAACTCACCCGATTTGCTTTTATAATATGAAAGTGTGGCAAACTCCTTTGATTGAAGTCCATCGGTAACATCATAGTTTTTAAAATTTTCTGTTTCTGGATTAAAGTGTGACAAGCCATTAGTCGTACTCAACCATAAGTGACCTTGTTCATCTTCTAAGATGCCATAAATAGTAGAACTGGCAAGACCATGTTTTTCTTTATAATGGGTGAACTTTTCTGTTAATGGGTCAAATTTATTTAAACCATTTGAAGTCCCCAACCATAAAATACCGTCACTCGTTTGATGAATTGCATCAACAAATTGATTACTAAGGCTATTGTCATTTTTGGGGTCGTGCTTAAAGTGCGTAAAAGTATTCGTTTTAGGATCAAACTTATTCAAGCCACTAAACATGGTGCCGAGCCAAAGAAAGCCTTTATCGTCTTTATGTATCGCCCATATATTATTTCCTGACAAAGAATTTATATTGTTAGGATCGTGCATAAAGCGAGTAAACTTTTTAGTGCGCGTATCAAATTTATTGAGACCGCCCCCCCAAGTACCTATCCATAAAGTATGCTCATTCTCTTGAAAAATAGGTAGTATTTTATTATGGCTAATACTGTTTGGATCATCAGGATTATGCATAAAGCGCGTAAAAACTTTTGTTTTAACATCAAAAAGATTTAAACCGCCACCAACGGTCCCCACCCAAACACCTTGTTTTTCATCATTGATTAACCAAGTAACCGTATTCGATCCTATGCTATTATTATTGGTCGGATCATGTAAATATTGATGATATTCGCCTGTCGTTTTGTCATATTCATTTAACCCTGATTGATAGGTTGAAATTAATAATTTATCGGTAGAGTGTTCCAAAAAGTGAAAAAAAGCACCACCTTGTAAGTTATTATTTTTTGTAACATCTTGTACTGTATGGTTAAATTGTTCTCTAGATACGTCATATTTATCAATACCATTGATATATGTACCTATCCATAGGTTATTTGCATTATCATTAATAATGGCTCTGATATCATTGTCGATTAAGCTATCAGGGTTTTTCTTGTCTGATTGCAGGTGCTCAATACTTTTGCTGATGAGGTTATAGCGATAAAGCCCCTTATTCCTAGTCGTTATCCATAAGTCTTTATTATTCTGTAATAAAAATGAGGTAATATGGCTACTAGCAAGTTCATTAATTAATGTGTTGTGATCACTAAGCAAACCACTTTTCTTGTGGTATAAATACAAACCATTTTCAGTGCCTAACCATAATGTATTATCGTCATATTCGAAAAGGCTGGTGATACTTTGCTCTTTCAACTCTACTTTCACAGCGTTCAGCGTCTTAGCTTTCACATCAAAAAAACTAAGTCCACCTTGAGTACCCAGCCATAAATCATTGTTGCTATCTTCGAGAATAGTTTGAATATTGTTACGTAAGGCATTATTTTCTTCACTCTGGTGGGAGAATAGAACAAAATTTTCGCCATTAAATTTATTTAATCCATTTTTGGTGCCTACCCATACGCTGCCAAACTTATCAGCAGTTAATGATTGAACAATATTGTTACTCAAACTATTATTTTGTTTGTTGTCATGTAGAAACGTAGTAAATAACTCGGTACTTTTATTAAACCTATTTAAACCGTTTACTGTTCCAAACCATAAATTTTCATTGCTGTCTTGGGTAATCGATAAAACATTATTATTAGATAAACTATCAAGTTTATCGCTATTGCTGCGGTACACTTTAAATTGATAACCATCAAAGCGATTAAGACCATCAGTAGTACCAGCCCAAATAAAGCCTTGTTTATCGTGATAAAGAGCTTGCACTGATGCTTGTGATAACCCTTGGTCGCGAGAGAAGTGATCAAAACTATACTTCGAGTTTTCTGCATAGCTGTGTAGCGACGTAGCACATAATATGATGAGGGAAAGTAATTGAATTAAGCAGCGCATTTGTTTCTTCTTTTTATAAATAATGATTCAAGGAAGCTGGTATGTAGCTTAAATATAAAGTTTGACATCAACAAGTTATAATTAAAATTATCACTTGACAAGAAATTCAATTAATTACTATGCTATTGCAGCTTTATTTCAATGTACTGGTATAAAGTAAGGTAAATAATACCTCTAATCTAAGGATAAAAATATGTCTAATAATAAAAGTAACGCAGATCATCTACATGACGCTGGAGTAGTGAACAAAGCAGAGCTAAGTGATGAACATCTAAAAGCCATCGATAGTTTATCAAAAGAAGAAGTTGCACAATTAGAGTCTATTCATAAAAGTGCGAACAAAGGCAATGATAAGCCTGTTGGCGTTATTGTTTAATGGAAAAAAAGAATACGTTAACTCATTATCAACGTTTAAATACAAACCTTTTGTTAATGAAAATGCGAGCAGGGGCTGTAAATAGTACTTTTACTCAACTTGCTTGTTACCCTGATGTTTGTATAGAACAAGCCATCGTAAATTATAAAATATCAACGACATCTACAGAGTTGATGAAAGAAGTTATTCGTTGCGCTAAATTACGACCTGAAGACCCTATATCAAAACCCCTTATTGCTTACATGGAACAACATATTCCTGAAGAGCTTAATCACGACGAGTGGTGCTTAGAAGACTTAGAAGTACTTGGGGTGCCCAGAGAGTCTGTTATCAATAAAATACCTTCAACCAATTTAGCCGCCTTAATTGGTTCACAATATTACTGGATCCGCCATGCTGACCCGATTGCCTTTATGGGATACTTGGCCTGTTTAGAGGTGAACCACCCTACCGTAGAATATGTTGAAACATTAATTGAAACTTCAGGTCTACCGGCAGCAGGCTTTAACAGTTTAATGCATCATGCCAAAGTTGATTCACATCATAAGCAAGATATTATCGATACGATAAACGCTTTACCATTAACGCAAGAGCAATATAAATTGATGGAACTAAGTGCTTTTCAGACTTATCGCTATGTCGCTTTAGTGATGGAAGATGTTTGTCGGGTAGCACCCGTTCAACAAAAAACGAGTACTTAATATCAAGGTTCGTTATTATTCTTTGTGGTAAGAAAAGTATTTATCTGATTATTTTTCACATAATTTGGTAACTGTTTTTTATATCCACTCACTCGATGGCAACCGCCTTTGCTGCTTTATCTAAATTCAAATATCCTGAAGGATAATCTTTTACATCGGGTAATTTTGGCGTTTTCCCTTTTAATGCAAGTGCTAAATAACAGTGACTTAATGATAGCAACAATTTATTTTTTATCAGTATTGCTAATGCTTTATTCACGTTGATGTCATCATTAGGGAGTGCTAACTCGGCTAACTTACTGATCAAACGACTTTTTGACACTGGCTCTTCACATAATCTGTAAATACATGCTGTTAAACCTGATAATTGATGGGTAACGTTAGTAGCCACTTTACGGGTGTCAATAACAACAATATTTTCGCCTTGGTCGCTCATATAAAGTAAGGGTACTGAGCTACCACTCCACTGCTGTGACCATAGTGTAACTTGCTCTTGTAGTAACTTATGACCCGCTACATTGTGAACATTACCAACAGTTAAACTAAAAACAGCTTGATCTTTTGTTGATTTATCATCAAAAAAATAGGCGATATTAGCAAGTTCATTCTCTGTTAAAGGATAAATATACTGATAACTTTGTAATGGTTCAAGCGTTAGGCCGTACTTTTTAGGGTCTTTAAAATAAGGGCTAAAGCGCGGATAGCGTATTTTAATCAATTCATGATAAGGTGGTTGTAAGTGCATAATAAGCGGCAGTATTTCTGCCATTTCATCATACCAATGGTCTTTTTCATTTGGCGCTCCACATAACAAATTCCATGAAACCCTCACACCAAAATTTAAGCTCCATTTAAGTGCAGAAACATTTTGAATACCTGTAGCACCTTTAGCAACGAGCTTTAAAAAATCGTCGTGTAAACTTTCAAAGCCAGGTTGTATCCATTTTACCCCAGCATCAGCTAGTTGAGCGACATGCTCTTTTTTCAGGTTAGACTTTGTTTCATAAAAAATATTATATTTTTGTTCCTTACTTAATGCAGGTAGCACTGTTTTCATGTATTCCATCGGTAAAATATTATCAACAATTTCTAATTTATTAATGTTGTATTTTTGATGAAGCTCCTCAAATTCAGCTAATACTGCTGACGAAGACTTTGAGCGATGCGTCATGCTAACACCGTTTAAGCCACAAAAGGTGCAATGCTTTTTGGCTCCCCACCAGCATCCTCTCGAGGTTTCAGCTAACAACCCCGGATGAATACTTGCCGTTAAATCTAAATGATTTAACGTACTAAAATAGCTGTCGTAAATGGGGATACCTACCTGAGCCATATCTTCAATATAACCACGTGGTGGCTTGGTTGACACCTTGTTTTGTGAGAGCAATAAGTCATTATTTTTTTGGCAAATAAAACCATGCGGTAAGTTATGCGTGCCAATAAATTCATTACGCATCAGCTTATCAATGAACTTACCGATAACGTCGTCACACTCACCTGAAAAAACGTAATCAACCCACGGAAAAGACTCACTGATGGTTTGCCCCATAATACTTTCACAATTTGCCCCTCCCATCATTGTTACTACATTGCTATTTTTTTCTTTGATTATGCGTAGTAACGCCAAAGAGGCACAATTTTGTTGGAAGGTAGAAGTACAGGCTACGACTTTGGGTGAGTCTGCTAGGATGCGATCAGCTAATTCAGCAATATATTGTTCCGCTTTATTTCTAGTGGATAAAAGTTGCTGTTTTATGATGTCGGTCAAATCAGTGAATAGCCCAAAGAAACCGTCGTCATCACGTTTTTTGTCCGGAAAAGCACCACGAGAAAATGTCCATTCGCCAATGAGATGTTCAAAAAAAGAGTTGTCTATTTGATCATAAAGTTCAAGGCCAATTTGTGTCGAGAATTCAACATTGCCATATATTGTTTCTACTTGGTGACCATATTTATTAATATAATTTTCAATAAGCCCCAGTGCTAGAGAAGGCCGAGTAATTGAAGAATACGGCATATTGATCAAGTAGATAGTTGAAAGCATGAAAGAGACAAGTCTTATTAAATTTAATTAAACGATATATTAACAACTAAAATTATTTTTCGCTTCCTTTAATCTCTTTTGTATAAAGAGACAAAGTTTGTACACTTTTATCGACCTAACAAAACAAATATTGTATCTTTAGTCATTGTTATTGTTTATAAAGTTAAAAAAGACATGGAAGCCTTGCATAAAAGAACCATACAACCTGATATCCATGATCATCGTGATCACCAATTTTGTCTGCATCACGGTGACAAATCGCCCCAGTACAGCCATATAACTTGCCCAATTAAATTAAAAGAGCAAATGGCTGAAGATATTCTCCCTATGGTAGATTTACGCAAGAGTCTTACCTCTGAGATAATTAACCAAGGCTTACTTAATTCATGTTCAGCCTGTGCTATTGCAGTAGCGGCTGAACTTTATTTAGTCAAAGATAATCAGCCTTTTATTAATGAGAACATCAGTAATATCGATGCTTCACAAATGTTCATTTACTACAATGAGCGCGTAATAGAAGGTAAAGTTGATTTAAATGCCCCTGTTTTTATTCGTAACGGAATTAAATCTTTGTTTAAAAACGGCATTTGTTCAGAAGTCTCTTGGCCTTATCCTGAAACAACATTACCCAAAAGCATTAAAAATATTATTAGGACAGGCAGCGTTGCAGAAATTACAGCAGCGATAGCAAAAGCACTAAAAGACAATGAAACCGAATTACATGCTGCTATTTCACAAAGCCCCTCTATGCAGGCTCTCACACAAGCAAAAAAACATATAATCAACCGTTATTGCAAATTAACCCTAGATAACGGTTTGCTAGACCTAAAAATGTCTTTGTCGAAAGGCTTTCCTGTTATTTTTGGCATGATGGTACCGAGAAGTTTTTATTTAACACCGGCGAGTGGTATTTTTACTATGCCTTCCCAAAATGAAATTAGGCTCGGTGGTCATGCCTTACTAGCGGTTGGATATAATGATGCCGCGCAGCACTTTATTGTTAGAAATTCATGGGGTGAAGAATTTGGCGACAAAGGCTATTGCTATATACCTTATGATTTTTTTATTGGTAAATATAACACCAATCAAATAAGTCAGCCTGAAGAGACACAAGACAACACCTTTAGCTTTTGGTGCCTGACTCATGACTAATTACTCGGTAACAAGTTATGAGTCATCGGTGTGACCATTTAATGGCATTAATCTTAGGTAGATAAACTTAGATACATAAACTTAGATAGATTAGCCTAACCATCAATCAATACCGTTAATATTTGCGGATTATTGTGCAATGTTCGATGCACAGGACAACGGTCAGCTATTTCCATTAATCGTTTTTTTTCATTATCACTTAACGGCCCAAACAACTGAACTTTGCGAAGTAATGATTCTATCTTTTCATCATGCTCTGACGCTTTGTCTGCATCATTTAAATAATTACGCTCGTGGGATAAAGAAACTTCAACGTGCTGAAGCGGAATTTTTTTGTGGTCGGCATACATACGGATGGTCATTGCCGTGCAAGTACCTAGAGCAGCAAGTAAATGTTCATAGGGATCTGGACCTGAATTCTTCCCACCTGACTGAGTCGGTTCATCCGCATACCAGTGATGGCTATCACTAAAAACTTCCTGCTGAAATTTGTGATCAAGCTCAGCAACCAAAACATGTCCCTTTGTAATGTTAGCAGTCGAGATTTCAGGCGCGGGAAGATAACGACTCGCCCACCCTGAAATTGTTTGAGCAACATATTCACTATCAATTGATTTGGATAAAAGGTGATCAGCGGTATCTAGGCTAACAAAACTTTTAGGGTGTTTTGCCGCTTTGTAGATTTTCTCTGCATCTGCGATATCTACGGTTAAATCAATCGGAGAGTGTAAGACCAATAAAGCTTTATTCAAGTGTTGTATATGTTCTGTCGTTTGATTACGTAAATCATCCAAAAATTGCTTCTTAATTGTAAATTCACGAGAACCTAAACTCACTTTCGCCGAACCGCTTTGTTCAATTTTATCAAGGTGTGCATCAAAGTTATGTATAACATGGCTTACCTCATATGGGGCACCAATCGTTACTACGGCTTTAACTTTTGGAAGTTGTGAAGCCATAGCTAAAACAGCCGCGCCACCAAGACTATGACCTATTAAAAGTTGAGGAGCTTGATAATTTTTTTCAAGGAAGTGAGCGGCTGACAGTAAATCTTCAGTATTGGATGAAAAATTAGTATTGGCAAAATCACCGTCACTATTTCCTAAGCCAGTGAAGTCAAAACGAAAAACGGCAAAACCATGTTGCACCAAAAATCGACTAATACGTGATGCTGCCGCTATATCTTTACCACAAGTAAAACAGTGGGCAAAAAGTACATAGGCTCGAGTTTTTTGATCAGGCGTTTCTAACAAACCTGCTAGATATTGACCTTGGCTAGGAAATTCTACTTTTTTTCTCATCGGTTCTCTCCGGTGTGTTAATTAACGGCGTTAACTTACGTGCTATACGTAGATGACGTTAAGTAAGCAACAGTGGGTCGATAACCGCTTGCCAGTCGGTTAACCTTGATTGGTGATCTAACGGTACTTTACCAGCATTATTTATAAATAATGTTGGTGTTGCCCATACAGCCTTGGTGGCAGCATAACGAATAGGAGTACGAGCCTGGATGTAAGTATCGTTATTATTCATGCTGTTAATAAATTTTTCGCGGTCTACACTGGCATGCTCTTCAGAAAAATCGGCTATCAATTGAATTAAATCATAGTGAGACTTATGTAAAAACTTATCATTATAAAATTGTGCTTGTCGTTCAAATATAAATGTTGTGAAATCATAAAATTTACTGGCGTCACCCTGTGCTAACGCAAATAGCCCTAAACTCATATCCCAAGCCTGTCGGTGATTGCTAAGGGTGATTAAATGCACTCTAAGACTGACAGGCTTATCTTTATAATGTTTAGACACTGCCAGTAACGTTGGCCAGATAGTGCGAGAATGTGGGCATTGAATATCAATAAAAGCATCAAGAGTAATGAGTGCCGCTGCATCACCAAGAAGGAAACCGCTCGGGCGATGAGGAATAGGTATAGTCATTACAAATATTTCCCTGTATTACTTATCATTGATGATTATAGCTAAATAAATTACCTATGAGACTGTTGAAACTTTGCCATTGAATAACTGTTTTTCAACAAGTCGGTCTAATGCAAAGCGTCCACCATTAAAGATAACAACCAATGCGAGTAATACTCCCCATAATACATGTTCAGCATAGGCGACTGGCGCAATATCTTCTAAACTTATCACAGCAACAATATTAACAAAAAACAAACCTAAAGCAGAAAATCGACTCGCTAATCCAGCCATTAATAACAAGGGTAAAATAATTTCTGCACCCGTACCTAAATAAGCGGCTAATTCAAACGGTAGTACAGGTACTTGATATTCATATTCAAATAACATCAGTGTACTCTCCCAATCTCTGAGCTTCGTTAGTCCAGAGGCGAAAAAGGCCCAAGCAACATAAAAACGCGCAGCTAACAATGCGACGGGTTCTAACATACTAATTTTACTGGCAACATTACGATAAAAAAGGCTGGTTTGTAATAATAGATTTTGTAAAGTATCCATGGTTATTTCTCTTTAAAATAATAAATTAAGTTACGTTCAATAGCACTAATCAGCCATTGTTCAAATGAAAATTCGTTGTCATGATTTACTGCATTAAGGGCTTGTTCTAATGATTTACCAGCCAGTAAGTCATTGATAAAAAGACCTTCATTTATAGTTAATGTTGTTACTTTTGGCTGATATTCAGGACGGTAAACCATCACAAATTGTTCTAAAGGTTTTACTAATAGTGCTTGCTTTGCATTATTCATTGCCATTTTTCGTTGAAGTTCATCTTCATGATGGTGTGCATAAAAAATATCTTCTAATGGAAATGCTGTTTTCAACACGCGCACATTCTGATTAAATTCAATAAAAATATCCTTAGGTTCACTTTCACCAAGCACTTGCAATGACGTTTGTACCAAGGTCTGATCACGACCATTTAATGCACAATGAATGTGCCAATCTAGAGCAGAACAATCAGAAATATAAGGATAAATCATAGCTATTTTTGTTGTTTCTAAAAAGTGAGAAAAATTTTCTCCCCATAGAGCCCAGTCGCCTTGGTCTGGTGGCGATCTCCTTAAAAATTGATAAACTAGGTCTTCGCCAATATCACTATCTAACAATTCAAATACTGTTGGAAAACTAATCGTCAATGCTCGTTGAGCGTTAGCCAGTAGGTTTCGTCGATAAACAGTAATACCTTTAGCGTCAAAACCACATTGTTCTAAAACGGTTGAACCTTCATGCCAAATAACGTCTAGCAATGTTTGCTGGAGACTTTTATTGGGTTCATTTCTACCTGGTTCATTAATGCTTAGCTCAGTTTCAGGTTGTTCACTCATGTGCTCTTTCTCACTAATACCGCATGGGCAATATCACGCGCTTTTTTAGCTTCAGCAACCAGTACTGACCACTCGGGCAAATCGCTGTCCCATTCAATGAGTGTTGGCAGTGCCCCAAAACGGGTTAGCGCTTTTTTATAGCCTAACCAAACTTCATCAGAAACGGGGCAAGCATGATCATCAATGGTTAACTCTCCCACCAAAGGTATGCTACAACCGGCTAAGTGAATTTGTGCCACACTCGCCACGGGTAATTCATTAATATAATCAGCTATAGATTGCTGAATATCGCCGTTATCAAAATTTACACTATTAACGGCAATATTATTAATATCTAATAATATTTTTGCCCCCGTACGTTGATAGAGCTGTGTTAAAAATTCAGCCTCTGAAAGATGGCTTTCATCAAACTTTATATAAGCAGAAACATTTTCAATGATAAGTTCTCGCCCTAAAAAATCTTGTACTTTTTCAACTTGTTCACACATCGAGGCTAACGTCTGCTGAGTATGGGCAATCGGTAACAGATCACCACTGTGAATAACTTGCCCTTGTTGCTGTCCCCAAGTAAAACAGGCATGTTCAGACATAAGAAATGGGTCAATATTTTCCGTTAATTTTTTCAAACGATCCAAGTAATGCTGCGGAATGTTCTGTGCAGAGCCAAGCCCCATTGACGTTGAATGCAAACTAACTGGGTATTTCTCTCTAACTTGTTTAAGTACAGATAACGCAGCGCCGCCTTGACCAAAAAAGTTCTCCGAATGTACTTCAATAAAATCAACCTGTTTGGGCTGAGTTAGTATGTCGGTAAAATGAGGGTGCCTTAGACCAACGCCTATCATTACATTACTGTTGAATACCGACATACTCATTATTTAAGCGCCTTTCGTTGCTTTATAAAGCTTTTTAGCATCTGCTTTTGATAGTCCGCCAAGTGTTGAGCAAGTACCTTTAGTTACTAGCTTCCATTCACCTTTATCGTTATCAACCTTTGACTGACCGGCACATGAATGGGTACCCGCTAAATTTGCACAATCGTTTTGTGCCGCTTTTGCTACGCCATAACATTTTTCTTTCTTATCTGCTGCTTCTGCTGGTGCAACAATACCTGTCGAAATTACTGCAGCTAGTGCTGCACTTACTAATAATTTATTATTCATCATTTATCCTATTATTGTTTAAATGAGCAACTAGATCCGTTGCTCTAACCATTGTATTAATTGTTGTTGTGGTAAGCCACCTACACGCTGGTCAATAATTGCACTATTATTCACCAACATCAGCGTGGGTACACTACGTATACCATAATCAGCAGCTACACTTGCCATACTATCGACATCAATTTTAATCGTGTTAAATCTATTTTTCATCAGATCAGAGGCTCCTTCAACAATAGGAGACATTGTTTTACAAGGTCCACACCATGAAGCAGTAAAATATAACAGTGAATATTGATGCTGAGATAATAGATCATCAATTGAGTCATCTAATGTTAGTTGTTTCATCATCAAGCCTTACCTAATGGGTGAGTATTAGTCGTAAATTTTTTCAATTTGCGCTTCTGTTAACCCTTTAATATCGGTCCAATTAGTCTGAGCGGTTTCAATATAACCCGGAATATCTGTTACCCATTTTTTTTGCACGTCTTTATTGAGGTTTAAATATAATTTGTCACCACGGATATGCCAGGCCATCGGATCGGTATCAAATTTTTTATTCATCGTAACGCCAAAGGCACAGAAACCACCGTACTGTGGTGCATATTTACTTGGCTCAGATTTAAAAAGGTCACGGTTATCTGCCGTAGAAAACTGGTAAATAGCGCCGTTGTAAGCTGCAGTGAATTGATCTGAGCCTTTCGTTGGTGAGCCTTTAGTAAAATAAGATACCGTATCATAGCCTTTAATCGCTAAATCATTGCCATTGGCATTTACTTCAATATTCGCTGCAAAACTTAAACTGCTAACTAATAAGGCAGAAGTCGCAAAGGTAGATTTTATCAATGTTGAAATTTTCATTTTGTTGCTCCAGTAATTAATTTTTACTCTGTCATGTTCAAAGTTTGTTTATTAATAAGGATGTTTCCTTGGTTGATAATATAGGCCTTTCAATTACCTAAAAGGAATGAGATAGTCCTAACTTTGAACCCTATCGTCCAGAATAGGTATAAAGAGAGATAAAATGGATCAACTTTCAGTCATCTTGCAACGCTTTTCGATGAATACTGAGGTTTTCTTTACCGGAAATTTATGTGGTATTAGTAATTTTAATCGCGAGCAAAATCAGGGACACTTGCACTTACTTCGCAGTGGAGAGTTAACGCTGATTGATGAGCGGGGTAAACCTCAATTAATTAATGAACCGACCGTGTTATTTTTCCCAACACCTCATGCTCATCGTATTATTGGTAGTGAGCATAATCCTCCTGAATTAGTTTGCGCTAACATCATCTATAACGAAAGTTCCTCTAATCCCATTGCTAATGCTCTGCCTACGAGAATGTCCTTTACACTTGGCGAAGACGAAAAACTGAAACAAACTGCAGATTGGTTATTCGAAGAAGCGTTTCACGAACGATGTGGACGACTTCCTATGATTAATTCGTTAACCAATATCTTTCTTATTCATGTACTTCGCCATGTACTCGATAACAATATTATGCAGCACGGATTACTCGCAGGATTAGCCCACCCTCAAGTATCGAGGGTATTATTAGCTGTTCATGATGCGCCACAGCATCAGTGGAGCTTAGAAGAAATGTCTGAGCTTGCAATGATGTCCCGTTCAAAATTTGCAGATATTTTTAAATGTACTGTTGGTCAAAGCCCTGGAGATTATTTAATTGATTGGCGTATTGTTGTGGCTAAAGGCTTATTAAAACAAGATAAATCTGTGGCATTAGTGGCTAATGCAGTTGGTTATGAAAATGGCTCGGCATTAGCACGGGTGTTTAGAAAAAAATTGGGAATATCCCCAAAGCAGTGGCTTGAACAAACACGCTAACTTAATTTGACTATGTGACATGACTTACCTTTTCAACGCAGCCAAAATTGGCTGCTATTAATGAAGTTATCTTTAATAATAAAACCAGCTATTGAAAAATAAATTATAAATAAAAATTTATGCAATACTGATATATTTTTATTTAACCGCCAAACCGCGAACGAAAAACATTACAATTTTTATTTGCTTAAACACTTAGCTTCAATATGATCTATTGATGAGAATATAGCGGTATATGCAGGGAGATTTTTGGTGAAAGAACATTTAGTCAATAAAAGTAACGTTAGGCGACTAACAAGCGCTGATTTCGGTCAATTATCAAGTGGTGAATCGACACAACTTTTTACCCTGCAAAACAACCGTGGGACTCAGATCAGTATCACTAACTTTGGCGGCATAATCACCGCCATTAACACACAAGATAGCAAAGGTATTTTTGCTGATATCGTTTTAGGTTACGATAACATTGAAAGCTACGAACACGACCCTTATTATCTAGGTGCCATTATTGGTCGCTACGCCGGTAGAATTGAGCAAGGGACTTTCAGTATTGCTGATGAAACTTTTCAGCTGACCTTAAATGCTCCTGACAGCCAACTTCATGGAGGAAAAAAAGCCCTTAACAAGCAATTGTGGCAAGCCAATACATTTCAAAATAACAGCTCGGCAAGTGTAGTGCTCACTTATACTAGCCCCGATGGCGAAGAAGGCTTTCCCGGCACCGTTACTTTCAAAGTAATTTATACTTTAGATGACGATAACCAATTCACCCTTGAATATTTTGCCCACACCGATAAAGCTACTATAGTCAATTTAACGCAACACAGTTATTTCAACTTGGCTGGCCATGACAGTGGTAATATTTTAGATCATCAAGTTTATATTAATGCTAACCATTTTTTACCTATGTGTGAACGTGTCTATCCGACAGGTGAAAAAAGCCCCGTTGCTGGAACGGTTCATGATTTTACCAACGCTGCAGACCTACGCACTTTGGGCGATGAAATTAACGGTGAAGATGAACAAATAAAAATTGGCTTGGGTTATGACAATTATTGGCTTTTAAATAAAGAGTCTTTAGGGGGAGAAGTGCTTGCAGCACAAGCTGTCGAAAAATCCTCTGGCCGTTGCCTAAGTATTTATTCAGACCAACCTAGCTTAATTTTATATACCGCCAATTATATTGACGGTAGCCAAATAGGTAAAGACCATTGCCGTTACCAGTCACGCGCTGCACTTTGTTTAGAAACCCAACGCGCTAATAGTTTTCACAAGGGCTGCTCTATCGACAATGTACTATTGACCCCTGAAGCAGATTTTTATAGTAAGACTCGCTGGATTTTTTCTTGTCTTTAAAATGAAGATCACAGATAAAAAGGATCGGTGATCCTTTTTATCTGCTGGTAATTACTTAACGAAAAACATGATGAGTGCACCAGCCATTGCGCCAAATAACGCCGCAAATAATATTTGCATATTTGGGTTAAAACTATTGTCTTCTTCATCTGAAAACGCTTCATCAAGCGCTTCAAGTAAAACTATCTCAGTTTGTGTTATTTCAAAAACCGACGCGAGTCCAAGTACGGTATCTTGAGAAGCATTACCGTAACGTTCTACGCGTTGCACCGTTCTTAAGCTAATAGCGCAGGCATCAGCTAAATGTTGTTGGGTCCAGCCATTGGCCGTGCGAAGCTCTTTAATTTTTTTGGCATTAACATCCATCTTATTCACCAAACAACATAAATAAAACGTTAACGGCTAAAAAACCACAAAGTGCACCGGCTACAAAGCAACTTGGGATGAACCACCAGAGTTTATCTTTACTGAGTTGAAGACTTTTCTTTAGCGCTTTTTTAAGTGTTTTTACATGGACATCATTTTTGATTAACGTACAGTGAGTTTCACCGGTAAACATATTAACAACATGTAATTCAACTTCATAAGAGTCTCCACCAATAGAAAAATAATGAATTGATTTACGTCTAAACGACCATTTTCCAGAGACTAATACATCATCAACATAAAGTCGCTCTTTACCATTAACCGCTGAGCAATTTAAGTAAATCGTATGGTCACCTTCAATAAAGCTATAGTTGAAACCCTTGCGAAAACTTATCGTACCTTCCAAATCTTGTTTAGCCGTTGTCATATTCGGTGGTATATTTTTTTCTGTGTTTTTCTTTGTCGTGTTTTCTGCATTATTTTCCATGATGTTGCCTTAGTTAGTCTTATTGGTGTGAGGCCAGTAAAACTTTTTTCGGTAATAAAGTCTGCGTCATTGAGGTGACAGTACCCCTAAATGTCATATGACAACATCAGTGTCACATAAACTAACGTATTGAAAATATTAAACAACACAAAATAAAAGAGGGCAACATAATTGTTGCCCTCTTTTATGCTAAGTCAACCTAGTTAACTATACATCTAATAAATCTTTAATTTGTTGGGTGATTTCATCGATTCTATTAATATCTATCGGGGCAATAAAGATAGTATCATCGCCAGCTAATGTGCCTAAAATTCCGGCGGGTTCACCTAAACTGTCTAGCATTCTCGAAATCAATGGCGCACCACCAATACCGGTTTTCAAAATTATTTGCATATTATTATGCTTAACACTGACCACAACTGACTGAATAGATTGCTTTGATTTAGGTACTGCAAGCTCATCAGGTAAAATATAAACAACTTCAGTATTGGCGTTACGCATTTTAACTGCGCCAAGTTTTGACAACAAACGAGATATTTTCGCTTGTGACATGTTTTTAAAACCTTGCTTATCTAAAGCTTCAGCGAGCTGACTTTGTGAACCGTAGCATTGATCTTTTAATAAGGATTTGAATGCTAAAACTAATTCTGCTTCATTTTTTTTACGGCTAGAAATCATATCTTCGCTGGTACAGTGGTTATATTATTTTTTATTTTAAGCGATTAACACTATATTCACCTAGACAAATTTATAAAAAGTAGTGTTAACTTTGTATTTTCACTAAAGAAATAACACCTAAGGATACAAGGCTACATAAATAAAGCCTTAGCCTAAAACAAAAAAAAGTAAAAAGTGGGTAATAAACATCTGAATATAAAGACTTTTATGACAGTTCTGCGCGAGGATGTACCGTTCTTTCATTCCATTAGTATACGGATTTACCCTTCGTTGCTTTTGATTTACTGCTGAGACGCTAAGTAGCAATTTTACTTTACTCGATAGTTATACATATTTACTTGCTTACAATTTTTAAACATTTTTCAAACGCATATGTCTGACAAAACTTGCTTACATTTGTTAACATTTAGTTATATAAAAAATAATAAGAATTTATCGAAGAATCATGAACAATCATCTTCCAAAGACCGATCGCTTAATAGGCTGCAAATTATGTTGAGTAAAAACTTAATAAAAAGTACCTATCAACTCTTTTTTTTATTACTGACATTTATATCAGTACCCGCTTTAGCTGCTGATCCACAACATGAAAATGAAACTACGGTCTTTGATAAAACATTCAGCTGGCAAGCTATGGGTGGGATCTCAGGTATTTACCAACAGAGTCAATTAATGGGGGTTGAGCCATCAGAATTTGAAGATTACCTTAATATTTCACTGTTACTTGATGTTTATTACAAAGGTTTTTTTATCCAATCAAATCATCGTCGCTCTGATGCTGTCACGCTAGGAGGTGAAATAGGCTACGAACTCATTGTTGAAGACAATTGGGAACTCGATATTATCACCAAAACTTATGTACAGGGTTATCAGCCTAAAGAATTAATAAAAAATAGCGACTCTGGTATCGCCACCTTACTCGGTTTACAAGAAAGAGACTCGGGTGAAGGGTTAGGTTTTCGTTATTCCCACTTTTATGACGATGCTATTTTATCGGTCGATGTCGCCGCACTTATCACCGATGGCTGGGTGGCTGATATCTTTTATAGCAAGTTGCTTCCCTATAGAAATTGGGACATTTATCTTGGCGCAGGTCTTACCCACTATTCAGCACAAGTGACTGATTACTTTGTCGGTGTTAATAAAAATGAAGTTTCAGATATGCGTTCTTTTTATAAACCCGGTAGCAGTTATAAAGCACAATTAGAAGTATTTGCTCGCTACCCTATATCTCAAAAGTGGTCGTTTAATGGCGGTGTAACTCAAAGTTATTATTCTGCTTCTTATAATGACAGCCCTCTGATTGGCCAGCAACACTTAACACAAGTGATGTTAGGGGTACTTTATGTCTTTTAAATTTAGCAAAGGACATGCTAAAAAGTGGTTATTATTAAGCTGTTTATTCGCGGGTTTGACGTCTAGTGTCGCCGCAGAAATAACGCAGGAGAAACAAGATCAACAGCTGGAAAAATCGCCAGAAAATCACGTAAGCTTTTCAGCACAGCCAGCTAACTGTATTGCTTTGCGATATGGTAGAACCTGCTACGCTAACGTAAAAATAAATTGGACTAGCGATATTAAGCAAGATTATTGTCTATTGATTAAACAAGAAAAAACAGCACGAACAGTTCAGCAAAACATAAAATGCTGGAAAAGTAGCAATGGCAACGAAATTATTTTTAATTTTGAATCAAATAAGAAAATTGAATTCCAGCTGATGTCCTCTAAAGACAAGCAAGTTATTGCAGAAACCGCAGTAGAAGTAAGCTGGGTGCACGAAGCAACCCCAAGAAAACGTCGCTGGCGTATATTTTAATGCTAACGTCAGATGTAATAAGGATAAAAAAATGACCAGTCGAATCTTATTAGTAGAAGATGATTTAACCTTAGCTGATTGGGTTTGTGAGTATCTTCGCGAACAAAACTTTATTGTTGATCATGTCGCTCGTGGTGACTTAGTCATGGCCGCCATGGCAAAATTTCAACCACAATTGGTATTGCTCGATATTATGTTACCTGGCTTGAATGGTATTGAAGTATGCCGATTGATTCGCCAGGAAAGTCAGTTACCGATAATAATGCTCACCGCTAGAGCGGATGAGTTTGATGAAGTTATAGGCTTAGAGGCCGGCGCTAATGACTACGTAATAAAACCTGTTCGTCCACGTGCCCTACTAGCGAGAATAACGGGTGCGCTTAAGCATAGCGCTCCAACCGAATCATCTACGCAAATAATAACCTTCGGTTCACTCATTATTAATGGTGAAGCTAAGCGAGTCACCTATAAAAATGAAGAGGTGGAATTATCGACCAGTTTATTTGCCTTTTTAACTTTTCTTGCTAGCCATGCTGGCGAAGTTGTTGACAGAGACACCGTATTTAAAGCGTTAAAAAGTCGCGAATATGACGGACAAGATCGCCGTTTTGATGTGATGCTTTCAACACTACGGAAAATATTTAAAGACGATCCACAAAAACCACAAAAATTTAAAACTGTTTGGGGTAAAGGCTATTTATTTGTGGCCGATGCGTGGGCTGAATAAAAAATGAAACGCTTGTATATCAGTATGGTAGTTGCCGTGTTGGGGGCATTATTCATTATAAGTTGGGGACTAGATAAACTGGTCGCTAAACAAGGTAATGAACATGAAAATACAGAGTTAGTGGTTTACCAGAAACTCATTGATGGTTTTGAGCAACAGTTATCAAGCATAAAAGCTGATGAATTATTAGAAAAAACCAATCAATTAGCAAAGAACTTTAAAGTCAATGTTTCACTTGAAAGTACCGATAACATTGCTCTGCCACCCTCTTTACTGGCACAACTCTCAGAATCAGGTGGTTTATTACTCGCTTCTCAAGATGATGCTTATTTATTAAGAAAGATATCCTTGTATCCACAAACGCTGATACATTTACAATTACCACCGATGGTGCCAGAAAATGAACAAGAAAATCTACTTTTCACCTTGATCCTCTATCTAGGCATTTGTGGTATTTTACTGCTCTGGCTGTTGCCATTAACTCGTCGCCTTTATTTACTGACATTTGCCGCTGCTAAAATTGGCGCTGGCGATCTATCAATACGTGTTCCTTATAACCGTTTATCTTATATAAATACCTTAGAAAGCAGCTTTAATAATATGGCGGCGCGCATAGAGAAATTGGTTGCTGACAATAAAATTCTTGCCCGCAGTATTTCCCATGATATTCGCACACCTATGTCATGCCTGCGATTTGGCGTTGAAGCCGCATTAGACTGTGATGATTTAAACAAAAAAAACAACTATCTTTTGCGTATGGAAAACGAATTGACCCGCATGGAAGATATGACAACTGCTTTTCTTGACTATGCGGGTATGGAACGACAAAGCTTTCATTTAAATACCGAATTAATTGATGTCAATAATCTCATTGAACTGGTGACCAGCGACTGTCAATCATTAGCAGAACAACATAATATTAAATTAACTTGCAAGTCATTAAACATAGAGAAATTCTATTCTTTAGACTTTCATTGGTGTTATCGCGCCGCATTAAACTTAGTGAGTAATGCTATTCAGCATGCCAATTCACAAGTCATATTATCGGTAGAGCTAACCCAGCAAGGGTTTTTCATTGCGGTAGAAGATGACGGAAAGGGTATTCCAAAAGATAAACGAGACGTCATTTTTTCACCTTTTATAAAACTTGATAGTTCACGTTCACGAGAGCAAGGACACTTTGGTTTAGGGCTTGCTATTAGCGCTAAAGTGATGGACTGGCATCAAGGCACCATTAAAGTCATTGCAGGTCTTCATTTATCAGGTGCACGATTTATTTTACTCTTTCCAGCGCAGAGTCAAATTGAAAAATAATAAACATTTACAATAGTTTGCTACCAAGACAACTTGTGATGATAATAAGATAAGTGTGCTATTATCGTTATCATTTACAGAAAGAATGGCCAATTGGTGACTGCTATTTTGCATTAGTACCCTATTAAGTTAGTTGCCACCCCCTACTTACGGTAAATATGAGTAATGCTAAAGCTTTAACTTCCCATATTTATAACTTTCTATTAGTATACCGCCTGATTTCATCTTGATAAAATTAACTAAAGCCTTTTAAAATAAAGGACTATTTTGTTTTTTATTTTTCAAAACTAAACACTAGCAGTAAATAACTATGAGTAAAGTTGTTAATAACACCTCCCTAAAACAAGTGCTAACGAACTATCGATGTTCTGTTGATCAATGTAGCGTATCTCCTTTAGGGAATGGCTTAATTAATAGCACTTACTTAGTGCGGAATATTAACGATAATTTTGTTTTACAACGAATAAACAAAAACGTTTTCAAAAAGCCAGAAGACGTCATTAATAATGCGGAATTGATTAACCAACATTTATTAGCAAAAAAGCAGCAGAATTTATATTCGCTATCGCCAATATGGCAAATACCAACTATCGATAAACAACCTTTTGTTATTGATGAACACAAAGAGTACTGGCGTGCTATTGGCTACATACCGAACTGTTTTACTGTTGAAGAAGTTGAAAACCCCGTACAAGCACGGCAGGTTGGCTCAGCTTTTGCGCAATTTACAGCAGCATTAAGTGATTTTTCTGCAACATCATTAACCGAAACCATTCCTGACTTTCATAATTTATCTAAACGAATGGATGATTTAAAAACGGTAGTCAATACCAATGCTAAGCAGCGTTTATCTTCATGCCAAGCACTCGTTGATTTTTGTTTTGCACAGCAAGTTTTTATTGATGAAGTCGCTAGCCTTACCCAACAACTTCCGCTGCAAGTTACCCATAACGATACTAAAATTAATAATTTATTATTTTGTACTAAATCCAACCAACCACTTGCTGTCATTGATTTAGATACCTGCATGCAAGGATATCTTATGCATGACTTTGGTGACATGGTAAGAACTTGCTGTTCAAATTTACCTGAAGATGGCAAAAATTTAACAAAGATGGCCGTTAGATTTGATATTTACAGCGCGCTAGCGCAAGGCTACATAGAAGCTTTTGGTGACAAAATGTCGGCACTTGAACGACAAAGCTTAACAATTGGCGCACAATTATTACCTTTTATGCTCGGCGTTCGATTCTTAACTGATTATCTAGATGGAGATAATTACTTTCATGTTAAGCATCGAAGTCATAATGTAGAACGTGCTAAAAATCAGCTTAACCTTTATCAGTTGTTACATAAGGATCGTGAAAAATTGAATAAAATAACCACTGATTGTGCCCTCGCCATAAGTTAACCCCTGCTGTTGCCTTTGTTCAGACTTATAAACGGGGTAAAGTTATATTAAAGGCGACACGACCTGCTAATCAATCAATTCTACCTTCTTTATTGAGTGTTACTTTGCCACTTTTGCGATTAGAGACACAAGTTATAATGAGTGAAGAATCCAATAAAGTATCTTATATTTGACGAGTTTGACCTTGTTGTTATTGTTTGTTTTTTAACCTACATTATTTTCAAAATATAATAATAAGAATAATAATGGCTCGCTATAATAACGTCACCCCAAGGTTTGTTAAATACGCCATGTTAGCAAGCATTGCATTTATATTGATAATTGCCAGTAACTTAGTTAATAACATCACAACATTTACTAAAAACGATAATGAACAACAATTTGTGGAAGTAAGCACATTGCAAACTGGCATTGGTCAGCAGACTCGATTCTCGCTCTCTGATGGTTCAAGAGTTAAGCTCAACACCAATAGCCTAATCGAAGTCAATTTTTCAAAAAAAATGCGCTTATTAACGCTTATAAAAGGCGAAGCGAGCTTTGATGTTACTAAAGATAAAAGTCGACCCTTTATGGTCATGGTGGGTGAAAGATCATTTACCGCCTTAGGGACCATTTTTAATATAGAAAAAAAATCAAACAAAAATATCGAGCTTGTTGTGACCAAAGGCCGTGTTTTAATTACCGAGTCATACCAGCCCATCGATAAATTAGTTAAACAACAAACAAGGTTAACAACAGAAAATTTGCCTGGGGTAGTGATTGCGTCAGGTGAAATTGCCACCATAGAAAATAGTGCCTTCACTGCAAATAAAAGCACGTCTTTTGAACAAATTCAGCGAGTACTCGCTTGGCAACAAGGTATGTTAGTTTTTAATGGTCAACCCTTAGATGAAGCTTTAACTGAAGTTAGTCGCTATACCACCATAAAGTTTGAAATCATTGATAGTAAACTCAACCAAACAAAAGTATCAGGCTACTTTAAAGCTAACGATATCGATGGGCTACTTGAATCTTTAAAAAACAACTTTAATGTTCAATTCGAAAAAGTAAATAATAACATCATTCGCTTAAGCCTAAACACCGAAGAAAATCACTAAAGCATTTATTGCTAAGCTGGCGCCGAATACCGTTTTTAAAAGTATTATCTCATTTACTAAAAAAGCAAAGTGCTAAGACTTTGCTTTTTTAGGTTTTAAGGTTGAGCATATTAAATTATTAATATTAGCTATCAGGGTCAAGACCCTGCTTAATTTTTTCTATTCGCTCTTGGTGCCTATGATGCGCTTTCAATGCATTAACAGAAAAGGCGCCAACAATAGCAATAATGGGTATTAATAATGCGAGTGTTGCCGGATTAAGTAGTGTTTCTAACCATCCCATCAGTAAGTCCTTTAAAATTATTAATTAAGCTTTAACGGTTATTCTTCGAAATAAGTCCCCCAACCATCATAATCAACTTTACAAAGGCTGGCTAACTCAAACATTTTTTTAGTCTCTTCGAAAATAATCTCTTCATCGAGCGGTTGTTCAGTAATAATATCAAAAGCAAAAACTTTATCACCATTTTCTAGCTCGGCTTCTTCAGGGTCTTCTATTTCTAAACCCATTTTAAAAGCGGTAATAGCCGCTTTTTCTAGCAGATCAAAATCTGTACTAGAAAAATGATGCTCAATAGTGTGATGTACCTCTTCGTTGGTACCATCTTCGATAAGGGCATTCACTAAATTATTGGTGTGATCTTGCCATTGTTGCAAATCTTCATCTATCATCATGATCTCTATTTTTAAACTTTATTTTTTAGGATTAGCTCGTTTCCAGACTCTTTACTGAGCTCAGCAATTTTCACAAGCATACTTTTATGGGCGGTGTTAGCGACTTCTCTAATACTTTCTTTAGCTTGGTTATTAAAATATATAGGCTCTAATAGCTCAATAATCAATTTACCGTTGTTCCAACGACCTAATTTTATCTTGCCGTGTAAATTACTAACACAAACAGGAATAATAGGTACATTTGCTTGTTGCGCTGTTCGAAATGCGCCAGTTTTAAAAGGCAGTAAACCTTTACCATTACTTCTAGTTCCTTCTGGAAATAACCACACAGACAACTCTTTCTCAGTAATCTTTTTTGCAGTTAACGCTATGGTATTAATGGCTTTACTTGAATTTGAACGATCAATTAAAATGTTACCCGTTAACCAATACATTTGGCCGAAAAAAGGGATCCACTTTAAACTTTTTTTGCCAACACTAACAGTAGAAGGCTGAACAGCTGCACTAACAGTAAAAATATCGTAGCTATTTTGGTGGTTACATATATAAACTGCTGGTCCAATATCTTTAATACTTTCTGGTATTCTAACCTCAATAGTTAGGCCTAAAAGTGTAGAGACCTTACTCAGATAATGTGAGGTATGATAGACATTATTACGATGAAAGGGTCGTAAAATACTATAAATACAAGCAGCACAACAAATAAAGACTAAAGCTAGTGTCATGACAATAAAGCGAATTATGGCTAACAAATTTACATCCTAATTATTATATATCGGCGCAGTATACCTTATAGATGTTCGACAACAAAATTCCTTTTTATTAACTAAAATGGGGGTAAACAGCTATTATTTATCTAATGGAAATTATCGGGCTATTTGAATTTCTCTATATTTCATATAAAGAACTTTTAAACGCTCATATCAATACTGCGTAAAAAAGTCAGTAATATCTCTTTATCACCACTGGCATCTAATTCATCAATAACGATTTGCAAGGCAAGCATATCAATTCCTACCCCAAAAGCATCACGTAACGAAGATGGGCCTAGTATAGGCAAAACTAAATAAGGTCCTGGGGCAATGCCCCATAAACCCAGTGTTTGACCAAAGTCTTCATTTTGTTTATCTAGACCTATTTTCGTTACTACATCAAATACACCAAAAATACCAAGAGTGGTATTTACCGCAAAACGACCAAGAGTTTCAACGCCAACACTAGGTTTACTTGTAAAAGTGCGTTGATAAAAACAGAAAGCTCTCCTACGTTTGTAAAAAAATACTAACCGCTCTTTCAACAAAGTCAGGTGTTATCGCTTTATAACCAGCAACAACAGGTAAAGTATGTATTCGTCTGTTTTTGCATAAAGTCATACATACGTCGATTGAACCCTTGCCAAGGATCGTCATATCGATTAGTAACCGCTATTTTTTGATAGGCTAAAGACAACTTCACTCGAGGCGCTTCGACATTACCTTCAATAAAAGACAAATAAATAGGGTCATTAAAGCCAATTATTTCACACTCAATATTTTATTAAGCTAAATACTCTCGTTGTTTTTTGTACTGTGTTGAACAAGGTTAATTCTTCGACTAATCAAATATTAAGCAATATAAAGTGGTATTTAAGCTAAATATAACGCCTTTTTTTCAATACTTGCCTATAGTTAACATCTAGTAAAAGTTAATTAAAATAATAAAAACATTAATTTTTTGGAATAGGTTATCTCATGAAAATATTGATAAAATGGATGCTATCACTACTATTTACCTTAAGTGTATTACCTAATGCACAAGCCTACGACGATGAAAAAATAGTACCAAGCCCTATAGAGGGATCCTTAATTAGTGACTGGGCCAATTCGGCGGTAATTTTTGAGGCTTTAGATAAAGGTTATGATTTAGAAGCCATAGGGTTCCCTCTGACAAGCAAAGCCACTGCCCCATCTGAGACACGATTAATCAACAAATCTGAAACTCACCAAATAGCGATCGTTTTTGATAATAAAGCTTTTAGTGCCCAAAGTGGTTTTTCACACCAGGGGCTTGATCAAATTAATGAACAGACTTTTTTTATTCAAGGCAGTTACCGAGTACTACAACAAGAAAATTTTGCCTTACTTGTTACTGCAAAAATAGAGTCTTTAAGTGATCACTCAATCTACCAGTTTTACAGTAATGACTTTGTTTCAAGCGAAGTATCTTCCAGAGATATTAACGGCGCAAAATCCTATGCTAGGTTTGGTATTCTAGGTCAATATTCAATAAACAATAACTGGTATGTGAGCGGAGGGTTAACATCAACAGCTCATGAAGATTCTACAAACAATTTACCTATTAATAATATTCAAAAAGAACAAGTAGCGATATTTGGTACCACCTATATTTTTTAATCTTTGGTCGCAGTAAGATCAATAGAATTTCGTCACCACAAAAGAGGCGCTAAAACATCATTAGAATGGCAAAGGTCACTATAAGATCAATAGAATGACGTAATCAAAAAGGGTCGCTGTGAGATCAATAAAAAAGCGCTACCATAAAATGGTAGCGCTTTTTTTATCATGCTATTTAATGTTACTTTAGCTGACTAGAATAAGCTTTCATCAATATCAAACAAAGTATCACAACCAGCTTTTATCGACGCAGTCAATGACAAACGACGTGGTAACAAACGTGCGAAGTAGTAGCGTGCTGTTTTTATTTTACTTTCATAAAATTCATCGCTTGAACTTTCTTTAGCCAAAGCGGATTCAGCCATTTTAGCCCAAACAAATGCCATTGCTGTGTAACCAAATACATGCAGGTAATCGTTAGCCGATGTACCTAACTCTTCAATATTCCCTTGCGCTGCTTTAAGGATATGCTGAGTTAATTCAGCTAAATCAATATTGGCATCTTTTAAAGGTTGAATAAATTCTTGCATGTTATCGGCAGAAGTTTGTTCAATGTAAGTGTTCACTTCATTGATAAAAGTCTGCATTAACTCGCCCTTACTAGCGGCTACTTTTCTTGCTAATAAGTCCATCGCTTGAATGCCATTAGTGCCTTCGTATATTTGCGCGATACGAACATCACGAACCAGCTGCTCTTGTCCCCATTCACGGATATAACCATGACCACCTAAGACTTGTTGACCTGCAACGGTATTATCAAGACCTAAATCGGTAAAAAAGGCTTTCGCTAAAGGAGTCATTAAAGCTGATAAACTCTCACCCTTAGTTTTTAATTCGCCTTCGCCATAGGTTGCCATATCCAGTGTCATTGAAATGTACGTAGACAATGCGCGTGAACCTTCAGTTAATGCCTTCATGTTAAGTAACATACGACGTACATCACCATGAACAATGATAGGATCAGCTGCTTTCTCTGGATACTTAGCGCCTGACAATGAACGACCTTGTAAGCGTTCTTTTGCATATTCTAAAGCATTCTGGTAAGAACGTTCTGCCGCACCAATACCTTGAATACCAACACCAATACGTTCAAAATTCATCATAGTGAACATGCAGGCTAAGCCTTTATTCTCTTCGCCAACTAAGTAACCTTTTGAGCTATCAAAATTCATTACACAAGTTGCTGAAGCGTGAATACCCATTTTATGTTCAATGGAACCACAGCTCACATTATTAAAATCACCTAATGACTCATCGTCATTGACTTGATATTTAGGGACTAAAAATAATGAAATACCACGAGGGCCGGCTGGCGCACCGGGTAATTTCGCCAATACTAAATGGACAATATTTTCAGTGATATCGTGTTCGCCAGCAGTAATAAATATTTTTGTACCACTAATGGCAAAGCTACCATCGTCTTCAGGAACAGCTTTAGTGTAAATCAATCCTAAATCAGTACCAGAATGAGGCTCAGTTAAACACATGGTTGCCATCCAGTCGCCTGCATACAAACGTGTTAAATAGCGCTCTTTCAATTCGTCTGTCGCATGCTTAGCAATCGACAAGCCAGCGCCAGCGGTTAGCCCTGGATATAATGAAAAGGCGATATCTGCTGAACAGAGCATTTCTTCGTGTAATGCCGTGATCACTTTAGGCATACCCATACCACCAAAGTCAGGTTCGCCACCTAAGCCTGTCCAACCACCATCAGCGTAAGTTTTAAATGCTTCTTTATAACCTGGAGCGGTTGTTACTTTACCTTCATTGAAACTTACACCAATTTCATCACCTTGGCGTGAAAGCGGGGCAATTTCTTGCTCAGCTATTTTTGCACATTCTTGTAAGATGGCTTGCGCGGTCTCGCGATCGACATGCTCTGATAAGGTAGGCATTGACTGCCACATTGCTTCCATTGAAAAAACATCATATAACAAAAAATTCATATCTTTTAATGGTGCTTGATAATCAGCCACGGTATTCCCCTAATATTTTTAAATGTTACGACAAATAACATTGTAATTTAACTTTTGAAACAATCATTTCAAACATGCGTTTGAATATAGCAAAATCTGCTTAAAAGTAAAGCGTCAACGATAAATATTAAGTCATCTTTTGTTGATTGGTATGAAAAGTAAAAATGCGTTAATGTTAGCATAGGTAATATCTTTGCTAGTGGTTTGATTATTTTCGATGACTTCTCCTATGTTAACTAAATTTTTATGCATAACGCTTTGCTGTTTAATGCCCTCTTTGGCCTTAGCCGAGCAACTCGCCTTTTCAAAAGTAGAAAAAGGAGATAATTACCAATTTAATTATCAATGGCTTGATTATCAGGGTGAAACACAAAGCCTACAATTTTTACTGGCTAAAAAAGCAATATTCGATCGTTTTAGAAACTTCAAAGTATTTAAAGCTGATATGGCAAAATATTCAATTAATAATGCCCTACAAAAGAAATTACGTGCAGAGCCTATCCGTGGGGTAATGATTGATTTTAATAAAAATTCCACAAATGATGAAATTGTCATAAAAGGACGAAACAACCAAACAATCAATGCCGCCTACGCTAGAGTTTATGAGTTAAAGCAAGCGTTAAGTGATCAATATTTAGCAGATAATTACTATCATCAATTTATAACTCATGATCAAATTAACGCGGTAAAACCAGACCATGGACGATTTGCAAATATTGCCAGCATTGATTTAAAGCCGGTAAAGCCTATTATTCTTAAAAAGTTTTCAATAAAAAACATTCGAAAAGTTACCGACTATGTTTTAGGATTTATACAAAGTATTCCCTATGCAACTTTAGAATCAAGAGTAACCGCCTCTGGAGCAGGTTTTAATCCACCATTAAAGTTATTATGGGAAAACCAAGGTGATTGCGACAGTAAAGTCACGTTAACAGCGGCAATTTTACGTAGCCTAATGCCACGTATAAAAATGATTCTAGTCTTTATTGATAATCACGCTTTACTCGGTATTCAAATGCCTGTGCAAGCAAATGATCAAACAGTTGTTATTGATGGCATATCGTATGTGCTAGCAGAGCCAACAGGGCCTAGGCTTTTACCTTTAGGAGAAATAGCTCCCGCTTCAGAGTTAGCGGTAGGTAACGGGCATTACACAGCAGAGCGGTTCCATAAAAAGGTAAAGCGAGCATTAAAAACAGACCTTAATAATACGACTGTAGTGGGTAAGGAACCATAACACCGAGCTGTTATTAATGTGAATAACGATGAGTTATTGCAATTAATTAAGCACGTCTAAAATACTCGAAAGTAGTAATTCAGCACTGATAGGTTTTGCCATATGCTTATTCATACCCGCTGCTAAGCTTCTCTGCTTGTCTTCTTCACGGGCGTGCGCCGTCATCGCGATAATGGGTAAGTTATGAAATTCTTTTTGTTGGCGTATTTGCCTAGTCGCTGTTAAACCATCCATGATCGGCATTTGAATATCCATAAGCACAACATCAATATGGTGCTGCTTATCGGTCAATATTTCCAACGCTTCTTTACCATGACCCGCAATAATGACATTGGCTTGCATCGTTTTTAATAGCTCTTTTGCCACCAACTGATTAACTAAATTATCCTCAACCAATAAAACATTAATACCTTTTAAATTATCAATATCTTGCGACAGGCTTTGCAAAGGAATCGATTCGTCAATAGCTGCTTCAGCCGCAAGCTCTCTAGCTGTTATGACTGAAAATAGCTTACTGATAAAGCTTCGATAAAGTGGTTTTTCTAGCAAGATATAAGAAAGTTTTAATGCCTCAATACGTTCAATGATTTCACTGGAAATACCTTTAGCCATTGGATGACTTATCGCTAATAAAATCTGGTTATCAAGACAGCTTTGATATATTTTTTCTGGATATTTATTAATGCTTTGTTCGTCAATAATCAGCACTACATTTTCATTGTTCTTATATTTGTCGAGTTCCGATAACGCCGTGATATTAACATGGCTTATTTGAGAACCCGCTAGATGACCTATTAACGATTCAGATAATTCTTGAGAATAACTGCACAAGGTCAGTGCTGATTTTTTGCTTGATGCTTTATTTTCAACAACGTTAAAAGGTAAAACAAAAGTAAAGCTAGTGCCTTTACCTAAGTCACTTTTCAAGGAAATGTCACCCGATAAAAGATTGATAATTTGCTGACAAATAGATAACCCTAATCCTGAACCACCATATTCGCGGGTCATCGATTCATCTGCTTGACGAAATGCTTCGAATAAGTGACCTTGTTTTTCTTGAGCTATACCTATACCTGTATCAGCAACGATAAAGCGTACTAATACCGGTGAGTCATCAAAGGTGGTGCCTGCAGCATCATTGCCCGTATTAACTTTTTCAACTGTTAGTGAAATTTCACCTTGGTGGGTGAACTTCATCGCATTATTAAGTAAGTTTGTTAGTACTTGCACCAATCTCATATCATCAGTTAAGACAATATCTGGCACATCAACCGCAATATTTATCTTTAGAGATAATTGTTTTTCACTGATCATACCGATATTAAGTTTAACGGCTTGGTCGACTATTTTGTCAATACTGGCGGGCATTTTTATAACAGACATATTGCCAGATTCTATTTTGGCTAAATCAAGCACTTCATCAACCAAATGTAAAAGGGACACAGATGCACCTTCAGCATTTAATATATGTTGCTGCTGTTCATTCGTTAAACGTGTTCTGGCTAATAAAAATAGCATACCTTTAATCGCATTAATCGGCGTGCGTATTTCATGGCTCATATTAGCTAAAAACTGACTTTTTGCTTGGTTAGCATATTCAGCTTGGTTTTTTGCTTGTTCCAAAGCGACATTCGCCGAATACTGCGCGGTAACATCACGTACTAAATTGATAGTGCCAACAATTTCAGCGGTTTGACTATATAACTGGTTACTAAACACCTCATAAGTATTAGCCGGTGTTTCAACAACCTCTGCTAATCCTTGTTCTGTTGACCGTGTTAATGACGCTTCAGACATAGCGACTAATGACTGACCTAACTCGACACTGACTACTTCATTACTACACTTACCAATTAAATCTAGTGAGCCTGCTTGAACAAAGTTTTCAAACGCTTTGTTATACCCCATCATGGTGCCATCTAAGTCGTTAAAAATGATGTAATCAGGAATAGCATCCATCACCGAACGCAGCAAAGCATAGTCACGTTGGTGTTGTTCACTCTTAAGGCGTAACGCTTGGGTTTTTTCGTTAACACGCGTATCAAGAATCACATTTTGATCTTTCATTTGCTGCAATAAAGTACGATTTTGTCCAAAAATATCTTCAACAATTTTAAACCAATATGACCAGTCCGCTGGAGGTTTTACTTTACCTGGATCACCATGCGAGCAATGTTCAATATGATTAATAAATTCTTTAGTGGGCTTCATAAAGGTTTTGCGCGTTACGATATAGATGATACTCATAAAGGCAAATAGCCCGACAAAAAACAAAACCAGCATCAAGATAAATCGATTAAAAATAGAGGCAGTAAATTCTTGATAAGGTTGGTACTTAAGGAGAACCCAACCATTAATAGGTAGTTGATATTTTTGAATGAGCCAAGTGCCCTCTTTGTGACTGTCGGGTAATTGATTAATGCGCTGATAGGAATAACTTTCTAATTGCTTTGGTGCAATATCTTGCCAAGTCAGCTTGGTTGATAAGGCTTGATTATCAGCCGTTTTGTGGATGAGAATATTGTTCTTTTCATCAAGCAATATTAACGCTTGATTAGGTTTACTAATATCAGGCAAACCATCACTCAAACTTGATAAACTAAAGTCCATTAGCACCGCGCCAGCGAGTGATCGATTACGATAGACAGCGGTGCCTAACGAAGCACTCAAGCCTTTACCTGCTGAATCTAAATAAGGTGGTGACCAAAAGAAATTGTCGTCGCCAGGCAATAGCGTTTTAATGCTATTGATATTGTCATTATTTAAGTTATGTTCTGAGAACCGCCAACTATCACGCCCTATCCAAGGATATAGGCTAACAAATTGATTTAAAGAGATGTAATAAAACCAATTAGATTCTTTAATTGAATTTTTGGCAATAATAAATGCTGGCGTTAACGCATTTGCCATTGCCAGCTCTTGCTTTTGTAACTCATCAAAATCAGCAACCTGCCCGATACCCGTTATACTTCCTCGGTAATTTTTTCGATGAGCAAAAGAATCTCGGCTATTTTTCTTTAAATAGAATTCATTACCGTCTTGTTCAAGTGGCGGGGTTGTAGCAAGTAACTCTTCGGGGAAAGAAAGATGATAATTAGCAAATTTTTTAATGCCAGCAATACTTTTCAACCCCAAAATCAAGGTGTTTTCTAACTGCTTAGCACGTGTAGTTAAGGTGCGAAGTTCTCGTGCCTGATATGAATCTAACTCAATAAAATATCGGTAAGACGCTATCGACATAGCAATCAATGTTATTACGATAAATACAGCCAAAACAGAACGATTGTAACGACTAAACACCTGTTCTTTGGAGGACTTATCAAACACTGTTGCAACCTTATATTTATTCAGATAATTTTAATTTATAACAATTAATACATCTTACTTAAAATAGTCTTTGATAACTAGTCGCACGGCTAAGTCGGTCAATTATCAAAACTAAAGGCTCAAAAATGAGCCTTTAAATATCACCTATAAAATCAGCTGACCCTATAAATTTTCCTCGGCAAAAGAAGCTAATCGACTTCTCACCACACCATTTAGATTAATAGTTGAGCTGCCTGAAAAGTCTTTAAAACGTTCAACAATATAGGTTAGCCCTGACGTAACCGCCGTTAAATAATTACTATCAATTTGAGCAAGATTACCTGAACAAACCAGCTTAGTACCCTCACCGCAACGAGTGATAATTGTTTTTAATTGCGATGCCGTTAAGTTTTGACATTCGTCGAGCAAAACCAAAGAGTTTTGAATACTTCTGCCGCGCATAAAATTCACTGACTTAAACTGAATATTGGCTTTTTCCATAATGTAATCAAGGCTACCATTCATATTTTCATCTTGTTTATGCAACACTTCTAATGAATCGGTAATAGCCGCGAGCCAAGGCGCCATTTTTTCTTCTTCTGTTCCGGGTAAAAAGCCAATAGACTCAGCAATTTCTGGAGTACTGCGCGTAACGATGACTTTATCATAGAGGCCACGTTCTATTACTTGTTCAAGCGCTGACGCCAGCGCTAGCAGTGTTTTCCCACAACCTGCTGGCCCAGTAAGAATCACTAAATCTATGCTTGGGTCAAGTAAAGCATCCAATGCCATCCCCTGGTAGATGTTTTTTGGATGGATCCCCCACGCTTGTTTTGCCATTAAACGGTCTCGGCTTAAATCCATTATCGACAATTTTTCGTCATCCCAACCAGTAACTTTGCCGGCAAAGTTCTCACTATCATCAATAAGATATTCATTCATGTAAGTATTAGGAAGGACATCACGCTTAACATAGTGGGTGGTATTTCGGCCTTCAGTTTCACTCTCACACTCATTAACATGTTGCCAAAAGTCACCTTCAAACTTGTGATAGCCTTTCGTTAAAAATTTAATATCATCGATAAGCTGATCTGTACGGTAATCCTCAACATAAGCCAAACCTGCGCCTTTAGCTTTTAAGCGCATATTAATATCTTTAGTCACCAAGACAACTTTATTGGGCGCCTTTTTTTCCTGTAGGTATAAAGCCGCGTTAATAATACGATTGTCATTTTCATTAAAAGATAACCGGCCAGCTTTTTGCTCTAAGGTATAATCATTAAAGATTGATAAACAACCACTGGGATGTTCGTCATCATTTTGAGGTAATTTAACACCCGCAAGTACTTCTTCAGGAGTGGCATCGACAAGCATATCTTCAAGTGCACGTATCGCAACACGGGCATCTCGACTAACATCTTTGCGGCGGTCTTTAATGGAGTCTAATTCTTCAAGCACAGTCATGGGGACGACCACGTCGTGCTCTTTAAAAGAGAGAAAAGCGAAAGGTTCGTGTAATAAAATATTTGTGTCTAATACGTAAAGAATTTTTTCATCATTCATACAAAGATCTCCTATCTAAGTTAACGTGACACAGAAGAATCGTTAAGTAAGCTTAATCACTTAGTCTTCAACTGCGACTAAAAAACCAAAAACAGTAACTATACCTTTACCGATCACCTTATTACGTGAATGATAACTTTACTTTGCCAGCTAAATTTATCACTGGCAAGTGGCATCGAAAGATTATTTGTCCTCAGACAAACTTTATTGCCGCCTTTTGTAAATTCTCGGCATTTTTTGGTGATCCTAACTATGATTAACGTTACTATAGCGCCCTTTTTTAATGCCGTATTGGCGTGTTCTGTTGCACAAGTTTTTAAAAATCGTGCAAGGTTTTAATTTTTGGAGTTTTTATATGGTTTTTTACCCTGGTCAACGATGGATAAGTGACGGAGAGTCGGATCAAGGATTAGGCACGGTACTAACGGTTGAACACCGTTTTGTTTCTATTTTATTTACCGCTACCGGTGAATCGCGCCAATATGCCATAGCAAATGCACCATTAACACGTGTTATTTTCAACCAAGGGGATAGTATTCCTAGCCACGAAGGCTGGATGCTTATCGTTGAAGAGGTTGAAGATATTGACAACTTACTCACTTACCATGGTAAGCGCCAAGATACCGGTGAAGAAACGTCACTAAAAGAAGTGATGATTGACCACTTTATCAAATTTAATAAACCGCACGATCGATTGCTTAATGGTCAAGTTGACCGTCTCGACTGGTTTCGTTTACGCAAAGATAGCTTAAAACACCAGCATACTCAGCAGCAATCGCCATTAATGGGTTTAAGTGGTGGCAGAGTCAGTTTAATTCCTCATCAACTTTATATCGCTGAAGAAGTTGGCTGTAGATTTGCACCTCGCGTGTTACTTGCCGATGAAGTTGGTTTAGGTAAAACCATTGAAGCTGGCCTCATTATTCACCAGCAGCTTGTTACCGGTCGTGCACAACGTATTTTAATTATTGTGCCTGAATCACTTATGCATCAGTGGTTGGTAGAAATGTTACGCCGTTTTAACTTACATTTTAGTATTTTTGATAGTGAACGTTGCCAAGAAATAAAAAACTCAGGTGAACAAGAAAATCCATTTAGTACTGAACAACTTGTTTTGGTTAATTTAGATTTTGTTACCAAAAATCCAGAGTGGTATGAAGAGCTCATTGCTGAGGACTGGGATTTAATGGTAGTTGATGAAGCTCACCACTTAAATTGGCATCAAGACAACCCTAGCATTGAATATTTATGTATTGAGCAACTAGCCCAGACTATCCCTGGGGTTTTGTTATTAACAGCAACACCAGATCAACTTGGTCATGAAAGCCACTTTGCACGTTTACGCTTGCTTGACCCTGACCGTTTCTTTGATTATCAAAAATTTACAGAAGAAGAAAGCCATTATACTGAAGTCGCCAATGCCGCCAATGCTTTGGTTGCTAAAGATGCTTTGTCGCCAGCACAACAAGCAACATTGACTAAGCTATTAAAAGAAACTGATATCAGTCAACATTTAATAAACATCAATATAGCATTGCCCAGCGATAATGAAATACTCGCGCAAGATGCATCAAGAGAACAAGTGCTAACACAACTACTCGACCGTCATGGCACTGGCCGTATTCTTTTTAGAAACAGCAGAAATACCATAAAAGGTTTCCCTGAGCGTGAATTGCATTCTACGCCTTTAGCTTTACCAGAGGCTTATCAAGAGCAAATCAATGAGTTTTTATTATCGGACACTAGTGAAAATTTAAAAACCTTGGCTCAAGCTAAACAAGTTTTTACGCCTGAAATTTTGTTTTCGTTAAACAGCCATGAAAATTGGACTGATATCGACCCTCGTGTTGACTACTTAATCGAACTTTTACAAACATTGAAAAAAGAAAAGTTATTGGTCATTTGTGCGCATGCACAAACTGCGATTGACTTAGAAGCGGCGTTACGCGTAAAAGAAGGTATTCGTGCAGCGGTCTTTCATGAAGGTTTGAGTATATTCGAACGCGACAAAGCCGCTGCTTATTTTGCCCAAGACGAAGACAGTGCACAATGTTTACTCTGTTCTGAAATAGGCAGTGAAGGTCGAAACTTCCAATTCGCCCATCACCTAGTGTTATTTGACTTACCGAGCAACCCTGATCTTTTAGAACAGCGTATTGGTCGTTTAGACCGTATTGGACAAACACAAACCATTCGTTTGCATGTCCCCTATTTTACTGACTCTGCACAAGGATTACTTTTTGACTGGTATCAAAATGGTTTAAACGCTTTTGAACATACTTGTATCACTGGCCGAGCAATTTTTGATAAGTTTGGTGACGAACTGTTTGATTTAGCCTTAACGGCGCAGTGGCAGTCGACAGCCGCAGAAAAGTTAATCAATGAAAGCCATGATGAGCACTTAACCCTTAAAGCGGAATTAGAGTCAGGACGGGATAAGTTACTAGAATTACGTTCTTCTGGTCAAGGCCGCTCTCACCAACTAGTTAAAGAAATTTCAGCACTGGACCAACAAATTGAATTACCACAATTTATGTTTCAAGTACTTGATGTTTTTGGTATCACTCAAGACGACAAGTCAGATAATGCCATCGCTTTACAGCCTAGTGAGCACATGCTTTGTGGTAATTTCCCTTGCCTGCCTGATGATGGTACAACCATTACTTTTAACCGAGATACTGCGCTAGCTTGTGAAGATTATCACTTATTAACTTGGGACCACCCTATGGTGCGCGGAGCAATGGATTTAGTGCTCAGTGATCAAACGGGTAACTCGAGCATAGGTTTATTGAAAAACCAAGCATTGCCGGCAGGAACATTTTTTATTGAATGTATTTTTACTATCGAAGCAACCGCTCCCAATCACTTACAGCTGGGTCGTTATTTACCGACGACACCCATACGTGTTTTGGTTGATAAGAATGGCACTGACTTGGCAGATAAAGTGGGTGAAAATGTTCTAGATCAACAGCTTGCACCCGTTAAAAAACAAGTAGCGCTACAATTGGTTAAAGCCTTGAAAGATCAAGTAACACCTTTAGTAGCAAAAGCTGAAGCACATGCTAAGCCACAGGTTTTGAGCATTCAAGAAAAAGCCCTAGCCAATATGCATAAAACGCTAGATGCAGAATTTCAACGCTTAACAGCACTAAAAACTATCAACCCAAGTGTTCGCCAGCAAGAGCTCGACTTTATCAAAGTACAGCAAAGTGAATTAAGCCACTACATAGGTAAAGCACAGTTGAAATTTGAAGCGATACGTTTAATAGTGGTGAGTAACTAACGATGTCAAGCCAACACGAAACTCCAAACGATCAGCAGGCACAACAAAAAGTTGTGCCTATGGCGCCAAACCCAGAGTTTGTTTATTGCCCGCCTATGTCGCCTTACCTTGATATAATTTATCGCGATAATGATATTGTGGTGATCAACAAGCAAAGTGGTTTATTAACCGTGTCAGGTCGCTTACCCGCTCATAAAGATTGTTTACAAAGTCGAGTGAATAAAGTGCTGCCAACCGCAACGGTAGTTCATCGATTAGATATGGCAACATCTGGTATATTGATCATGGCGTTACATAAACCTGCACATGTCGCAATTAGTCGAATGTTTCAGCAACGCGAAACGAAAAAAAGCTATATTGCCCGTGTCTATGGTCATATGAAAGATGATAATGGTTCGGTCGATCAACCGCTTATTTGTGACTGGCCAAATCGTCCACGACAAATGGTTGACCATGAACGTGGTAAACAGTCGTTGACCCATTACCGAGTATTATCACGCGATACTGATGCTAACTCGGTGCCAAGTACCTTAGTTGAATTAACCCCGATAACAGGGCGTTCTCATCAACTACGTGTCCATATGTTATTTTTAGGCCACCCTATTTTGGGTGACAGATTATACTCACATGAGTCAGCGGTTACGGCAAGTGCACGGTTATTATTGCATGCGCAAATGTTAGAGCTCGCACATCCATGTATAGAAAAGACACTCACTTTCAAAGTTCCTTGCCCGTTTCTTTGATAAGCATTTTTTCTGGTTAAGAAAATAAAGTATTTGCCGATAATTGATCATACGTCCATTAAACAATTTTCGGTAAGTACTCACCGCCTATAATTTTAAGGAACATATGTCTTTACGTGTTTTAGCTTCATTAATCATTTTCTGTCTATTTAGCCTTGTTACTATTAACAGTTATGCATTGTTATACCAAGAAGAAAATAAAACCGAAAAGCCAAAAGTTCCAGAGCAGCAAGAGGCGACAAAAACAGCGGATGAATCCGGTGATGCCAGTAAAGTAGCTCCTAAAAAACGTCCAGAAATTTTCGCCCCTATTAATTCGCTACTGCAACAAGAACAAGATCTGACTCATTACCTAACGGCTGAAAAAATAACGCCTATGTTAGCTGGCGCTCAAGACTTTATTACCATTATCAATGAAAATACCGCCAGTAATCAAAAAGGGGTAATGATACTGCTCCCTGACTGGGGAATGAGTGCAAAAAGTAGCAACGCTTTAAATTATCTACAAAAAGTACTGCCTAGCCAAGGTTGGACAACCATAGCTATTCAGCCACCAAGTATCCCTTTAGGTTACCCTTCTCGCGCATTAAAGCGATCGATTCAACTCGAAGACGATGATAAAACCTTACTGGCACACAAAGAACATTTGACCGAACTAATGACGGCGGTGATGGAAAAAGCTAAAGATTATCCTGGTATATTTGTCGTGGTATCAAAAGGCAGTCATGCCATATTACTGGCCAATTTATACAGTACCGGTAAACTACAATCGCCAAGTGCTATGGTCATGCTTAGTGGTTATATGAATACTACAGAGCAAAGCCTCTCATTTGCTAAAGTACTGGCGACCAGTGAGTTTCCTCTCTTAGATATCTATCTGTCAAGAGAGCAGCAATTAGCGACCTCTGCCGCTAAAATTCGTAAAGCACAAGCAGTTAAAGAAATGAAAGTCTATTATCGACAAACTGAACTGCACAATAATCAAATTGGCTATTACCCTGAAAAAGCGTTGTTAAGGTCAATAAATGGCTGGCTTAAATCTATTGGTTGGTAACATCTGCTATAAACTCAAACGCTGATCTCAATAAGTTACTACCCCGTTAGCTACAATCAACAAAAAGCCCCCGCTGAAGTTATCCTCAGCGGGGGCTTTTTAATCGTTAATACAAGTTAATTCATTAGCTAACCATTATCAGCAGAGCGATTAGCACTTATAGCTTAAACTCTTGCACTGACTGTTGTAATTCTTCAGCTAACTTAGCGACTTCATTACTTGATTGTGCCGTTTGCTGTGCACCTGCCGTTGTTTGTTCAGCAATGGCAACAATAGATTCTAAATTAACGCTAATCTCATGAGCGACGACACTTTGTTCTTCAGCAGCCGCGGCAATTTGAGTACTTTTATCAAATGCCTCGTGAACCGAATGAGTAATAGTTTGCAGCGCTTTCTCAGCTTCTTCGCTCTGCTCTACACAATTTGCGGCTTGCTTCTTACCCGTATCCATAACGCCAACAGCTCGTTGAGCACCGGTTTGCAGTACCTCAATCATGTTTTGTATTTCTTGTGTAGACACTTGCGTTCTACTAGCTAGCGTTCTTACTTCATCAGCAACTACGGCAAAACCACGACCTTGCTCTCCGGCACGAGCGGCTTCAATAGCTGCGTTTAATGCCAGTAAGTTAGTTTGCTCAGCTATGCCGCGAATGACATCAAGAATACCACCGATAGAAGCACTGTCTTGCTGTAGTTTATTGATAACTTGTGCTGCTTCTTCAACTTCGTCAGCAAGTAAGCCGATAGTTTGGCGATTACGTTCAGAAATAATTTTTATACGCTTGGCTTCGTCATCAGCTTGCTTTATTTCACCTAGTGTATCATTAGCACTAGATAGTACACTTTGAGAAGTACTGCTCATTTGCGTAGTCGCAGAAGCGGCTTGTTCAACTTGTGAACGTTGCTCTGCAATAGCAATGGTACCTTGTGCGGTTACCGCTGAAGTTTCTTCTGCGGCAGTTGCTAGTTGTGTAGAGCGACTAACAATACCTTGAATAAGCGTACGCAAACTATCAATTAATAAATTACAGTTACGTGATAATTCAGCAAATTCATCTTTACCCGTTTCATCTAACTTATGAGATAAATCACCAGAAGCAACGATGTTAAGCATTTTATTAACCAAAGACAGTGGTCGGGTAATACTAAGCAGTGTAAACCAAGCAATACCAATTGCGGCAACAATTGAAAAAATCATAATACCTATAGTTTGTGAGTTACCATCGGCCACTTTTTCTTGAACAAGTTTACCCGCCGTCATCGCAGTTTGATTCGCTAAATCGACTTGTTTTTCTAAAATGGCATTGGCTTTTTTGATGTCACGTTCTGCAGCATCTAAGTTTTCTGTTGCGACTTTAAGGGCAATCAGTTGTTTATCTTTGTGAGAAAAAATATCATTGTTAGAGTTAATTAATTCAGTTAATTCACTCAAAGCAACAGACAAATCATCAGCTACATCTTCGGCGCCTTGATTAGATAGCTCGGATATAATATCGGTAAATGATTTATTTACATCAACAAAGCTATTGGATATTTGGTTACCGACTAAATCTGTTGACGACCTGTCGATTAAACCTCGATATTCAAGTGCTGAGCTTACTAGCCCATTAAGTAAGGTTTCAATACTTTCACCTAAACTAACAGCTCGCTGAAGCTTAGTGTCAGCTAAGTCGTGGTCGGCAAGGTCTAGTAACATCGTAGCTGCATCATCAGCTTTTTCTTCAAGGTTAGCTATTTTTTCTCTTAAAATAAGCGCTTGATTAATACTGGCTTGCCTATTACTAAAAACCAATCCTATTTCTTTTTCGAGTTCTGCATAAACTGAATCGACTTGACCTAGATTAGTTAATAAAGAATTTTCATTTCGCACCACTTGCTTTAATTTCTTCAGCTCAGTAGTAAAGTCATCTTTATCTTGATTATATGCCGTAAGATTATTATTAAGTGGCGTTAATTCGGTTTGATAATATGCACGTAAAGTAAGGTTACCTATTTGGGTTAAGGTGTTAGCAAGCTTGTTACTCCCTTTTAATGTCGGGATCGCCAACTCACTTTGTTGTACAGTAGAGCCTTTAATTATGTTCAAATTCCATAGAGATATAGCACTAGTTATTACTAGTAAGACTGCAATAATGGCAAAACCACCCATTATTTTCATTGCTACCGTTAAATTCATAAATGTCACCGTGTAAATAGATAGTATTGAGTACGAGTGTAAACTAAATTAATTGCTACTTCCTTGAATGCAGGCCTATATTTTCAAAGCCAATAATCATAGCTTATTTGTCATTATTGTCGATTAGATTATCGGTTAATATTGTTAAAAACTTAACCGTTAATTTTATTATAACAAGCTTAAGCTATTTTTCACCTTTAGTTATTGCTTTATCATAAGTTTTTTTATTTTTGTTTTGCACTGTGGCAAGGCTCAGTAAACAACTGCTTGTCAGACCATCGTAATAACGTTAGATGTCCGCCCCAGACGCACCCTGTATCTAATGCATAAATATTGTCAACAGGACAGTGCCCCATTAATGAAGCCCAATGACCAAATATCCAACTATAATTTGTTTGTTTTTGTGTAAACTCAAACCAAGGTTTTATATGGGCAGGTGCTTGCTCAACTGCAAGCTTACATGAAAACTCTAAGCCATAATCGAGTTGGCAATAACGCATTCTGGTCAGTGAGTTAACGGTCACTCGAAATTTTTCATCAGCAGATTTTGCCAAAGACCATAGATTAGGTTCTTCACCATACATTATGGCTAACCAATCATTTCTTAGCGCTGATGCTAGCTTGATATTAACATCGTTTGCTTGTTCCATAGCTTCTGCAGGTGTCCAAAAGGGTGGCAAACCTGCATGACTCATATAAACATTTTCATTGGGTAACTTTTGGATAAGCGGTTGACTAGCAAGCCAACCCATTAACTCATCAACGTCTGCAGCAGCTAATAATTCATCGAAACAATCGCTAGCTTTTGCTTTTTTCAAGCCACCATAAATAGCTAATAAGTGCAGGTCATGATTACCTAAAACCACTCGAGCACTATTACCCAGTGCTTTTATATATCTCAGCGTTTTTAAGGAGTCTGGACCTCTAGCAACCAGATCACCCGCTAGCCAAAGCTGGTCAGTTTCAGGCGAAAAGGCAACTTGGTCTAGTAAGGCGCGTAGTTCGTGGTAACAGCCTTGAATATCTCCGACAAAATAGATAGCCATAAACGAAGCGTCGCAGTTAGTTAAGAATGTGTGGCTGAGCTAAACCAAAAACAGGTATCTCAACTTGTTGCAAGTCATTATCATCACTTAGCATTTGGTAATGGCCCTGCATAGTACCGACTGGGGTTTTTAAGATACAACCGCTGGTATAAGTGTACGTGTTGTCTGGCGCTATGATAGGCTGCTTACCGATAACACCTTCACCGGCAACGGTAGAGGTCTTATTGTCGCCATCGGTAATCAACCAATAACGAGACAATAATTTAACCGGTTTATTACTATTATTGGCAATACTAATCGTATAACTAAATACATAGTTCTTTTCGTTTTCAATCAATTGTGAGGCAATATACTCAGTTTTAACACTGACCGAAATATCATATCCCATAGAAATCGATTCGACTGTAGTTAATGTTGAATCGTCCTTCATAACTCAACCGGGTTATCAGTTAAGAAATTTGCCAGTTTGATATAATCTGTGATCGGTAAGTTCTCTGCACGAAGTCTTGCATCGATACCTAAAGCCGCTAATTGTTCAACCGTAAACAATTTTTTAAAACTATTGCGTATCGTTTTTCTACGTTGGTTAAATGCCGCCAAACAAACTTGGTTAAGCGATTTAATATCTTTTACTGGATTTTTAATCTCACCATGAGGAATTAATCTCACGATAGCAGAATCAACCTTAGGCGCTGGCTTAAAAGCTTCTGGGCCTATTTGCATAACAGGGATAACCTGACACTGATATTGCGTCATGATTGAAAGCCGACCGTAGGCTTTACAATTTTCACTAGCAGCCATGCGTTGAACAACTTCTTTTTGCAGCATAAAGTGCATATCTTTCACGCTATCTTTAAACGTTAAAAGATGAAAAATAAGTGGCGTAGAAATGTTGTAAGGTAAGTTGCCAAAAATTCTTAAAGGTCGTTCTGCGGTCGCTATTTCACTAAAATCAAATTTAAGGGCATCCGCTTCGTAAATAGTAATTTTATCAGCAATAAAAGGATGATGACGTAAACGATGGGCAAGATCTCTGTCAAGTTCGACAACAGAAATAGCACCGGCTCGGTCAATAACCGGTTCGGTTAATGCGCCTAATCCAGGACCAATCTCGATAAGATTTTCTCCCGGCTCAGGGTCGATAGCATCAACAATTTTACTGATCACACCTTCGTCATGTAAAAAGTTTTGTCCAAAGCGTTTTTTGGCCTGGTGGCCTAGATGAGTTTTATTATTCATGATTGATTATTTGCTAATTTAATGGCTGTGGTGATTGCTTCAATAAAGCTTCCTGGGTCAGCTAAGTTGGTACCCGCTAATTCAAGTGCGGTACCGTGATCTACCGAGGTTCGAACAAAAGGTAAGCCTAAGGTAATATTAACCGAAGCGCCAAAGCCTTTATATTTCAAGACTGGCAAGCCTTGATCATGATACATAGTTAAAATGGCATCAGCATCACTTAAGTACTTCTCCTGGAAGATAGTATCAGCAGGTAATGGCCCAATAAGCTTGATGCCTTCATCTCTGAGTACATTTAAGGCTGGGATCATCACATCGATTTCTTCTCGACCTAGATGCCCATCTTCTCCCGCATGAGGGTTTATGCCACATACGTAGATTTTAGGCTCTTTAATACCAAATTTATTAATAAGATCGGTATTTAAAATACGAGTGACTTTTTGTAAACGTTCTGCGGTGATCGCTTTAGAAACATAAGCTAAAGGAATATGCGTTGTCACTAATGCAACTCTTAAGCCTTCTGTCGCCAACATCATCACGACATCGGCACAGTTAGCTTGGCTAGCAAAATATTCTGTATGACCACTGAAAGCGATACCCGCTTTATTAATTAACCCTTTATGCACGGGGCCAGTGACAATAGCATCGATTTCACCAGAGATATTTTTTTCACTGGCAATTCTTAATGTTTCAATGACATAACTACCATTTTCAGCATTAAGCTCACCAGGAATACAAGCCTCAGCCATATCGACAGACAATATCGTTAGTGTCCCGGCTTTTTGAGGTTTAGCGGCTTTCGAAACATCATAATCAATAAATGTGAGTGGTAAACCTAAAACTTCAGCGCGCTCTTGCATTAACTTTTTACAAGCAATTACCACAAGCTCAACGGGCCAATCTTGCTGAGCAATGAAAATGGTTAAGTCTGGGCCAATTCCTGCAGGTTCGCCTGGCGTGATAGCTATACGCTTTGTCATTATTTTGTATCTCGACTAAAAATCTCTACATAGGCTTCATCACGAAGCTCTTTAATCCAACGCGCACTTTCTAAACCAAACTTTCTATTGAATAAAATGCGACGAGCTTTACTTTCATTCATTTGTTCTGTCGCATCAAGTGTTCTTCGACCCGTTAATTGCGCTAAATGCCAACCAAATGAAGTTCTAAAAGGCTTATGCATTTCATCAACTTTTAATCGCGCTAAGGCCGCCTTAAAAGTAGGATCGTAAACATCAGGGTCTGACCAACCTAGATCACCACCTCGCACTGAAGTAGGTCCGTCTGAATACTCTTTAGCTAAGTCGCCAAAATCAGCTTCACCTGCGTTAACTCTGTCCATAAGGCCTAGCAGAATACTTTCAGCTTTGGCTTCACTCAAGATAACAGAAGGTTCAATCAATATGTGCCGTGCTTTCACTTCTTCTACTTCAACGATTTGCAAACCACGAATATCTATAATTTTTACAATACTAAAACCTAAACCGGTACGGATAGGTCCTAAAATTGATTCTTTTTTCTCACCATCAACAATTGATGAGAATAATGTCGGTAATTCATTGATATTTTTCCAACCTAAATCACCACCTTCTAAGGCATTTGACCCGCCTGAAGAAGCAATAGCAATTTTTGCAAAGTCACTGCCGTTATTAAGCAATTCAATTACTTTTTCAGCGCGAACTTTAGCGGCATTCATATCATCTTGTGTTGGATTCGCTGGGAACTCAATCAGTATGTGTCCCAGACGATATTCAACATCAGTATTAATTTTTTCTTCCATAGAAGAAATCAAATTAGCCACGTCTTGTGGTGAAACATAAATACGGCGACTAACACTATTGCGGCGTACCTCGCCAGAAATAAGTTCAGTTCTGACTAGTTCACGATACTTATCGTAATCTGTGCCATCTTTAACAAGATTCTGACGAAACTGGTCTAACGTTAATTTTTCTTCTTTCGCCATATTCGTTAGCGTTTCATCAAGTTGTGCATCACTCACTTGCACACCCATACGTTCGCCTAATTGAGTGATCAACGCATCGTTGATCAACTTTTCAGTGACCTGCGTTCTTAACGCTTTATCTGATGGTAAACTTTGATCATTTTTTAGTGCTTGTTTTTTTATGGTTGCGATTAGGTCTTTTATTTCAGATTCCAAAACAACACCACCATTTACAATGGCTGATACTCGATCAAGTTCAACTTGTTGTGCTTGTACTGGAAAAAAAGATGTTACCGTCAAAGCGCTTGTTAAAAGTAAAAATTTCAATGATTTTTTCATGTATCGTCTATTTCTTATATTTAATTATTGAGAAAGTAAGGGCGTTTGTAGCCAAATATACTTGAGTTGAACATATCTGTAATGTCTTTTGTTCTCATGCTAAATCTTAGCATAAAACCATTGTTGAATTCATCGCGATTTTTATTATTACTCGATGGTTCATCAAAGTTTGCTGTAATATAACGATGATAAGCAAAACTCAGTGACCAACAGCAACTTTGGTACTGTAAACCCGCATAAGTTTCTATGCTTCGATTTTGCTGTAAATCTTGAGTTACTCGGCTAATAACTTGCCAATTTTTATTTATGCTGACATTCCCCGCTAAAGATAGTTGCTCTAATGTTATACCTGAGACATCACGAGTGTATCGATGGTTCAATTGTATTGTTTGATTTTCACCAAAAAGATAATCAATACTGGTTTGACTCTTGTTGGTAACATCATCTTCTGTATTATATTGAATGTCGCTACTGAACTGCCAACTACTATTTATACGAGCGTAGACTTCTGCCGCTAATGCCGAAGCATCGGCTACAATTCCTTGGTTTTCTTCAAAGGTAAAATTACTGTCATTAAGATAAACAATTCGTCCTAAGCTGACCCTAAGTTGTTCTTGATTGGCACTGTCGAGTAAACGACTCGTTATTCCCCAAGAATATTGATTAGCTTGAGCTATCCTATCTAAACCACTAAAACGTTTATCACGAAATAGACCGTTATAGTCATCTTGTAGTGTGGTTGTATCATATAGCCCTATATTACTTTGATCTTTTTCAGGAATATAAAGATATTGCAGTTGCGGCTCTAAGGTTTGTGTAAAACTATTTCCCCAAAAATGACTTTGCCTATCAAAATTAACCCCACCATGAAAACGGACTTTAGGTAATGTTCTGCTTACACTTTCTTCAAGCTCACTTTCCAAAGGAATATTGTCTTGTTGGTAATGGGTTTGTAGTATTTTAAATTCTGAATTCAAAAACCAAGCTGGCGTAACCAAAGGGAAGGTTAAACCCGCTTCAACATGATAGCGCTGTGCGGTTACTTGAGTTTTATCGGCATTGTCAAAATTGGTGACTTCAGAATAGACATCGAATAACCCGTCTAAAACATCAATTTTTTGATGGCTGGCAAGTTCGAGTTGAGCAAGCGCTTTATAGTTTGTTTTATTATCGCCGAGTACTTCAAAGTCTTGTAATTTTACCTTGGCTTGCCAACTATCCGCAAAATAAGCTAATTCACCTGTTTGATATAAGTAAGCATCATTATCATTGTAGTGCTTACTACCAATATCAACTAAATAGTTATCATCACTAATTGTTGTGTAGTCAACGAAAGCGCGAAAGCGCTCTGAAAAGGTGCCAACATGTTGCATACGCACTAAATATCGTGCATCGGTGCTATTTTCTTGTTCATTGTCTTGATCTAGATATTCGAGATCAAATTGTCCTTGTTGTTCATCATGCAAATAACGAAATTCTGTCATTAATTGACTGCCACGCTTCAACATGTATTTTGGGGTAATCGTCGCATCAATATTAGGGGCAATATTCCAGTAATAAGGAATTGACGTGGTAAAACCTGATTTACCTGAATTACCAATTTCAGGATATAAAAAACCCGATTGTCTATCATCACCAATAGGAATCGTAAAATAAGGTAGGTACAAGACCGGCACATTAAAAACTGAAAACCTTGCATTATAAGCTTCTAAATAACGTTCATCTTTAGAAATATTAATTTCGCTGGCATTCATTTGCCAATCAGGTGAAGCGCCATAACAAGTAGTAAAAGAAGAGTCAATTAATGACAAGGTACCTTCTCTAGACACAGAAATAATACCAGCACCACCGTGTCCTGCTATTCCCGCGAGTTGATACTGAGTATTTTTCAAGGTAGTCGCGCCGAGCGATTCACTTATGTTCAATTGGTCGGCAAAAATATCAATGCCTTTATTTTGAAAGTGAATATCGCCCGTGGCCTTAACCGATGAACTTTCTCTATTAAGCTCAATCTCATTAGCAAGAATTGTCTGCTGACTGTTAATCAACATTACATTGCCGGTAAATTTAGCGACTTTATTTTTATTAATACCCGATTTATCAGCTAAAATAGTGATCGCTTTACTCTTTTCAGTAGATTGAGTAGCGGTTAACTGTGGGTAAGTCGGTATAGGGCATTGAGCCATACCATCGAGAATATCGGTAACTTGTTGAGCAACACTATATTTAGCCATTGATAAACAAGTAATTATTAAAATTAAATAGCGCGGAAATGACATTAAAAGTCCGATAGATGAATGATTAAAGCAACAAAGATGAAAGCGAGCCACATTTTATACTCAAACACTTAGATAATATAGCAATTTTCTTTAGGGTGCTAATTCGGTATATTGGTAATACGGGTTGGCATTACTCATTTATGCCCTCACCTAAGATAACTATTAGTACCATTTACTTGAGGAATAGAAAACTTGCCAAGCTCTCGAATTCAAGCGTTACACCTATGGTTGGATAAACAATTTTCAGGCGAACATATTCAATTGACCCCCTTAACTGGCGATGCTGGCTTTCGCTGCTATTATCGTTTTTCGATAAAGGGTCGTTCATTTATCGCCGTTGATGCCCCTAAAGATAAATCTAATAACGCGGCTTTTGTTTTTATGCAAAAGAGTCTTAAGGATAATAATGTCTTAGTGCCTGAAATTATTGCGGCTGATTTATCACTAGGTTTTCTTTGCTTAGCTGATTTTGGTGAAACGCTATTAGCTGATATTTTATCGACTGAAAATATCATTATCACCTATCAAAAAGCTATCGATATTTTACCAAAAATTCAGTCTGCATTGCCCAAGAATACTCAAGAATTACCGCATTATGATCAAGCATTTGTTGAGCTTGAACTGAATATTTTCTCACAATGGTTATTAACTGAGCACCTATCAATTATATTAACTACTGAAGAGCAACAGCAGTTAATAGATTGCTTTTCAATATTAACAGAAAATATGCTGAGCCAACCGCAAGTCTTAGTGCACCGAGATTACCATAGTAGAAATATTATGATCCTCGAGGATAATAATTTCGGCATTATTGACTTTCAAGACGCGGTCATTGGTCCTATCACTTACGATATCGTCTCGTTACTCCGTGACTGCTACCTGAAATGGCCGAACGAGTCTGTTTCATTGTTACTAAACCGCTATATAGATATAATGACAGAGCACTATTCATTAAACGATATCACTCGCCAGCAATGGCAGCGCTGGTTTGATTTAACTGGCTTACAACGCCACATTAAAGCGAGTGGTATCTTTGCCCGTTTACATCATCGCGATAATAAAAGCGGCTACTTAAAAGATATTCCGCTAACACTTAGCTACCTTGTTGAGATCAGTGAAAAATACCCTGAATTAGCCTCTTTACATCAGCTTTTATTAGTAAAAGTACTGCCTGCGATGCAAAATCTTAAAGCGGGTACATTAACATGAAAGCGATGATTTTAGCCGCTGGTCGTGGTGAACGTATGCGCCCCTTAACGGATCATTGCCCAAAACCTTTACTCAGAGTAGCTGGGATCCCGCTAATCGAATACCATATTAATAAACTCGCCCAGTGTGGCATCACAGATATTGTTATTAACTATGCCTGGTTAGGAGAGATGATCGTTGACTATTTAGGTGATGGTAAAAAATTCGGGGTTAATATAAGCTACAGTCCAGAAAATAGTGGTGCACTTGAAACGGCTGGCGGTATTATTCAAGCGCTACCTTTATTAAGCAATAATAACGATAATGAAGCCTTTATGCTGATAAATGGCGATATATTTACTGATGTTAACTTTGCTAACTTACCGACATTAGCCAAAGACCGGTTAGCGCATATCTGCTTAGTTAACAATCCTGATCATAATATAAAAGGTGATTTTATTTTTGATAACAATCAACTCACCAATATTGTAAATCAGTCAGAATCAACACAGAAAAATACTTACACCTTTAGTGGTATTAGTTTATTTCGCGCTGATTTTTTTAAAGATAAAAATGCCATGCCAGCATTAAAGCTTGGTCCGATGCTCAAAAGTGCGGTTAGCGACGGTACGGTTTCAGCAAGCATACTCGATTGTGCATGGACCGATGTTGGTACGCCAGAACGTTTAGCGTATCTAAATAGATAAGTTAATCAATTAATAACACAAACAGGTAATATTGATAATGAGAATATGGGGAAAACTTTTAGGCTTTATATTTGGTTTTATGCTGAGTAAAAACCTACTAGGTGCATTAATAGGCATGTTTATTGGTCATAACTTTGATAAAGGCAGAGGCCTTAATTTCAATAATCTTTCAGGCTCGAAAAGCTCAGAAAGTGAACGCCAGAGCGCATTCTTTTACACTTCTTTTTCAGTGATGGGCTACATGGCAAAAGCGAATGGCTTAGTGTCAAAGCATGAAATTGAATTCGCCAATGCTTATATGGACAAATTATCGTTGCAGGGAGAGTCAAGACAACAAGCGCAAGATGCCTTTAGAGAAGGTAAAATGGCGGGTTTTCCACTGAACGATAACCTTGCAAAATTTAAACAAGTTTGCGGAAATCGTCATGATTTATTATTACTCTTTTTAGAGATTCAAATTCAAGTCGCTTTTGCTGATGGTCACCTAGACAGTGATGAACGCCAAGCCTTACACACCATAGCGCAGCAATTAGGCTTTTCAAGTAAAGAGCTTGATAGACTCTTAGAAATGATTATCGCTGGTGCACAATTTCATCAAGGTCAATCAGGTAAAAGCTCTCAATCTCAATTAGAGAATGCCTACAAAGTGTTAGGTGTTGCAGCAGACACACCTGAAAAGGATATTAAGAAAGCTTATCGAAAGTTAATGTCGCAACATCATCCTGATAAGTTGGTTGCTAAAGGTTTACCACCAGAAATGATGGAAATTGCCAAACAAAAAGCACAAGATATTCAAGGGGCATACGAGTTAATCACTAAAAACAAATAACCGCTAATGCCTGTTATTACCAGCAGATATTAGTGCCTAGCTTGCTAGCCGCTCAATGAAAAACGCATACTAGCGTATGCGTTTTTTTTCTTTAAGGTGTTTATTTTCGTTGATAAACACAAAAATCCACATCAAAACTATTTTTGTCATCGGCACTGAGTTTAACGCTACTGGTTAGTTGCCAATCTTCCACCGTATTATATTCAGGAAACTGAGTATCGCCATCGATATCGGCTTTGATATGAGTAATGTAAAGACGGTTAGCGAGGGGTAAACAATGGCTGTAAATAGCACCACCACCAATGACCATCACTTCGTCTACTTCACCCGCTAGCAGTAAAGCTTGCTCGACTGACGTAGCACTGTCTACACCATCAGCGCGGTAGTTTTGGTCACGTGAAATAACAATATTTTGTCTACCTGGTAAAGGACGACCAATAGATTCATAGGTCTTTCGCCCCATAATAATCGGCTTACCTAACGTCGTTTTTTTAAAATAGGCTAAATCAGCCGGTAAGTGCCACGGCATATTATTATCTTTGCCAATAATACGGTTATCAGCATGGGCGACAATCATCGAAAGTAGGGTCATTAACATGGTCTCTCTAAAGGGAATAATTCACTATGTGCTTAATGAAATAACTCATTATTGTTTCACGGGCTTATTTAACATCACTCATCAGGGGATAATAGCGATTTACCCCCTAAAAAAAAAGCTCAAGTAAATTATACTTGGGCTTTTTTATAACAACTAACTAAATGAACAGTGAATAATTACTTACGATATTCAACTTCTACATCGTATTCATCTTCATCCCAGTCTTCGTCACCTAATTCGTCTTCAACGCCGGATACCGCTTCTTCGTGGTAAGTATCCCACTTGAACTCAACCGTTTTATCTTCTGGTGTTTCTTCGATTTCTGGAGGAAGCCCTTCGATAAAAGTCATCACGCCTTGCGTTAGGTCAGCGGTACCAAATTTATTGATAGCAGAGACACTTCGTACTTCGCCAGTCCAATTTAAGCCAGCAACAATACTATCTGTTAGCGCTTTCGCTTCATCTTCTAACATTAAATCAAGCTTGTTAAACACTAACCAGCGCGGTTTAGCAAAAAGTTTTGCTGAATGACGCTCTAATTCACTGATAATAGTTTTAGCGTTTTCAAGCGGATCAGAGCCATCGGCAGGCATTACATCAACAAGATGTAATAAAATTCGACAACGCTCTAGATGCTTAAGAAACTGTGTACCTAAGCCTGCGCCTTCTGCTGCGCCTTCAATCAAACCAGGAATATCAGCAATAACAAAACTACGTTGCGTATCTAGGCGAACTACACCTAAGTTAGGCGCCAACGTAGTAAATGGATAATCTGCTACTTTAGGTCGAGCCGCTGAAACACTGCGTATCAAAGTAGACTTACCTGCATTAGGTAAACCTAACAAACCTACATCGGCGAGTAACAATAGCTCAAGCTTGAGACTACGTATTTCGCCCGGTGTGCCATCGGTTTTTTGACGAGGAGCGCGGTTAGTACTACTTTTAAAACGCGTATTGCCTAAACCATGCCAGCCGCCTTTAGCCACTAACATTTTTTGTTCATTGCGGGTTAAGTCACCTAATTGTTCACCGGTGTCTACATCCATAGCACGTGTACCAACAGGTACTTTCAAAATTAAATCTTCTGAACCTTTACCCGTACAATCACGACTTTGACCATTTTGACCGCGCTTAGCACGATGAAAACGCTCGAAGCGGTAATCAATTAAGGTATTCAGGCTTTCGTCAGCCATTAAATAAACGTCACCGCCGTCACCGCCGTCACCACCATTAGGTCCGCCGTATTCAATGTACTTTTCTTTTCGAAAACTTACACAACCGTTGCCGCCGTCTCCGGCCTCAACTCTAATTTCAACTTCATCAACGAATTTCATGGTGCTTTGAAACACTCCAAGATTAAACTATTGCCTTATTATAAGTTATTTTTTGCACTTACGAAAACAAAGTTATTTTTTATACAAAATGAATACCCTTTAAACTAATTAAAGTTACATCATTAAAAGTAAATAAATTTTCAACAACGAGGCGCTTGGTTAAGCAATAGCTGACTATTGGGATTGAAGCAACGAAGTTATTGACTATTTAGGTCATTTAAAAATGAGCCATTAATTAGTGCAATAAGTATTAGATACTCAAGTAATTAAGTATCAAAAAAAAACCCTGCTTAAAGCAGGGTCTTTATTAAGTTTGAGTAACGTTACTAAGCAACAATACTTACAAACTTACGGTTTTTAGGACCTTTAACATCAAATTGTACTTTACCATCAGTTAAAGCAAATAATGTGTGGTCTTTACCAATACCCATGTTTGTTCCAGCGTGGAATTTAGTACCACGTTGACGAACAATAATGTTTCCAGCTAATACAGCTTCGCCACCAAAACGCTTAACACCAAGGCGTTTAGCTTCTGAATCGCGACCATTTCGTGTACTACCTGCAGCTTTCTTATGTGCCATCTTAAATCGCTCCTAATTAGCCGTTAATGCCAGTAATTTTCACTTCAGTGAACCATTGACGATGGCCCGCTTCTTTACGTGAATGCTTACGACGTTTAAATTTAACAATTTTAACTTTATCAGCACGGCCTTGATTTACAATCTCAGCTACTACTTTACCGCCAGCAATGTAAGGCGCGCCTACATTAACTGCTTCGCCGTCAGCGATCATTAAAACGTTATCGAATTCTACTGTTGCACCAATTTCAAGCTCAAGCTTTTCAAGGCGAACTGTTTGTCCTTCAGTTACGCGGTGTTGTTTACCGCCACTTTGGAATACAGCGTACATACCTACTCCGTAAAGCGTCATTTTATTTAGACGCTAGATTTTAAAATATAGGGCGCGAATTCTACGCGAAGATTTTTATTCAGGCAAGTCTAATTCGCATCTATTTCTATTTAATTTACTTATCGATAAACTATTCCGCTACAGCCCTTTATTGCTAAATATTTTCGTGTAAACTCATGCTTCATAAAATCTCTCAAATACAACAACAAAGGTAGCTATAGCCTTCTATGGATATCAAACACATACAAGCCCTCGCTCAAAAAGATATGACAGCGGTAAATAATGTTATTTATTCGCAAATAAATTCTGATGTTGCGTTAATTAATCAGCTTGGCGTTTATATTGTCAATGCCGGTGGAAAACGCATGCGTCCCATGCTAACGGTTCTCGCCGCACGTGCTTTTGGTTATCAAGGTAATGATCATATCTCTATTGCCGCCATTATTGAGTTTATTCACACCGCGACCTTATTACATGATGATGTTGTTGATGAATCAAACATGCGTCGTGGTCGAGAAACCGCTAATGCCCTATTTGGCAATAGCGCCAGCGTACTCGTTGGTGATTTTCTTTATACTCGCTCTTTTCAGATGATGACCAAGTTAGGCAATATGAGAATAATGGATATATTGTCTGATACCACTAACATTGTTGCCGAAGGTGAAGTCTTGCAGTTAATGAACTGTAATGACCCTAGCACCACCGAAGAAAGTTATTTTCAGGTTATCTACTGCAAAACAGCGAAACTATTTGAGGCCGCAACACGTTTAGCAGCAGTTATTGCCGGGCAAGATGAAAAAATTGAAAAAGCGATGCAAGAATACGGTAAATACTTAGGCACGGCTTTTCAATTGGTTGACGATATTATGGACTACACCGCCGATGCTAAAGCGATGGGGAAAAATATTGGTGATGATTTAGCTGAAGGCAAGCCGACTTTACCATTACTTTATGCCATGAAGCACGGTAATGCGCAGCAAAAGCAGCTAATAAGCGACGCTATTGAACATTGCAATGGTATGGAGCATTTAGACGAGATACTCGCTGCAATGGAGCAAACAGGCTCTCTCGTGTACACACAAAAGCAAGCAGAGCGAGAAGCGGATAAAGCCATTGATGCGTTAAAAATATTACCCGAGTCTGAACATAAGCAAGCGCTGATATCTCTGGCCCATATTGCTGCAAATAGAAGCGTATAATCATGAAGACCCATTTCGGCTTTTATCTTAATCTTCTTGCTATTTTGTTATTTATTCCAGGGATATTATTACCGATGTTCTCTTTGAGCATGGATGTTAGCGCCACTATTGCCGGACCTGCGCTGACCTCAGAGTTAATTAACAAAGAGCTTTCCCTGTTAACTACAATTCAAGAGCTGTGGCAGAACGATCGTTTATTAGTGTCTGTGCTCATTTTTATTTTCTCTATTTGCATTCCTTTGTTGAAAACGGCTTTAGTGGCTTGGTCCTATTTTAAGAGGAAGACTCAGCTAGAAAGAAAAATTATTAGCTTTGTTGGTGCGATTGGAAAATGGTCAATGGCTGACGTTTTTGTTGTGGCAATATTTTTAGCTGTTTTGTCTACTAACCATGCAGAAACAGCAAGCCAACAAACGTTAAGTATTATGGGCTTTAAACTCAATTTAATGATCAGCAGTGAAACACTGTCGGCTGTCGGCCCTGGTTTTTATTTCTTTTGTGCTTATTGTTTACTGTCATTAGTTGGTACGCAGCTGAGTCAAAGTGGTCTAAACAAAAGCCAGCTTAACGACTAGTCCTATAATCTGTTCATCGATATTATCTGTAACAGCATTATCATTGATTATTTTTAGAAATAAAAAAACCGCTAGTCTTTACAGAGCAGCGGTTTTTTTTATTGCAAAAACATCAGCCAATAAATATAAATTTACTGAATGAAGCTAATGCTAACGTTCAACAAATTAACCTTTGATGAAGTTAATACCTTCAGTAATGTCAGCTTTCAATGTGTCTAACATATCAACTTTCGCTTTTTCTTCAAAAGCACTTAGTTTACCGTAAGATAAAATTTCGCTAACGCCATTTACGCCTAAACGTACCGGTTGTGCGAAAAATTGTGCATCTTCACCTGCGCCTTCAACGTAAGCGTAATCAACCACGTCTTCGCCTTGTAAACCTTTAACTAAAGACATACAAAAACGAGCTGCAGCAGCGCCCATAGATAAAGTAGCAGAACCACCACCGGCTTTAGCGTTAACAACTTCAGTACCTGCGTTTTGAATGCGAGGTGTTAAAGCAGCAATTTCTTCATCAGTAAAAGTAACACCTTCAACTTGTGAAAGAAGTGGTAAAATAGTGGTACCTGAGTGGCCACCAATTACTGGAACTTTAACTTCAGCAACGTTTAAGCCTTTTAATTCAGCAACGAACGCTTCACTACGAATAACATCTAGCGTAGTAATACCAAAGACACGAGCCGCGTCGTAAGTACCTGCTTTTTTGAAGACTTCAGCAACGATAGGAACCGTGCCGTTAACTGGGTTAGTAATAATACCGACTAACGCTTTAGGACAGTTAGCAACAATGCCTTCTGCTAATGTTTTAATAATGCCCGCATTAACCGCGAACAAATCAGCACGATCCATACCTGGCTTACGTGGCATGCCTGCTGGAATTAAAACGATATCAGCGCCTGTTAATGCGTCGCCTAATGCGTCAGCACCAAAACCTTCAACGGTAACAGCTGTAGGTATGTGTGATAAATCAACAGCAACACCTGGAACAACTGGTGCTACGTCATACAAAGATAGCTCAGAACCCGCTGGTAATTGAGTTTTTAATAATAATGATAACGCTTGGCCAATTCCGCCAGCAGCGCCTAAAACAGCAACTTTCATTTGATGTCTCCGGTAGTTAAAGAATATTTGAGTAAATACGTAAATTTTCGTGCCCAAAAGATATAGCATCGGCCACTAAAAAACAATTAATATTAAACTATATATGGCATTAGGATACCGTATAATACTTTTAATGAAATAATACTTAGGTCTTACTTCCTCATCATTAAGAATTTAAGATTAAAAAAAGTGTAGTAGAAAAATAACAAAGAGTACCGTTAAATTATGACAGTTTCACAAAAACAAGAAGCATTAACACAAGCTTTTAAAGATTTATTAAAGCAAGAGCAGTTTGGTTCTCAAGGCGATATAGTTGATGCGTTGAAGAAACAAGGTTTCGATAATATCAGCCAGTCAAAGGTTTCACGTATGCTCAGTAAATATGGCGCAGTTCGCACCCGCAACGCTCGCCAAGAAATGGTTTATTGTTTACCAGCTGAACTAGGCGTTCCCACAGCGAAAAGCCCTTTACGCCAACTAGTGATAGATATTGAATACAATGAAGTCATGATTATTGTTAGAACAAGCCCCGGCGCTGCCCAGTTAATCGCTCGCTTACTTGATAGCTTAAGTAAAAGCGATGGAGTACTGGGTACGATTGCCGGTGATGATACTATTTTTATTGCCCCAACCCATGTTGGACAAATAAAAGAAACCATTGCTAAATTAGAGTTACTTTTTTCAAGAAACTTAAATTAAGCTGAGTTCGAAGACAGTGAGCCATAGTAACATCGCGATTTTACCGGTTTATTAAAGTGCCAACTTAGCTAAAAAATTCAAACTTGGTGCAAAAAAAGATGCGCCAGTTTCTGCTTGGGTATATTTAAGTAGATGATCAAAATGACCATGAGCATCACTTTGAATCATGGCTTTTAACATCATCTCAAATGGCTCAGGCGAGCGGCAATAAGAAACAAAAAACAAGCCCTGTAACTTCATATCACCATACGGCATACTTTGTCGTACTATTTCGATAGCGTTACCGTCTTCGTCTTTAAGGTTTACTCGCTTAGTATGCGCGGTCGCTGGTTTATTTTCATTGGAATATTCTTCATTATCCAGTTTTGTTCGTCCAAAAATATCTTCTTGGTCTTTAACCTTTAAGTTATCCCATAAGTTCAAGTTATGGCGATAACGTTGAATATGTAAATAACTGCCTGCTGCAAACTCTTCACTCTCTTCATTCGCAATTAGCGCAACTTTGCGGCGGTGTGAACCTTGTGGGTTTTCTGTGCCATCGACAAAACCCGTTAAATCACGACCATCAAGAAACCTAAAGGCACGCACTTGCTCAGCCAGTTCAACGCTGTTGGCTAATAAAGCACAAACCTTGGTACTAACAATATGATTAACGTCTGCACGGTCGCTTCTTATTTCGATATAAAGATCATAACTATCAGCCGGAGCTGCGCGATCATCACATTCAAGCGCGGAAAAAGGCTTTAAATTTTTAGGTCTTCCTTGTGGATACAACTCATCCCAATAGTTAGCACCGATAGCAATAACACCAGCTAAGTTAGATTCTGAAAAACGATCTGCGTAATGATCGAATAAGGCAGGTAATCGAGAAAGTGCGTGACGAACATGAGCATTTTTATCATCTAAAACATTAAACATCAGATAATAACCGTGCAAACTAGGTTCTGCGCAAATACCGAATTGTTCTCTTGCCATCAAAATTCCCAAAAATGTAATGTATATTAATATTTCAATTTTACACAGTTTCTTAAAATTCACAGTAAATCATTTACGATAATAAAATAAGATAAAACCGTGTTGCTTTTTACAGCTATGCCAACGCACTTTTATTAGTATGGGCGCAAGTACTGATAATTTCTGTGCAGCTAAAAGTATTAGCCTTTATCTTGTACATAAAAAAACAGCCCTGAGGCTGTTTTATGATTTATCTTGTTAATATAGATAACACTAGTTGGTATTAAGTAAACTCAGGGTAAGCTTCCATACCACAATCTGATTTATCCATACCTTGATACTCTTCTTCTTCAGTTACACGAATACCCATAACTTTCTTAAGTACATACCAGACCACAAAACTTGCACTAAATACCCAGACAAAGATGGTTGCTGCACCGATTAATTGTCCACTAAAGCTTGAAGCAGGGTTAGTAAGAGGAACAAGCAGTAAACCAAACAAACCAACGACACCATGTACTGAGATAGCACCGACTGGATCATCTATTTTCAGTTTATCTAAACCAACCACTGACAAGACAACGATGACACCAGCGACCATACCAAACAAGGTTGCTTGCAATGCCGTGGGTGTTGAAGGCTCAGCAGTAATAGCGACTAATCCCGCTAATGCCCCGTTTAATGTCATGGTTAAATCTGCTTTTTTAAATAGTAATTTCGCAAAAATTAACGCGGCGATAGCGCCACCAGCGGCCGCTGCATTGGTATTTAAAAAGACCATAGCAACTGAATGTGAACTGTTGATATCGGCAAGCTTTAAAACTGAACCACCGTTAAAGCCAAACCAACCCATCCATAAAATAAATGTGCCTAATGTCGCCATAGGTAAGTTAGCACCTGGAATGGCATTAATACGACCATCTGCTCCATATTTACCCTTACGTGCGCCAAGTAACAAGACACCCGCTAATGCTGCTGATGCACCTGCCATGTGGACAATACCCGAGCCAGCAAAATCAGAAAAGCCTAAGTCACCTAGGGTGTACAAACCAAAGACAGCATTACCGCCCCAAGTCCAGCTACCTTCAAGTGGATAAATAACGGCAGTTAACACAACGGTAAAAATAAGGAATGCCCATAATTTCATGCGTTCAGCGACGGCACCAGAAACAATCGACATCGCTGTTGCAACAAAGACCACTTGAAAGAAGAAATCAGACGCTTTGGAGTATATAGCTCCGCCATTAAAACCATCTTCACGGCCAGAAAATTCTTTTAATACCGCATCAGCATCGATTGTTTCGATGCCAGATAAGAAGAAACCACCACCGTACATAATTTCGTAACCGCAGGCCAAATACATCATGCAAGCAATAGCATAAAGCGCGACGTTTTTAGTCAAAATTTCTGTGGTATTTTTTGCACGCACTAAACCGGCTTCTAACATAGAGAAACCCGCGGCCATCCACATAACAAGAGCACCACATATCAAGAAATAGAAAGTGTCCATTGCATACTGTAATTGAAAAATATTTTGTTCCATGATTTACCCCTTAAATAGCTTCAACATCTTGCTCACCAGTACGAATACGTACAGCTTGCTGTAAGTCATAGACAAATATTTTACCATCGCCAATTTTACCTGTGTGCGCCGACTCGGTAATTGCTTTGACTAAGCGTTCAACAACATCATCATTGACAGCAATTTCAAGTTTCACTTTCGGTAAAAAGTCCACTTGATACTCAGCACCACGATACAGTTCGGTATGACCTTTTTGTCGTCCAAAACCTTTTACTTCACTGACGGTTAGTCCTTCAACACCAATTTCAGAAATTGCTTCTCTGACATCATCCAGTTTGAAAGGTTTTATTATTGCGTTAACCATTTTCATTATGTTTAGCCTTATTTATGATTTGTACATAACAATACAAATGTTATGCCAAAGACTAAAATACTTAATATTCATAAGGTTAAGATTAACAATAAAAAAAAGGCTATTTAAAAGCACTTCGTTGGTGCATGAAATTTTATCAATGACAGTAATTGGTGCATGATTTAATTAGCATGCAAGGAAGTCCCGTTTGTTAAATAAAACTATTAGCGGTGTTAGGCAAGGAAAGGTTAATTAGCAAGGATGGCAAAGACAGTTCTGCTATCTGAGAGGTTTATTACTCGGTGACAACTCATGATTAATGAGTGTATTAGCTGCGCAGACAAGGTAAGTGCAATAAAAATTGAGATGAGGTTAGCTCAGCAAAGAAAAGCTATTGCTAAATAGATCACTGCCCTCACCCACAGTTATTATATCAAAAGATATAGCGGTTAATAAAGCATAGAGGCACTTGGGTTAAGTACAGCAAGGATACTTAAACGTTCCATATCACAGAAGTCGCTGGCATCACGCAACAGCTCTTGTTGCACTGATAACGCATCGAGTTTTTCATCACTAATGACATCGGCTTGGCAATGACTTTTGCATTGGTGGTTCAGTGTCATTATTCGTTTAGCAATATAAAGTAACTTAGTTTCGTCGGTACTATGTTGAAACTCCTCTTCATCTTGATAACGTATAGGTTCAATCAAGCTGTAAGGAAGTTGCCATTGTTTTAATAATTCAGCGGTAATGTCAGCGTAGGAAAAACCCAGTGTTTGTAGTTGTTTAGTCCAAGGCAATTCATCTGAATTAATATGCTTACATTGTTCTACTTTTTCAGGCATAAATTGATGTATGACTAATTCGCCTAAATTATGCAGCAAACCTAAAATAAATAATCGTTCCGCATTAGGTACGTTTAGTTTAGTGCCTAAAAATTTAACCGTTAATGCACAGTCAACACTACGCTCCCAAAAGTCATCTAAATATTCGGGACTGGCTTTTAGTTTTCTAAAGGCATCAGTGGTAAAATAAGCAATAACTAAGTTGTAAACTTCGGTAATACCCAAGATTAAAACCGCTTTAGAAATAGTGTCTATTTTACCAGGATAGTTAAAAAAAGAGCTATTTGAGAGCTTTAAAATAGTCGCTGACAAGGCGGGATCAAGTAAAATGACATCCGCTATATCATCAATAGTTGATGATTCGTTATCAATTAACTCTTTAATGCGGATAAAAGAATCCGACAATACAAATATTTCACTCGCCTGTTCGGCGTATTCAACAGCATTCATAACAAAAATCCTAACAAGAAATATAGGGTTGTTTTTATATAAAAATAAAACACTCAGCAAATAAATTGAAAGCTAACACCCGCTGATGGCTCAGTTTTTCAATAATATACAAGGTATTAGCAATGACCTAAATTTTACTCAAGTATAGACACTATATTAATAATAAGTGACTTATTTTCAGAAAAAGTCTAATTAGTCTTCAACGGTTAAGGCAACTTGGTAAGAGCCAAATTTTCTAATATTAATAACCCCCTTATCAAAAATAAGATATTGGCCTTTTATCCCTTGTAATAATCCTGAAACTTGGGGGGTTTTATCAAAGTTAAAAGAGCCGATCTTTTCTAAGTACTGTTCAACAGGAAAGTTCAAATTGACTACTGGTTCGTCAAGTAATTCAACGGCGTCTGCACCAAAGCGTAATTTAATATCGTCTAACTGTGCTGCAATTTCAGGTAGTAATGCTTGTGCTTTCGCTTTTAAATCAACCATTTCACCCGCACCTTTTAACATAGCTCGCCAGTTTGTTTTATCGGCAATAAACTTAGCCAGTGCTATTTCAACTAAACCCGATTGTAAGCGTGTACTTACTCTGAATAGTTTTAAAGCTTGTGTTGCACCTTGGTCAATCCAGCGGGTGGGTATTTGAGTATGGCGAGTAATGCCAACTTTAATGCCAGAGGTATTCGCTAAATAAACATAATGATTAACCATGCAATTTTTTACGCCCCATTCAGGCTCACGACAAGTCCCCTGAGCATGATGGCAAGTTTCTGGTTTCATAATACACATATCGCATTGAGCGAGCTTTTGCATACACGGATAACAAAAACCTTGCGAATAACTTTTCTTGGTTACTCTTGCACAATGACGACACGCTATTTTACCTTGGTAATCTAAAGTAATATTTTTCCCAATTAACGCATTCATATCAATGAGCTGATCGCCTATAGGTAATTGGTAATGAACGAGTCCGTTTTCATCTAACTGAGCAGTCATTTTACTCAAAGCACCTGCATCGTAATGGGTCATTTATTGTCTCGATATGTTTGATGGAGAAATTTAAAGGGCATGGTATAAAACTCTGTAAATGACAGCCAGCTTTTTATCGATTTCGGCAACAAAAATTGCGATACTATTGTTATATCAGCAAAACCTTTACAGCCAAGCCAACTTGTATGCAAAAAAAAGAACCAACCGCCAAGCCAACTTGGTTTGTTTATTATTTACGTTGTGCAGACAACAGTTTATACGCGGGTATTACTACCGACCTAATTCGCCGTTTAGGTGAGCATAATACTTGTAATAAAACAGGGGCTAAATATACGCGGGTTCGGCGGCCGGTCGAATTAGTTTACGCTGAGCCCCAAGAAAATCGTCAACTCGCTTGCAAGCGCGAATATCAACTAAAGAAGTTTACTAAGCTTAAAAAAGAGACCTTAGTGAAAAACTTTAAGCCAATAATTTTTTAGAAAAGCCCTGATAGTACTGGTCTGCTTAGTATTACTTTTATTAGATAATTTCCATTTGTCGACAAGTAACTGCTAGTATACGGCGGTTTTCACATAATAGATGTATGCAAAATGTTTCTAGAACGTTACTGTAATATTACAAACAATCAAATTAGTTTTTCTCGTCAGCAAGGTAGCGATTTCGCTAAAATAGTTGCCGATGATTTCAATCCGCTGCACGATGCCGATGCAAAACGTTTTTGCGTGCCAGGTGATTTACTTTTTTCATTAGTGCTAGAAAAGTCAGGTTTATCACAAAATATGGGCTTTACTTTTTCAGGTATGGTGACCGATGGCATTAAACTCAATTTTCCTGAAAAAATTGTCGAATCAGCAAGTATTCTTGATGATAATGCAAAAGAATATATGAAAATAGAGGCTTCAGGACAGTGTACAACTAACCGTCAATCGATCGATGCTTTGATCCGCGCCTACGTTGAGTTCTCTGGCCATACTTTTCCACATATTTTAGTGAAATTGATGTATGAAAAAAATGTCATGATCAACCCAACACGTCCAATGGTGATGTACGAGAATATGTTTATTCATTTAGATGAAGTTGATTTTGCCGACGTGCAATTGCAATTAACAACGCCTAGCTTACTCATTGACGGTAAACGGGGTAAAGCAACCTTGCCTTTTGACTTAGTCGCTGATGGCAAAGTGATTGGTCATGGTAAAAAGCACATGTTACTCAGTGGCTTAAGAGATTATGACCAAACCACTATTGATAGTCTCGTTAATCATTACAATGATAAAAAAGCGCAGTACTTAAAATAACCCCTTAATAAGATGATGCGAGTTAAAATTTTATTAACATCATTTTATCAAACGCTAGCTGTTGTGTTCTTCTGTTTTCCACACAAAAAGCAAACTTTTTAATTGTTTTAGGTCGCGAGCATTGCTTTGGCTGTTGATAGTACTCCAGCCATGCTCGCAACTTTTCTCCTTGATAGCGAGATTTTAAGACCAGCGCAGCTGAGGTTTCGAAGGGATCTATACGGTTTTCTTTAATATCACTAGCTGAACTTCTCGATAACTGCTGACCTTTAACAGATATTTTTATCGGCTTTTTTTTCTGTTTATTTTGCTTATTTACTATGGGCTTTTTTAATCGACTTTGTTGACATTGCCACCATTTTGTTCGAGCACTTTCTTCTTGTTTTTTCAAACGTTCACTTCGTTTTACACTATGACCTTGTCTTTGCTGAGACTGAATATTAGCTAACTTATCTTCATAGCGCTGACAGTGTTTTTTCCCAGCAAAGCTTTGCTGAGAAAAAATTAAAGTCATACTTATAAAAAAAAGTTTAAAATGTACTTTATACATAGCTCCTCCTTGAACTTCGCAATAAAACAACAACTAGCATTAACAGCTTAGTACATTTAATTAACATTACATTAGCAATCACAAAAAAAACTTCTATACTAAAACCTATCGAGAAATGAGCAAGGATGTTCAATTTTGAAAATATTCACCTTAAAATATTTTGCCATATTCACCAGTTTTATCCTTTGGCCACAAGGCTACACCTCAGAGTTACCAAAAATTCAGCTGGCTACGCCTTATAAAGCAGAGAGTAAAACCCCGATAAAGATCAGCGAATATTTTGTTAGTGAAAAACTTGACGGTATTCGAGGTTATTGGAACGGTAAAAACTTATTAACCCGTGGCGGTAATCTTATCCATGCGCCAAAATGGTTTACTCAAGGTTGGCCATTAACCTATCTTGATGGCGAACTATGGAGCAAGCGCGCTGAATTTGAAAAGATCAGCAGCTGTGTTAGAAAGCATGCCCCCCAACAGCAAATCACGATAAGTTGTTGGCAGAAAATACGCTTTATGGTTTTTGATTTACCCAAGCATTCAGGTACTTTTAGTGAGCGTATTAAGCAAATGAAAGCTGAGATGGCAACAACTGACAATCACTATTGGCAAATCATAAAACAAGAGAAAGTAAACTCAATTGCGATATTGAATCAACGATTAGCAGACGTGGTCGAAAAAGGCGGGGAAGGACTGATGCTACATCATCAAGCCGCCTATTATAAAATAGGGAGAAGCCAAGACCTGATAAAATTAAAACAATATGATGATAGTGAAGCGATCGTTGTTGCTTATATCGCAGGTAAAGGCAAGTACAAAAATATGATGGGATCGATAAGAGTAAAAATGAAGTCAGGCTTACTCTTTAAAATTGGTAGTGGTTTTACTGACGAACAACGTAAAAACCCACCAAAGATTGGTAGCACAATTACCTTTAAATACATTGGTAAAACAGCGCGAGGTGTGCCAAAATTTGCTAGCTTTTTACGTGTGCGTACCTTAGCGTTGAGCCAGTAAAATAGACAAAATTACGATTCAATCCTTTAAAAAAGAGAATAATAATTAATGGAATTTCACTTATGGTTATCTTTTGTGGTTATTTGTATGATGGGCGCTTTATCACCAGGCCCGAGTTTAGCATTAGTCATCAAAAACACCCTCGCTGGCGGAACACCACAAGGTTATGCGACGGCGATTAGTCACGGTTTAGGCGTTGCACTTTACGCGGCCATTACAGCAACAGGCATAGCGGTAATTATCGTTAAATCGCCTTTAATATTTAGTATTATTCAATATGCAGGCGCTGCTTTTTTACTTTACTTGGGGGTAAAATCATTATTAAGTAAAAAAAATAACCAAGTATTTTCTCAAGATGACTCCGCGGCAAAAACACAGGTAAATGGCTGGCGAGATGGCTTTTTAATTGCCTTTTTAAATCCTAAACTTGCTATTTTCTTTCTCGCATTATTTAGCCAGTTTTTAGCAGGAGATGCCAGCAGTGAACAAAAAGTAATAATGACCGCCACCGTAGGTGGCATTGATGCTTTATGGTATTGCCTAGTAACTTTTACACTATCGCGCGGTAATATCATTAGTAAGTTACGTGAAAACAGCCATATTGTTGACAAGGTAACCGGCAGCTTTTTGATATTACTTGCAGCACGAATAGTGATTAGCTAAGTCTGGCTTATTAAGACATTTCAATATAGCGAAAATAAAGTACTTTCAAGCCCTTACCTGCTTCAGCCTCAACAAACACCTCAGGGTTATCAATACGATGCTGAAATTGACACTGAGGGCACTCTCTAGCAACTTCAGCTAACAAAAAGTCTTCACTTAAATCAGGGGAGTTTAAACAGAGTATAACATCACTATTATTTGCCATTAATACCGGCAAACGTTTAATGATTTTCTGGTAATCTCGCTCGATATTGACACTCCCTTTTTGGAATGAAGGTGGATCGCAAATTAATAAATCATAAGGACCATATTTTTTTAACTTGCCGTAAGACTTAAATATATCGACACCTTCATATTTTACCTTACTCGCTTCTTGCTTATTAAGTTTATGGTTTTCACGTCCTGTTGATAAAGCGCCTTTACTCATATCAATATTAACGACTTGCTCTGCACCACCGGCGATGGCAGCAATAGAGAAAGCACAGGTGTAGGCAAAAAGGTTTAACACTTTTTTACCTTCACTGTTATCTTTGACCCACTGGCGGCCATTACTCATATCAAGAAACAGTCCAGAATTTTGTGCCTTCCCCAAACTAAGGTGATATTGCAAACCATGTTCTTGTGCCTTTAATGCGGTAATCTCTTCTCCCCAGAGTACTTCACTTGGCGAAAATTTTCGGCTGCGATACTGCACTTGGATAGATAGACATTGTGGTAGCAACTGTTGGATCACGATAACTTGTTCACTTAACCAAGCCTCTTCAACCTCTTGGTAAAGCGTAATAAGCACAACGGGTGAGAACCAATCAACATTAACATGGGTTAAGCCAGGGTAAGCATGACCACGACCGTGAAATAATCGCTGACAATCGACGAGCTTATTTTCATTTTGAAGATGGACTAAAATAGGTTGAAGATGTGTTTGAAGCGTTGAATTCATAACTTAATTTTTTATGGCCAAAAATAAAGCCGCATAATAACAAATTATGCGGCTTTACGTTCAAATCGTTTGCCTGTTTAGTCTAGATTAATAAACTAAAATCCAAAAATACTAAAAGCAAAGAATTTTTGTGTCACCGTATTCAAGAAAATACCCAAGACAATGACTGGAATAAAAGTGCCTAATGAAAAGTTAACGTACTTTTCTACCCAAGAGCCTTTATAGGTATCGTTACCAATAGCCAGCTCTTCTGACAAGTTATGCTTTTTCCAACGATAGCTAACGAAAACACATAATAAAAAGCCGTTTAACGGTAAAATAGTATCGTAGAAAATATCATAAACCACGTCAAAGAATGAACGTGTGCCCCCAGCATAACTGGTAAATTCAGTAAAGAATGACACCATACCAAAAGAGACCATAGCAAAGACTGTTAGCGCGCCACCAACAATCATTAAAATTGATAAAGCTTTTCTGCGGCTATGTTTCTTTTCAGTCACTAAGTAAGAAACGGGTACTTCAATAATAGATACCAGTGATGTTATTGCAGCAAAAAAGACCAACAGGAAGAAAAATGCCGCAACAGCACTCGCACCAATATAACCAAGCGACACTTGTAATGCTAAAAATATTTTAGGTAAAAAAGTAAAGATCAATGAGACTGAGCTGTCACTTAATTCCGCTGGGTTAACATTCGGGTTGAATGAAAACACTGCAGGTAAAATCATTAAACCCGCAGTAAAGGCAACAGCGGTGTCGGTTAGTGCAACCAGTTTTGCAGAATTAACTATGTCGGTTTTATTATTAATATATGAACCGTAAGTAATTAAAATCCCCATACCGAGTGATAGCGAGAAAAAGGCTTGTGACAATGCGCCATTAATGACTGAAGGAGTAATTTTATCAAAATCAGGAACAATAAAGAATTTCACACCAGCAAAAGCATTTTCTAGTGTTAAGACGTAAACCACCATAATTATCAACATCACAAATAATGTTGGCATTAAAACTTTTGCCGCTTTTTCTATGCCCTCTTTGACACCTGCCACTAAGATGAAGTTGACAATAGCCGCTACGGCAAACATAGCAACAAATAAATAGGGACTGTTGATGAACTCACCAAAACCATTGCCACTGGCTAAGTAATCTAATTTACCCGCGAGTGTTAATGCAACATAGCCAAAAATCCAGACCGTTAGCACCATATAAAAAACCGCAATCATAAAGGGAGTTAAGACACCGAATATACCAGCGATACCCCAACCTCTACTGCCGCCACTTAACGCTTTGTAGGCGCCAACAGGTTCTTTTTGGGTTTTTCGACCAACGGCCATTTCTGCAATCATTACCGGTAAACAAATTAAAAATACGAATATTGCATACATGATTAAAAATGCGCCACCCCCATTTTTAGCTGCGTTTACTGGAAAGCCAACTAAATTACCAATACCAACAGCAGAACCTGCTGCTGCCAAAATAAATCCAAGTTTAGAGCTAAACTGCTCTCTCGATGCGCTCATAAATGTCCTTAATTATAATTATTTGTAGGGCATATTTTGTATAGTTTATTAACTATACGAAAAAAAGAATTGCCTGATGCTAGCAGGCTTTATAATTAATGTCTTCTTTTAGAACGAAGGTATTAGTAATTAAGTGTATAAATATAGTTGCACTTAGACAACAACCAGCCAAACCATTGAAAAACAGACAATAAAAATAATATATTTAGCAAGATACGCTTCTGTACAGCCCCGTTTTGCTATTTTGAGAAGAGCCCACCATTCATAATAGTAAGAATATTTTCCGCTTCTTCTGCCGCAAACACTATTGCCTGAGCTAAATCATCACTTGAAATATTTAAATTCGCGCATAAGCTTTCATCAACACTATCATCATAATCAAACTGATCAGGGTGACTATCAACTAAAGCTAAGCGAGATGCTAAATAGAGTACCTTGACATCTTTATTAATTTGAATAGTTTTCGCTTCATTAAAGTGACGGATCGGTAAAATGATTTTTTCAGGTATTTGCCATATCTTTAACAGTTCGGCAGAAATATCAGTATAAGTAAAACCCAAGGCTTGCTTTTGTAATACCCAAGGCAATTGTTCTGCTGAATATTTTTCACATTTTTTTGCAATCTCAGGGGTTATCTTTGCGACAATCAATTCACCAAAATTTTGCAAGAGTCCGGCAACAAAAAGCCGTTCAATATCTCGTATACCTGCTTTAATGGCTAAGTTTTTAGTCGCTAAGCCACAAAAGATACTCATTCGCCAGAAGCGTTTTAAATCGATAGCCTGATTTGAAAAATGCTTAAAAGCGGTTGCCGCAACATCCACTAACATCATGTTATAAATAGCTTGCGTACCTATAATGGTAATGGCACGTGAAATAGTACTTATTTCGCCAGGAAAACTATAAATCGCACTATTTGCTATTTGTAATAAACGCGAAGTCATCGAAGGATCGACACTGATCACATTAGCAAAGTCTTCAATGCTTGAATCTTCATTGTCCATTAAGGCTTTAATTTTAAAGCAGGCATCGGGAAGCGCAAAAGAGCCATTGGCTTGAAGCGCATATTGGTGAGCATCCATTGGGTTATCAATCATTTTTTATAGAATAATATTAATAGTGTAGCTTGTTGCTTTAAAACAGAAAACAAAAAAACGCAGTGATCTTCATCACTGCGTTTTTATATTTTCTATTGAGGTGTTTTACTGAGCGAAAGTTTTTCCAAAAAAATCACCTTGGTTCCATGTTGGACGCTTATCACCATTAGCAATTTCTAAACCTATCATCATATTCACTTCGGCAAAACTTGCCGCGGCATCGTAACGAATAGGTAAGGTTATTTCATCACTGTGCTGATGATAATGATTTTTAAGAAAATCACCAAATACCGCACCACCATCTATTTCAGGATCTTTAGATTTAAAGCCCGTCATTAAGAATACAGATGGAATACCAGCTTTTACAAAGCTGTAATGATCGCTGCGAGTAAATAACGCCTGCTCTGGCATAGGATCATCACTTAACGATAAATTAATTTTTTCGGCAGCACTCGCAACAATAGGCCCTAAACTTGAGTGTGTAGAACCGAAAGCAATAATATCGGCGAACGGATACAAAATTAATGGCATATCTAAATTAACATTGGCGACCATTTTTGATGTAGGTACCGTTGGGTTTGTTGCAAAATAACTAGATCCTAATAAGCCTTTTTCTTCAGCCGTTACCACCACGAACAAAATAGAACGCTTTGGCTTTTCAGGCATAGCCGATAACAAACGCGCAGTTTCTAATAGTATTGCAACGCCTGAAGCGTTATCAAGCGCACCATTATTGATTTTATCTTCTTCATCACCATGACTACTAAGACCGATATGATCAAGATGCGCACTAAAAACAACATACTCATCTTTTAGACTTGGATCGCTTCCTTCAATAGCAGCAATGATATTAGGGCTAGTGATCTCTTCATGACGACTTTTACTGGCCATTTCAACGGTTGATTTTAATGCAAAACCTTTAATGGCAACATTGTTTGTATCGTCGCTAAGTATATCCGCTAAGGTTCGCTCAGCACCAACAAATAAAACCGCTGCAGACTCGGCACTGATATAAGCTCCGCCTTTCAACTGGGGATGTTTACCAAAAGGTATTCCGTCTTTATCTAACCAGTTAAGCCTTGGTGCATCGGCATAACTAGCCGTTTTAGTAAAGGTGCGTACTGCATCGCGTTTTGGCGTATGAATCGTGATAAAACCAACAGCACCATTTTTAACAGCATTTTTTAATTTTTCACTACCCGAGCCAATATGAGCGCCTTCTTCTGAAGGTAAATCGTCTGGACGGCCTGTTAAGACGACAACAACTTTTCCTTCAACATCAATATCTTTATAGTCGTTATAACCAAAATCTTCAGAAACAACGCCGTAACCAATGAAAACAGTTTCCGCTGATATAGCCGATTCTGTCGATGTACTGTCGCCCGACATAATAAACGCATCTTTAAATGTGAGCGCAACTTCACCATCGCTATTGATTACCGATAACTTAGCACTATTTTCTTCAAGAAACGCTTTACGAAAAGTAACTTGCTGCTCAAATCCTGCTTGCTCACCCATAGGCGTTAAACCTAATTGCTTGAAGTATGACTTTACGTAATTAGCCGCAATTTGGTAACCATCGCTGCCGGTATCTCTGCCTAACAATGTATCGTCGGCTAAAAACTCTATGTGAGCTCGAATATTGTTTTCATTAACTTGTGGTGCTTTTTCGGCAACAGTTGTCGTTGCTTTTTCGCTTTGTCCACACGCAGATAAGAATGCGATAGTTAATAAACTTACGCTGGCTATTAATTTAAATTTCATTGGTTTTTTCATATTATGACTTAATTTTTTTTAAGATCGGTAGATTTATATCGACCGTCACTATAATGATTGTAAAAATAAAACGCTAGTATAGTGACAAAGTTATTGGTTAACACTAATGGCAATTAAAGCTGACAGGTCAAAGGGAAAAGTACTGTTAATACCAATAAGGTGTGGTGGTATTATTTAGATAAACTACTTGAGTAAATATTTTTCAGAATCAGCCGCAGCCATAGGCTTAGCATAATAATAGCCTTGGCCATACCGACACGCCATAGCCGTTAGTAGTTCGGCATCGGCTAAGTTTTCAATACCTTCTCCAACCGTGCCCATATTCAAATTAGTAGCTAAATCTATAATTGTTTTTATGATTGCTTGATGATTATCATGTTCATGAGCGTTGTTAATAAATGAGCGATCAATTTTCAGCACATCAATAGGAAAACGATGTAAGTAGCTAAGACTTGAATAACCGGTACCAAAATCGTCAAGCAGAATTTTAACGCCTAGCACTTTTAAAGTATTCATATTCTCTAGCACTAAATCACTATTTTCTAATAAAGCACGCTCAGTTAATTCGACTCTTAGTTGGCTAGGTTTAATGCCCACACGTTGAATTATTTCTTCAATATCTGCGGGCAGAGTTGCACTAAAAAAGTGATTACCATAGAGGTTACAGCTCACATATAAATCGTTACGACCACAGATTGCTTCCCACTGTTTTAACTGTAGACAAGACTTTTCCAGAATAAGAAAATCAATCGCCATGACTAAATTCGTTTCTTCAGCTAACGGGATAAAATCATCGGGATAAACAAAACCACGCTTATTGCTCTGCCAACGCGCCAGTGCTTCAAAACCAACAACAGTTTCAGTTTTTAAATCAACGATAGGTTGAAAGTAAGGAGAAAATTCACTATTGGCTATTCCATCACGAATATCGGCTTCTAATTCCAGGGCATGTTGCACTTTTTTCTGCATGCTAGAATCAAACACTTCATAACGTCCCTTACCTTTATCTTTTGCATGATACATGGCGGTATCAGCATCTCTGAGCATAATATCAGCACTGTCATAACGTTCATTATTAAACAACACGCCAATACTTGTGCCAATAAAAATACTTTGATTTTCAATAGTAAAGGGCGTCGCTAAAAAATCAGTGATACGTTGCGCAATATCATAAGCTTCATGATTAGATTCGAGGTCTTCAATCAAGATAACAAATTCATCACCACCTAATCGAGCAACAGTGTCTTTGTCTCTGACCAGTACTTTTAACTCTTTGGCTATTTCTTGTAAAAGTAAGTCACCGGCATGGTGGCCTAAGCTATCATTAACGACTTTGAAACGGTCAAGATCTAAAAACAACACAGCAAATTTAAGATCTGCTTTTCGTTTATGACAGGCGATAGCGTGGTTTAATAAATTAATAAATAAAGTACGGTTAGGTAAACCGGTTAGAATATCGTGCGACGCCGTATGTTGTAACTTCTCTTCAGCTTGTTTTCTTTGCTTGATTTCATCTTCTAATGCCACAGTTCGCAGCTTAACTTGCTGCTCTAGAAGGATATGAGACTGTCGTTCAACTTCTAATATGTCGCGCCTTTGGATCGCTGATGCAACATGCTGAGAAACAAATTTCAATAGCTCGGCATCTTGTTCGGTAAAGGTTGTTGCTAAATTATAACTTTGTAAAACCATTGCTCCCAACACAACACCTGAATGTATTAATGGCACGCCCAGCCAAGATTTAGTTTCTTTTTGTGGCTCTTTTGTCTCACCTTCTTGATACAAGGCATACATTTTCGGGTAATTAAGTAATTGAGTTTCACCGGTACGAATAATATATTCGGTAAAGCCATTCCCTAATACCCTAGGCTGCGAGTCGACGGCTGCATTTGTGGAGTTTTGATCTAAATAATAAACAAAAGTTAGTGTTTTTGAATGTTGATCATATTTAGTAATATAAAAGTTTTGTGCGTTAATTAACTGACCAACAATATTATGAACCATCGAATAAAATTCATCAATATGGAGCGTAGCATCATTGGTTAACTCTGATATTTTGAAAAGTGACTCTTGCAATAGTTCTGATTTTTCTCGTTCTCTAATTTGCTTCATTAATTCGCGAGTGCGAGAATTTACCGCATTTTGTAAACGCTCATGGTCGTGTAAACGGGTCATAGCGGTAACTATATGCTGAGCGGTAAATTCCATTAGCTCAAGGTCATCTACTTGGTAACGGAGTGCTTCGGAATAACTTTGTACGGCCATAACGCCAATAACAACACCATCATTAAGTAATGGTACACCAAGCCAGTCAGTGCTATCGGAGCCAAGACGTTTGATTGAATTATTAATTTCTAATTCAGTCACAATTTCAGGGGTCGCCAAGAGTGGTTTAGCCGTTTCAATAACATAGCAAGTCATAGAACCTTCAAATGCTTCAAGGGGTGACTTACCTAGAGGATAATCATCTTTTTCATCCACATCATAAACGAACTCTAACGTTGAAAGGGTTTGGTCATAAAGGGCAATATAAAAATTTTCAGCTCTCATCACTGATGCAATGGATTGGTGAACTTGACCATAAAACATACTTAAATCTGCACAGTCATGAGATAACTGGTTTAACTTAAAAAGTGCAGTATAACGATCTTCGAGCTTACGGTATTTGTCTAGCAAAGAAATGGCTTCCTTTGCTAGCAAGCTATCGCTCTCGTTCAGCTTATCAAGTTCGTTATTTAAAGGGTCTGTCATACATTACAACTTGGGGTGAGAGTAATAAATTTACTCTATATAATGACGATATTTAAGCAAAATATCCACTAGATGAAATAAAATACTAGCAATGAGTTAGCTCATTATTATAAAGGAGCACAAGGCTCCTTTATAATTTATTGCTTAACTATTAATATATTACTTATGGTAAGGCTTACTTAAACGATGTACTGATTCTATAAAGTGGCCCGCATGTTCTGGATTCACATCAGGATGTATACCATGACCTAAATTAAAGACATGTCCAGTACCACCGTCACCAAAGCCGGCAAGAATTTTGTCAACTTCTTGCTCAATACGAGGTAATGGCGCGTAAAGCATTGAAGGATCCATATTACCTTGTAAAGCAACTTTGTCGCCAATACGGGCTTTAGCATTTTCAATATCTATGGTCCAATCAAGCGCTACTGCATCACAACCAGTTGCCGCAATAGACTCTAACCACATACCGCCATTTTTAGTAAATAAGGTTACCGGTACTTTACGCCCCTCATTGTGACGAGTTAAACCATCAACAATTTTAGCCATGTACTGTAATGAAAATTCGTTATAATCACGTGGTGATAACACACCACCCCATGTATCAAAGACCATAACAGATTGCGCGCCGGCAGCAATTTGTGCATTCAAATAAGAAATCACTGAATCCGCTAACTTATCTAATAGCATGTGTAATGTTTTTGGCTCAGCAAACATCATTTTTTTGATTTTGGTAAAGGCTTTTGAACTACCTCCTTCAATCATATAAGTCGCTAATGTCCATGGACTACCTGAAAAACCAATCAGAGGTACTTCGCCCTTTAATTCTTTACGAATAGTACGTACCGCATTCATTACATATTGTAATTCTACTTCTGGATCGGGTATGCCTATTTTTTCTACATCAGCTTTACAGGTAATAGGACGCTCAAATTTCGGCCCTTCCCCTGTTTCGAAATACAAGCCTAAGCCCATAGCGTCAGGAATAGTTAAAATATCGCTAAATAAAATGGCGGCATCAAGCGGAAAACGACGTAACGGCTGAATGGTAACCTCACATGCAAGATCAGCATCGCGGCATACCGACATAAAATCGCCAGCGTTTTTGCGAACTTCACGGTATTCAGGTAAGTAACGCCCTGCTTGTCTCATCATCCATACTGGTGTGTAATCTACAGGCTGACGCAAAAGCGCGCGTAAGTAAGTATCGTTTTTTAATTCAGTCATGAAGTATCTTCCCATTTTTATATGCGCGCATTCTACCATTAGCAATTTTTTGGGTCTATGTTCTAAATCAATTCGTTGCTGTAATAATTAGATCTATTTATGATATAAAAACAATAAGCGATTAGTAATCAGTCACTTAATTTCAATAAACATAATTAATTGTAACAAAAGTTACTTTATACGAAAAAAATCGTGGTATAAATGCTCTATTAAAGTTGTTGCGTTAGCTTTTTCGCTTTGTTATAAATTGCCCCGCGTTAAAGAAGTACACAAATAAAAATAATAATAATAAAAGAAATAACTAAAAAGAAGCTAGTATAAACTAGACCTACAGCGAGCAATTCAAGCCTTACACTTTGTAAGGCTTTTTTATTGCCTAAAGAAAAGTATCGCGTTAATAGGCCTTATGAACATAGGCAATGGTTAAGTCCTGTAAAGAATAAACACGCTTGTATAAATAGTTAAACTCTCTTCAAAACTTATTCTTTGGTTGTGAATTTCTAGCAATTTAACCGATATATTTGCTCCTATTAAACTGTAAAATGTCGTACAATTACCTTAATTTATTAATAACTTTTAATCATTACGGAAATCCCCCATGAAAAAAATTATCATTTTATTAACTATTTCAACATTAAGCAGTTCGGCTATGGCACAGGAAACTAGCTGGTTTGATAGCTTAAAAAGCTTTGTTGGAATGGGCGAAGTTGAAGAGCAAAGTGTAAAATTGCCAAGCACTGAAGGTTTAGTTGAACAATTAACAAATTCATTAAATGTTAATACTGAACAAGCAGCTGGCGGTATGGGTGCTATCTTTAATTACGTAAAAAGTAATGTTTCAACAGAACAGTTTAGTCAGTTAGCTAAATCATTACCGGGTGTCGATGGACTTGTTAGTCAAATGCCTGATATTAGCGAACTTAGCTCTGGCAAAGGCTTAAGCGGTTTACTTGACAAAGCTTCACAATACAGTGATTCATTAAAGTCTATTAATGATATAAAAAAGCAATTTGAAGCATTAGGTTTAAATCCAGAAATGATAAGCAGCTTTGTATCTAGTGCTCAAAGCTACTTAGACACTCCACAAGGGCAAGACGCAAAACAAGTATTAACGCAAGGTTTAGGCAAGTTACTCGGGTAACTTGATCTATTAGCGACTAATCGCTGCAGCTAATTTCACTGAGTTTACTAAAACAGAACTTCAGTGAAATTAGCAAATATTGATTTTTAACGACTCAATATTGATCTTTAACGACTCATTATAGACTGTAATTAATATACGCTAATTACCGCTTCATATAACGGCTTTCCTTTATTATAATCATCAAAGAGCAAAAATAACGAATACCCTACCGACGCTAGACTGTAATTAATATATGCTAATTACCGCTTCATATAAGGGTTTTCCCTTATTATAATCATCAAAGAGCAAAAATAACGAATACCCTACCGACGGTATTTCGATACCATAATTACTTTCATAGGCATCGTCAGGAAAAGACTGTTGAAGTTGTTCAAATGATCCCCCTTGAATAAAATCCCCCAAAGCCCAAATAGCTTTTGAATTAGCGTTATCGTTTATAAAGACTTCTTCCAACAAATGAATTTCAACAAGTTCAGTAGCGTTTACCTTTAACATTAAATGTTGGTTATAAAGATTGATAGTGATCCCTCTTGGCAATACTATCCGCCCTTTAGCTTCACCAAGCTGCTCTGCAAGGTTATTAACGTTTATCTCTTTGTTTGATACTAGGGCTAAATACGCCTGTGTAATTGCCTCGTTTTGAATCACTTGATCATCAAAAGGCAGCATACGACTTTCTTTATAGTTGCTTTGCTCCATAGAGAAGCCACCCAACGTATATTTCTTTTCATTGGTATGAGAATTTTTACTGGCAATAAAATTTAGTGTTAGCACCTTGTCTTGGCTATTAAAGACTAATTGATTCTTTTCATTTAAAGGTTTATCTAACGCTAATGCAGAATAAACTTCCTCTAAAAGTGCTTTTCGACCGACCTTATTGTTGATCTTCCAAGCATTGGCATCAAAAAAATCAAGTAAAGGAATTTTATTCAAAATACTGGCTGATAAATATGGCAAAGTACTTTGTACCTTTACTAATTTATCCAATTGAAAATGCAACCAATGGTGTCTTCCGTAACCTATAATCAACTCATCAGCCAGCAAGGTTAATTGCACATTAGGCTCACCAAATTTTTTGATGACTTGTTGATAGCTATCGCCCAACTTTACGCCATAAAGACCGTTAGCCAAAGATACCTCAGTATTGATAACTTCAGGCCGGCCAACTCTAGAGTCAGCAGAAGTCAATTTGAAGGTCATCATACTTTTTGCTTTAACACCGTCATGATTATAAGCGGTAAATCTTTGATGGATGACATGTGGAGTGCCCATTTCATGGGCTACTTTTTTCTGTTGACACTGCACAATTAGCTTAGCAAAAAAACGTATTTGTTGTTGCCCACCCTTTTCATCTAAAACGTTAATATCTTCTATTTTTTTATCGATGATAATCACACCATTGGCGCCAGCATCTATCGCTTTTTGTTGTAATTGATTTAATAATCTCTTGGTAGTTTTAGCCATTTGCTGCGCTTTAGCCATACCAATAACACTCGTTTCTTTAATGACTTGGTATTCACAATTAGGGTAGTAGTCAAGAATAGGTGGCAGTACGACTTCCTCAACGGCTGAAAAAGCAAACAAGGAAAAGAGTAAAAAACAACTAAAGGTAACTATTTTTAGAAAAATGTGCATTAAGGTAACTCCGCTATAATTCATGAATAACTTATATTTATAATAAAATAGCTTTATCAATTACTAACTTTTTGGTCAGTGCATTGATGGCTGGGTAGCGTAAATAAAAATCATTAATATCAATATCTTCAACCTTTGCTTGTAAAGGTTCAGTAACGTTAACATTGATGTGGCGGTTTATATTTTTACTTCTTCGCTCTGCTTGAAGAGGATAATTTAAAAATAAACCTTGTGGATCAAGGACCTCACTCTCCATAGTTTGCCATGCTTGATACCAACTTGCATGGCGATCACCGGAAGCTAAGTTTGTCGCTAAAGACAGGTTAACCACTAGGTTTTTATAGGACGAGTAATTTGTTCTAGCGCCAATAAAAGTGGCTTGGCTATTACTTTTTGCCGTTTCAGAGTCAAACATAGATAACAGTTCGATGGTGTTATCTGTTAATGATTTATTTAAATCTATCAGTAACTTTGCACTTAGGTGCTTAGCGAGCTTAGGTAGATAATCTCTCTCGCGCTCAATGAGCGTTAGTTGGGCTTTAATTCCACGCTGTAATGCAAACCCTGTTGGTAGTATTGACTCGAGGTCACTGCTGTTTATTCGACTTAGCGCTTTGGTTAATTTGGCTTTACTTTGCGTTAACTGGTTGATCACGCTATTAACCTTTATTAAGTCCCAGTCATCAACAGGTCGATTAAGACATTCCTGATAAATTTCAGGTAGATCTGTTGGCCGACTAGTAAATGATTCGCTAATAAATTGCATTATTTTTATTATCGGCACTAACTTTTTAGCTGCCTGTATTAATACTTTTTTATTTTCGGTACTGGGGAAGTGCTGATGAGAATCATGACTTAACAGATAAGCTAAATAGTAATCGCCCTGAGCAAGGTGAACTTGTGCCGCTATTAATTTATCTTGCGCTTTTTCGGCAAGCGTTAATTCAGCTTGGTATTGTGAGGGTTTTAGTTGAACCAGTTTTTTTAATGCGGTGATTGAGTGAGTGAGGTTGAGTTCTTGCTTAGCTTGCTGATATGCCTGCAAGGCTTCGCTATGTTTCGTTGGACTACACGATACGAGTAAAAAAAGTAATCCTACTATAAAAATTCTTTGATAAATAGCCATTAGATAAATTCCATTTTACATTAACGTTTATGTCTAAACTGAATATAAAGTATCAACTAATCAATAACTAATCAAATAGTTGTTCAATATTGAGTTCAAGTTGCTTGTCGCTTTTTGCCGTATTACAAGAGTTGCTCAAAGCGAACAACTTTTCCTTTTGTTGTATGATTTCTGTGGTGATGGTTTGGTTATCTTCGCTTAAGGTCAACAAGCCAATACCACTGCCATTAAATGAAGTTACATCGTTAGCTGAGTCAATGTAATTAGGCCTTCTCACACGGACCTTCATCCGCCTTCTTTTTGTAAACCAGTTAAGCGGTGAATAAGTCGCATACAAATATTTATTTAGCCTTTCTAAGGTATGTAATAAAGCGGCCGGAAATTCATTTTTTAAACCGCTACAGGTGACTTGTAATATTTTTTAGCTGTCACGACGAAAACGGTAAGTCACTTTATAAACAAAAGAATAGTGCACATCACCTGTAAGAATAATAAAATTAGGCGGTGTTTTATTGTGTCTAAAAATATTTAACATCACATTAGCTGTGCCAGAGTGTGCCATCCAGTTTTCAGCATCTACTGCTAAAGGCTTTCCCCAAAAAGTAAAAATACGCTGAATAGTTTCAATCAACTTAACCCCATAAATAGGTGCAGCAGAGACCATGATAATATTAGGCTCATTAATTAACGCTTGCTGTAGGGCTGATAATGACTGCCAGTCCATTAAGCCAGAAGGTTTGCCGGCATTACTTTCAGAGTACCATCGCTGGGTGCGTGTATCTAATACAACGATTTTAGGTGAGGTATTTAAACTATAATGCCATTCATCCCATTTGAGTATTTTATCAATAAGTTCACTATGGTTTAAATCCCCAGGCGAACTCAATACCGTTTGGGGTACTCTAATCAAGCCAGAGAATTTTTCAGGCCTATTACCCCAAAACTTGGCATAAGCAATATCCTATTAACGCCTTACCTATAATTTTTTGAAAACGTAAAATTATGTAAGCCACCGTAAACAATTAACATACAATTTTTAAATATTTTTGGCTTGTAACTCTCGGTAACATCTTTTCATACTCCTTGTGCCCTCCTTTTTATATGCACAATAAATTATTGAGAAAACACCATGAAAAGATTATTACTTAGCGCTTTACTATTTGCCGGATGTGCAAGCCATGGGGTTGACCGAGCAGAGCAACACCAAATAATTAAAGAATTTTATGCGACTATTGCGTCGGTTACTCCGGTAACTTTATCTTCAGAGGTCAAAACAGGTATTATTACCGGTGCTGGCATTGGCTTATTAGGCGAACTTGACGGTAACCATAAAGATATGATTGCAGGGACCATCGCTGGGGCATTAGTTTTTGGGTTATTTACCGCTTTATTTGAAGGGAGTAATGATGCTTTTCAGTACCATCTAAATTCCGCCATCCAAGGTGAATTTGATGTCATTCAAAAGCAAAAAATTCCTGAATCAGTAAGTTGTGTAAAAGTGCGAAGTGGTAAAACGGTTACGTTAATGGCAGCCTCACCTGAAAACTGTTCTAACTTATTTAAATAACTTATACTGATTTCACATAGGATTCTAGAGCAAAAATATGCAAAAGTTATTATCTACTTTACTGATACTTTTTTTATTTTCTTGTGGCTCTGTGTCAATGAGCAATGGTCGACAAAAAATTATAATTAATGGTCAATCAACTCCTTGCGATATTCACCGCAAAGAGATCGATCCCAATTGTAAAACAGAGAATAAAAGCCAAACACCACAAGTAAATATTAAAGCTGATAACCCCAGCGCGGAATAATCGCTTGTTCAATACCTAAATGATCCAACATTCTGCCCACCATAAAATCAATTAAATCATTAATCGACTTGGGGTGATGATAAAAGCCAGGTGCCGCTGGCATGACAGTAACGCCCATTTGTGAAAGTGTCAGCATATTTTGTAAGTGTATGGTAGAAAAAGGTGATTCTCGTACCACTAAAATCAACTGCCCTCTTTCTTTAATAACAACATCGGCAGCACGCTCAATCAAGTTGTCACTCATACCTAAGGTAATAGCGGCTAATGTGCCCGTTGAACAAGGACAGACAATCATTTTTTTAGGGGCAGCAGAGCCAGAAGCCACGGGAGAGAACCATTGTTCTTTGCCAAAGACTGTGATTTGTGAAGGTTTTGCCTTAAATTTTTCACTGAGAAATTGAGTGGCGCCGTCAGGTGAACCCGGTATTTTAATGCCAACTTCTGTGTCAAGAACAACTCGTGCTGCGCTTGAACATAAAACATAAATTTGTACATTCGCAGCAACTAAACATTCGATTAATCTTAATGCATAGGGAGCACCAGATGCGCCGGTAATTGCGACAGTAATTTTTTCTCGAAACTCGTTCATAACTATCCTTTCTTTGCTAATTGATCTAATATTTTTTGGTGAATATTGCCAAATCCACCATTACTCATCACAACGATAGTATCGTCTGCTTGTGAGTTGTTAACGATATGACTCACTAAAACATCGATATCTGTCTCAACAAAACACGGCTGTCGGCATTCTTTAATCAGTGTATTTACTGACCATTGCACTTGCTCGTCTTGAAATAAATAGACAACGTCTGCTTGCGCTAATGATGCTGGAAGGGTGTCTTTATGAACACCTGATTTCATGGTGTTTGATCTTGGTTCTAATACCGCGATTACTCGACATGATTGATCGCCTTCACCGTTAGCACTTACATTCGCTCGAACACCGGCTAACGTTTTAGCAATAGCGGTAGGATGATGGGCAAAGTCATCAAATACACGTACCTTCCCTACTTCACCGCGCAGCTCTAAACGCCTTTTGGTATTAATAAACTCAGCCAGTGCATCAATAGCAACATGGCTAGGAACGCCGGCATGTCGAGCAGCGGCAATAGCCATTAAACCGTTATCGATATTAAAATCACCAATTAAGTTCCATTTTACTGTGCCTTGTATTTCATCCTTAAAGTAGACAATAAACTCACTACCATCGCCAGTAAGCTTTTCTGCATACCAGCCAGATTTACTAAATTCATTCTCGACACTAAATTCTGTGGGTGTCCAACAACCTTGCGCTAAAGTTTCAGTGATGGCTGATTCATTTTTGGGTGACAACACTAGGCCGTTACTTGGCACCATACGAATAAGATGATGAAATTGGCGTTGTATATCAGATAAGTCATTAAAAATATCAGCGTGATCAAACTCCATGTTATTAATCACTAATGTGCGCGGACGATAATGAACAAACTTAGAGCGCTTATCAAAAAAGGCGGTATCGTATTCATCGGCTTCAATGATAAAAAAGGGGGCGTCACCTAAACGTGCCGAACAATCAAAATTTTGTGGTACACCACCAATTAAGAAACCCGGTTTCATATGAGCATACTCTAGGATCCAGGCAACCATAGAGCTAGTGGTAGTTTTGCCATGAGTACCCGAAATAGCGATGACCCAACGGTCTTTTAAAACATTATCTAATAACCACTGCGGGCCAGACGTGTAGGCGATATTTCTATCGAGTACGTATTCAACCATAACATTGCCGCGTGACATGGCGTTGCCAACAATCACTAAATCAGGCTCATCTTTTAAATGTTCTGTTAAGTAGCCTTGTTTTAACTCAATACCTAATTGTTCAAGTTGTGTGCTCATTGGCGGATAAACATTAGCATCGCAACCTGAAACACGATGCCCCAGCTGTTTTGCAATAGCGGCGATACCGCCCATAAATGTGCCGCAAATACCTAAAATGTGAATATGCATGTTATGTCCGTTAAAGCTTGGTTACCTTGGCAATGCTGTGGTAACCAGTAATAAAAATAAGATCAAAATAATCTCTGATAATATACCTGATAAGATAGTAAAAAGGCATTGCAATGCCTTGTTAATTTAGTAAGTATGCATAGCCATACTAAATTAAAGGATGCGACGTGCGATCACCTTCACTACAATCACTTCATATTTACCCGATTAAATCGGCTGCTGGTATTTCATTATCGACTAGTTGGGTTGATGACTTGGGCTTGAGCCTTGACCGCCGTTTTGTCATAACAGATAAAAATGGCCAATTTATAACCGCTCGCACTGAACCAACACTTTGCCTTATTAAGGTTAATTTATCTGCACAGGGCTTAATATTAACCGCTCCAGATATGCCAGCGCTGCATCTACTTTATCAAGAATTGTCACCCATTTATAAAAAAGTAACGGTATGGCAAGATGAAATACAAGCACAGTATGGCCATGAAAATTTTGATTTATGGTTCAGCCAATTCCTAAAAAAACCTTGCCAGCTTCTTTATTTTGGTAAAAAATCACAGCGTTTAGTTAGCAAAAGTCATAAAAAAATTGCCTTTGCTGACGGTTATCCACTATTGCTTACCTCTCAAGCCTCACTCGATGATTTAAATAACCGGCTAACTCAACAATCAATCCCTGCGATTACCATGAAACAATTCAGACCTAATATTGTGGCTAACCTCTGCGATGCCTACGCCGAAGACACTTGGCAGCATATTCGTATTGGCGAGGTTGAATTTGAAGTAACTAAGCCTTGTTCACGTTGTATTTTCACTACAGTGAACCCTAACAATGCCGAAAATCATCCACAGCAAGAACCGCTAACAACCTTAATAAACTACCGACAAGTGGCCAGTGGAGATGTGATGTTTGGGCAAAATTTAATTGCGCTTAATCAAGGAAGTATTCAGCAAGGTGATGAAATTGTTATTTTAAAGAAGCAAAATCCACCTATATTTATTGCCAAACCAACAAAAAAAACAGCTAACAAAAAAACGACTGCACAAGCCAGTGTTAACAAGGAGCCAAAAAAAATGCGTAAAGGAAAAGTTAATTTAAACTTTGAGTCATGGAACAAAAACGTTATTGGCAACACAAAAGACTCTATTTTAGAACAAGGTGAATCAGCAGGAATGCTACTTCCCTATTCATGTCGTGGTGGCATGTGTGGTCGTTGTAAAATAAAACTAATAGATGGTGATGTTAAACAATTAGCTAACGACGGTTTAAGTGACGATGAGAAAGAACAAGGCTTTGTTTTAGCTTGTAGCTCAGTGCCACAATCAGACTTAGTGTTAGCAAAAAGATAATAAGCAACCGCTTTTATTGAAAAATAATTCCCGATAAACCTTTGATACATATATCGTAACGTGACTAAAGTGAACGGCAATTGATACCGTTCTCTTTTTAACGACTATCCATTTTTTTATAACTCACCTTGTATGAACAAGCGTTGATAAGCAGATATGCTTTACTTTAGCGCTGAGATAATTCAATCCTCTTTACTATATTTTATCTGCTATGTATTTAGCATTTTATCATTCTACTTTTAATCCGCTCTAACAGTATCAAGCTAATGTTTGATGTAAATCAACAATAAAACAGCTGCATCATTAGACAAAATCACAACTTGATTTAAATCAAACTTTGCATTTTGGCAAAGTGACAAAATCAGCCCATTAATTAGTTCTCAAGAAATAAACATTAAACCATATTAAATAACGCCACTGTGTGTGACCTCCTTGTTTGGTCGCAATAACGTGTGTCGAGCCGAAAGATACATACATAAAATAGATAGGATATACACGATGAAATTTACGAAAACAAAATTATCACTGGCTTTAATTACCGGTTCTATTATTTCTGCGCCTTTTGCAATGGCAGACGATGCGGCATTCAATTCAGGTATTAAAAAAGCACTAACAGACAGTAAAGTAAATGTGAGCTTACGCGCCCGCTATGAAGGTGTCGATGAAGACGGTGCAAATGGCACCACAGATAAAGATGCAACAGCGTTAACAATAAAGTCTCGTCTAACCCTACAAACAGGCAATTATAAAAAATGGTCGTTAGGCCTTGAGGTTGATAATGTAACCGCCATTGTTGATGATTATAATGACTTAACCTTTGATTACTCTGGCAGTGATGCTGTCGTTGCTGACCCTGAAATAACCGACGTTAACCAGGCTTTTTTACAATACAATAGCGAAAAAGTTAAATTAACAGCAGGTCGCCAACGTATTTTACATAATAATCAGCGTTTTATTGGTGGTGTTGGCTGGCGTCAAAATGAACAAACCTATGACGGTTACCGTATTGAATATACCGCAAGCGCTGCACTTTCCCTCGATTACAGCTACATCTATAACGCAAACCGCATTTTTGGCGATGACAAAAAAGGTGACGATCTTTCAGGTGCTTTTCATTTTGCGAATGCTGCCTACAAAATTAATACCGAACACAAAATATCAGCATTTGCCTATGTATTAGACTTTGATAGAGCACATGCAATGTCTTCAAGCACCTTCGGCGCTCTTTACAATGGTAAATTTGGCGCGGTAAGTGTTAACTTAAGTGCAGCAATGCAAAGCGACGTTGGTGATAACCCCGTAAATTACGATGCTAACTACTACAATGCTGAGATAGCCACTGACTTAGGTCAAGTTACATTATTAGCAGGCATTGAGGTTTTAGGCAGTGATAACGCTAAAGCAGCATTTAGTACACCTTTTGCGACCTTACATAAATTCCAAGGTTTTTCAGATAAATTCTTAAATACGGGTAGCAGTACTGGTATGCCAAATGGTGTTGAAGATACATACATTACCGTTAAAACAAAATTGGCTGGAGTTAAGTTAGCGGCAACATTCCATGACCTAGCGGCAAATGAAGGCAATATAGACTATGGTACAGAATTAGATCTTGTCGCCGCCTATACCTTTAAAAAGGATTACGACTTACTGGTAAAATTTGCCCGTTACAGTGCTGATGAATTGAGTACGGATACCAGCAAACTATGGATACAAGTTGCAACTAAGTTCTAGAAACTTACGCTTGAACATCATCTTAATTAAAGGCTGTTACGTAAGTATCAGCCTTTTTTATGTGGGGTGTCTGTTATGTTATTAAAAAACCAACAAAAACAACAACAAAGCAGCAAAGTAGAAATATATAATGAATTGTCAATGATGAGCGATTAGAATAGCCGCGTTTATTATCTTCCTACCCAAGGGACTATTTTGTTATTAATGCTCGACAATTACGACTCTTTTACTTTTAATTTAGTACATTACTTCCAAGCATTAGGGCAAGAGGTCGTCGTTGCACGAAATGACCGAATAACTTTAGCTGAAATTAGGGTACTATCACCCCAGTATATTGTTATTTCTCCAGGTCCATGTTCTCCAAATGAAGCGGGATTATCATTAGAGATAGTTAAACACTTTGCCGGTAAAGTGCCAATTTTAGGTGTTTGTTTAGGTCATCAGTGCATTGCACAACACTTTGGTGCAAGTATTGAAAAAGCACTTGTCGTGATGCATGGGAAAACAAGTAGAATAAAACATAACGAAAGTGGCTTATTCCATCAATTAAATAACCCTTTAACTGTGACACGCTATCATTCATTAATTGTTAATAAAGACACTTTGCCTGATTGCCTTGAAGTAACGGCTTGGAGCAAAGATGAACAGGGTAAAAACAATGAAATTATGGCCTTAGCCCATAAAACATTGCCTATTGTAGGTGTACAATTTCATCCTGAATCGATTTTAACGGAACAAGGCATGATGTTACTGAAGAACTTTATTACTCACTGCAAATAAAACAAAAAAATTAGCGTCAGGCGATCACTCTCATTTGTCATCATTCATACTTTTGTGTATGTCGCCGATAAAGACTATTCAAGTTCAACTTTATTGGAAAACACCCTATTAGCTCATGCAGATATTTGAAAACAACGACCTAGTCGCCCCAATATATAAAAGAGCGATGAGCTTAATGATCAGTAAAGGCTTTGCTGAAAAGCAAAGTGGAAAAGTGTCTGTTGCTGTCCATCAAAACAGCGAACAAGCTAATCGCCGCAGAGAATTACTTGCGGTTGAAGAAGAAGCAAATAAAAATAAAATCATTCAGGCCCACGGAGAAAGTTTCTTTACTGAGCAAGTCATGGCTAAATTTTTTACCCATGTGACAACTGAAGTAAACAAAAAATTTGATAACAAAGAAAACCTCTACAACAAAATATTAAAAATTGAAGATGCCATTCCCAGTATTATGGAAATACTGTCAGTGCGCGCCGCTTCGATTAATCGTATTATTCCTTTAGCTAAATCATTACCTTGGTTAGCAAATGAGCTAATTAATCTGGTCAATAAACCACAGTATCGTAAACGGGCCGATGTCCAAGTTACTGACGCAAGTTTAGCATTAAGTTATATCGGCTTAGACAATTTAAAGTTAGTCATGCCAACCTTTATGCTCAAACATTGGTTACCTAATAGCACGGCTCCTTACACGTTAATGAAAAGAAAACTTTGGAATGACAGTTTGGCTGTTGCCATGTCTTCCTCAGTATTGGCTAAAAAAGCAGGTATGGATGAATTTTCGGCTTTTGCTGCTGGCATGTTTAGTCACCTAGGACTAATCGCTGTTTCTCGCTGCTTTTTAACCACTTACAGTGAGTTACATACCGCAGAATTAAAAGCTGCTTACGAGAATAAAGATAAAAAACTTCATGATACATTAGTTGCCTTTGACGCTTCACCAGACTTATTAATCGAACAGCTAATAACACGCAGTAGCAAGATATCAGCAGATTTAGTGGAGTTGATGCGTCTAGACCGCTTGCAAATTACCGAAGCTATATTTGATCTTGCCTACACAGAAACATTAGAAAAAATGTGCCCACTAGCGCAAATAGTCACCAAAGCAAAAGCGTATGTTGCTTTTAGAAGCTTAGCTAAAGATGATTTAATCAGTAATGATGAAGCTAAGTTACTGTTAACAACAGTACGAATCACACCACAAGAGATCAATTTATTAAAGAAAAGCGACATTGATCACATAAAATTAAATTTTAAATAATTTTTGATTAATTATGAAAAGTTTACCTATTGTTAATAACCCACTGTGTTCGTTACCTCACGAGCAATTCCGTTAGTAAGCCTATAAAACTCTCTTTATATAGTTATGCATCTATACTGAATAAAACATGGCAAGCCTTTGTTTTATAAGGTCTGCAGTCATTTTGAGCAAGACAGTACTTGTTTTCTCTGTCATACTTAGCGCCTAATTTTTAGCTTCATCATTTTTATGTCTGCTGAAAAATAAACTAATATAAGGTTTTTACCTGCTGAGCTATTTTGCGGTAATGCCAAGATACACTGCACAGCAGTGTTTAATAACTTGAGGTGTGAACAATGACTAACCATTTTCCTGTAGACCGTAAATTATTTGATGACGTAATGGTACCTAACTATGCGCCGTCAACGGTAATCCCTGTACGTGGTAAAGGCTCTCGTGTTTGGGATCAACAAGACCGTGAATTTATTGATTTTGCTGGCGGTATTGCGGTTAACTGTTTAGGCCATTGTCACCCAGCATTGGTTGGCGCATTAAAAGACCAAGCTGATAAAATTTGGCACTTATCTAACGTAATGACGAATGAACCCGCTTTACGTTTAGCTAAAAAAATGGTTGATCATACTTTTGCAGATAAAGTTTACTTTGCCAACTCGGGCGCTGAAGCAAATGAAGCAGCCCTTAAATTAGCTCGTCGCTGGGCACTTGATGTTCATGGCGCAGGCAAAACACAAATTATTGCATTTAATCAAGGTTTTCACGGCCGTACTTTCTTTACCGTTACTGTCGGTGGACAAAAAGCTTATTCAGATGGTTTTGGCCCTAAGCCTGGTGATATAGATCACGTTGACTACAACGACCTAGAAGCACTAAAAGCAATTATGTCTGATAAAACTTGTGCCATAATGATTGAACCATTACAAGGTGAAGGCGGTTTAGTTTCTCCTACACAAGAGTTCATTGAAGGTGTGCGTGAACTTTGTGATCAACATAACGCTTTACTAATCTTTGATGAAGTACAGACAGGTGTTGGCCGTACTGGCGACTTATATGCTTATATGGGTCTAAATGTTGTACCTGATATTTTAACAACCGCAAAAGCATTAGGTGGTGGTTTTCCAATCGGCGCGATGATAACAACAACCGAACTTGCTAAACACCTTAAAATAGGTACTCACGGTAGTACTTATGGTGGTAACCCATTAGCCTGTGCTGTAGCTGAAGCTGCATTTGATACGGTTAATACGCCAGAAATTTTAAATGGTGTAAAAGAAAAAGCAAAACGCTACGTTGCAGGTTTAAACGCAATTAATGCTAAGCATAAAGTATTTAAAGAAATTCGTGGTAAAGGCTTGTTAATTGGTGCGGTACTAACCGAGCAGTATCATGGCAAAGCAAAAGACTTTTTAAACGCTGCTTTAGAAGAAGGTGTTATGACCTTAGTTGCTGGCGCAAACATTATTCGTTTTGCTCCTTCATTAGTTATTCCAGATGCTGATATCGATGAAGGCTTAGCTCGTTTTGAAAAAGCTGTTGCTAAACTAGCAAAATAGTCATTGTTAAATTACCTTAATAAAACAATTACACCGTTGAAATTGTAGTTATTTTTCTAAAATGACTGCAATTTCATTTTTCTTTGTAAAAAATGAGATCTTTCTATGATTATTATACGCCCTATTCAAGCGAGCGATTATGACTCTTTACATCGTATTGCGATAGAATCAGGACACGGTTTTACATCACTACCTGTCAATGAAGGCTTATTAAAGCAACGTATCGCTCATTCTGAGTATTCTTTCGATAAAGATGTGTCGCACCCGTCTAGCGAAGGTTATCTGTTTGTAATGGAAGATACTGACACGGGTCAGGTTGTTGGTACAAGTGGTATTGAAGCCGCTGTAGGTTTAGAAGATGCTTTTTACCATTATCATTTAGGTAAAGTCGTCCATAATTCTCGTGAGTTAGGCATTTATAATACCGTAGAAACATTGTCACTGTGTAATGACTACACGGGTGCATCTGAAATTTGTACTTTGTTTTTGGGTGAGAGTCACCGAAAAAATAAAAATGGCCGTTTTTTGTCTCGTTGTCGCTTTTTGTTTATGGCTGAACATCACGAGCGCTTTGCAGACACAGTTATCGCTGAGATGCGTGGTATATCTGATGAAGAAGGACGATCTCCTTTTTGGAATTGGTTAGAAGAGCATTTCTTTTCGATGGACTTTCCAACAGCCGATTACTTAACCGGTATTGGTAAAAAAGTCTTTATCGCTGAGTTAATGCCAAAGCATCCTATCTATGTCAGTTTATTAAGCAAAGATGCACAAAAAGTGATTAACGAAGTTCATCCTAAGACATTACCTGCCTTGCGATTATTAGAAGCCGAAGGTTTTGCCCGCCGAGGATACGTTGACATCTTTGATGGTGGCCCCACGGTTGAAGCACAAACAGCCAAAGTAAAAACAATTCGAAATAGTGGCAAGTATCAAGTCATTATTGGTGAGACAGATGATAAAGCTAATTTTATTATTTGTAACACGAAAGTTGCAGGTTTTAGAGCTGTTCAAGCAAAGGTATCGCTAAGAGCAACTGCTGAACAGGTGTTGATGTCAGACGATATCGCTAAAGCACTGCATGTAAATGAAGGTGATTTTGTACGCTTAGTTCGCAATTAACGTAAACCTTGATTCTCTAAGCAATCATTTTATTTCACTGAGCAGCGCGCAGTGAAATAATAATTAGTTCATTAGGTGGGTTTTTATGTCACCTGGTAACGTCGTAAAGTATAAGGACAGAAAAATGTCAAAAGCAATACAATTAATTAATGGTCAGTGGCAAGCAGGTTTAGGTCACGATGTTAGCTCGTTAAACCCCGCAAGAAACACAGTTATTTGGCAGGGAAAGTCTGCTTCTAAAGAACAAGTTGATATTGCGGTAAAAAGTGCGAGAGCGGCGTTTGAGTCATGGGCAGACATGAGTCTTGAAGCTCGTATTGCTATTGCTGAAAACTTTGCTGTGCTTCTTGGTGAGAACAAAGAAAATCTGGCAATAACTATTGCAGAAGAAACAGGTAAGCCTCTTTGGGAAACCCGTACAGAAGTTGGCGCCATGATGGGTAAAATAGCGATTTCTGTCAAAGCAAACAATGAGCGAACGGGTACTGTTGAAAACCCAATGCCTGGCGCAAAAGCAATGATACGTCATAAGCCTCATGGTGTTGTTGCCATTTTCGGTCCTTACAACTTCCCTGGTCATTTACCTAACGGACATATTGTTCCTGCATTAATAGCGGGTAACACAGTTGTATTTAAACCAAGTGAATTAACACCAAAAGTTGCTGAAGAAACCTTAAAACTTTGGTTACAGGCGGGTTTACCAAACGGTGTCATAAATCTCGTACAAGGTGAAGTTGAAACAGGCAAAGCGCTTGCTTCACATCCACAAATCGATGGTTTGTTTTTTACCGGTAGTTCAAATACTGGCCATTTATTACATGAACAATTTGGCGGCCAACCGGGTAAGATTTTAGCTTTAGAAATGGGTGGAAATAACCCACTAATCGTTAAAGATATTAGCGATGTTAAAGCGGTAGTACATGATATTATTCAATCAGCCTTTGTTACTACAGGACAGCGTTGTACCTGTTCAAGACGCTTATTTATTGAAGCAGGCGAACAAGGTGATGCTATTATCGCTAAGCTTATTGAAGCGACAAAAGCGATTAAAATAGGTTATTTTGACGATGAAGAACAACCTTTTATCGGTTCAATGATTTCTGAAAAAGCAGCGTTAAGTCTTGTTGCTGCACAGCAACAGTTACTAGATTTAGGTGCACAATCATTAGTTGAAATGAAGCATTTAGAAGCAGGTACTGGTTTTATTTCTCCGGGTATTGTTGATGTAACATCGATTAAAGCTATGCCTGATGATGAGCATTTTGGTCCATTATTAAAAGTATACCGTTACACAGATTTCGACGCGGCGATCAATGAAGCAAACAACACTTCATTTGGTTTGTCTGCTGGCCTATTAAGTGACAGCGAAGATTTATACAACCACTTCTTCCGTAGAATACGTGCAGGTATTGTTAATTGGAATAAACCAATTACAGGCGCAAGTAGTGCGGCTCCATTTGGTGGTATTGGCGCAAGTGGTAACCATAGAGCAAGTGCATTCTATGCAGCTGATTACTGTGCTTACCCAGTAGCCTCTGTTGAAGCACCTAAAGTGTCATTACCAGCAACATTAAGCCCAGGCTTGAGTATTTAGGCACACTTACAGTAATGTACGCTAATAAGTTAATAATCAAAGCTGGGCTTCGTCCCAGCTTTTTTAAGAATATAGATCAAATCTAGCCATTCAGCCTGAATAGTTAGCAGTGACACGCATTCTCATAAATCCTTTTAAAATGAACGCCTCTCTTTAACTATTCATTAGTCACTAATTTTACCTACTCCTACTACGGATATTTACATGACAAATATTAATTCAATTCAACACCAGCAAGTTACTGACTTGTTTACTAACATTTGGCAAAACTATATTGAAGTTACGCCTTCTGCCGATAAAATTCATCATTTACTCAGCTCAGGAGGCGATTTAATCAACGATCATGTTGCTTATCGAACCTTTGATAGTGCGAAGGTAAATTTAGATAAATTAGCCACGATCTTAATAGCGCTAGGTTATAAATATTCTGGTGAATATGACTTTTCAAGCAAAAAACTTAATGCAAAACATTTTGAACACAGTGATGCGAGCTTGCCAAAAGTTTTTATCAGTGAATTACGCGTCAAAGAATTCTCAGTTAATGTTCAAAACATTATCGAAAAAATGGTTAGTGCTATAGACGATGAGAAGGTTGCACAGAGTAGTTTCTTGTATTCTGGTACACATTGGCAAGTAAGCAAAGCAGAGTACCAAACTTTGTTAGCAGAGAGTGAATATGCCGCTTGGGTGGCTGCTTGGGGATACCGTGCAAACCACTTTACTGTCAGTATCAATCACCTAGATAACTTTTCGACTATTGAAGAGGTAAATATCGCCGTTAAAGCAGGTGGGTTTTTATTAAACACGACCGGCGGTGAAATCAAAGGCGACTCAATCGTTAAACTTGAACAATCGTCAACCATGGCAGATAAAGCTATTGTGAAATTCTCAGATGGAGAAGCAGAAATCCCTAGCTGTTTTTATGAATTTGCTAAGCGATACCCATTAGATTCTGGCGAGCTATATGCTGGTTTTGTTGCGGCTTCTGCAGATAAGATATTTGAAAGTACCAACGTAGCAGCCTAATTGTTGTTCAACAACCCATCAATGGGCTAGGTTATAGCGAGCAGAAATAAAGCCCTGCTCGCTAAATTTTTACAACAATAACATTACTTTGCATAGTCCTCCCTTTTACTCCATGACATTAGTCACATTACCGATTACAAATATCAAACACCTTTCATTGGTGCTCAGCCTTTCTATTTTGGCACTGAAATCGGATCCTTTGGTTCGAATAAGAACTTATCCTTTTCCTATATTATGATTAGTTTTTCCTGAACTAGTATTTAAAGCATCGCTGACGACTGAAAGGGATTAACCCTTACTATTTATTCTCTGCTATTTATAGGTAAGCGTTTCATTTAACGCCCTCTAATTTTTAATGTCTGGCATTTACCCTTATATAAATACAGCAAACGTTAAAGTTCAGTGAACAATAAATATCGCTTGTTAAATATTAACCATAAAAAAACCCGCTAAGTAGCGGGTTTTTTAACAACTAAATTATTGTTTAAACAATTTTTAGAAGCGGATTGAAGCGCTTAAACGAACATAACGTGGAGTCTGCCAGTTCTGTGCTAAGCCGTAAGTTGGGCTAACAAAGTAGTTACCTGAACCGTCTTCATTGAAATCAGTTCTAGATTCATCATCATAAATCTCGTCGAATTCAGATGCTGTATCATTGTTAAATACGTTGAAAACATCTGCACGAAGATTTAAGTCAAAGTCTTCAAATTCAATGTCGTAACTAGCCGTTAAATCAAGGTTCCAAAGAGAATCTGTTGTACCTTCTGAACCACGTTTAGCTAATTGACCGCCTTTGTAGAAAGACTCTGAACCATATGCCTGAGCAAATATATCAGTTGGGTGAATACCAAATGCACTTCTTGGCTTACCTGCTTGCCATGAGAAGTTTGCACCAATATTCAAGTCATCAGTAACTTGGTAAGAACCAAATACTTTAACTGAATGACGACGGTCATTTGGTAAGTTACCATCACCACCATCTAATAAACCAGGTTGGTCAAAGTTAGTTGTTAAACCAGCGTCATCTTGACCGTTGTCTGAACGAACTAAACCTTCGTTGTTACCCCAGCTATGTGACCAAGTGTAAGTACCAGTTAACATCCATTTGCCATCCCACTCTTTGTTAACAGTTACGTCAACAGCAGCATATTTACGGATAGCTTCAGGGTAGTTTAAGTCAGATGCAGGAATAGTGTATTCTTGATTAGCTAAAGGACCAGCATCACCATCAGGGTCAGTCGTTACAGTAATGTCTGTACCTGGGTTAGTTAGTACATAGTAATGGAAACCTGTACATTCAGTACAAGCTGAACCGAATTCACGATTAACATATTCATTAAAACCAAAATCGATTGCAACATCTTCAATAGTTGTTGCTAGTTCACGGTAAGTACCTTGAACTGCCATGCTCCATTCGTCATTTAACTGGAACTGGTAACCGGCAATGAATTCATCTGAATACATAGGGTCGATGCTTGAATCAACGATTGCGCCTGCTTCTGGAACATCACCGTTTGAGAATACATCTTGAGGACGACCAGTGTAAGTACCACCAGTTAGGTTAGGAACTTCTAACCCATCGCTGCTCATTCCGTCGTAGTTGTAGTAATCTTGAACATAAGTTTCAGCACCGGCTAAACGAATGTTAGTGTTAGCAGCGATTGGAAGATAGTAACGACCGTAGCTTGCCCATATTTTAGACTCGCCATCGCCCATAACATCGTATACAGCGCCTAAACGTAATGCCCATTGGTTTTCAAGTTTAATGAAAGATTCACCAATACCATTCTTGTTTTCAAATGAATCGTTACGAATACCAGCATTAATAACTAGATCGTCTGTAGCTTGCCATTGATCTTGAATGTAGTATGCAAAGTTTTCTGATTCAAAAGAACCACCGCTGCTGTATGTACGGTGACGTACATAATCAATCGTAGTATCATCTTCACCGATTACGTATAAGTAGTAAGCGCCACCAGAGTTAATTGTTTGTTGGTTTGCCGTTAGTGATTCTTTATCAACACCAAAACGTATTTCATGATCACCTAAGTACCAATCAGCATCGATACGAACAACTTGACGCTGATCATCACCTTCACCAATGCTAAAGTTAGCAAAGTTACCACCAGGAACAAACGCTCCTGTTCTAGTGAAGTTACGGTAAATAGCTGGGTTAGCATCTAAAACACTACCAGCTGTACGGTCTGTTTCATTGATACCGTATTGAACTGATACTGAAAAATCGTCAGTAATAATAGACGTTAATTTAGCTGTGTAGTTCAAACCACCATTGTCTTCAAAACTTTCTTTTGGTTCAGCACCAGTAGAACCAATATAATCAGTTCTCAATGTAGTTGTAGTACTTTGATCAGAGAAAGCTGAGATTTCAAGGATATTGTTTTCAGTAATATACCAATCTACTTTTGCACCCCAGAAAGAATCATCATCTTTTTGTGAGTATAAACTTTGTGCAATACCATCTGGAGTAGAAGCTTGTCCACCGTTGTATTCAAATTCATCGCTACGCGGGCTGTATAGTGCGTAATAGAAAAGAGTATCTTCGATGATAGCGCCACTTGCCCATAAGTTAACTTCGTAGAAGTCATTCTCATCGCCAGTGTTATCAATACGTAAAGTACCGTCATCACGTTTTTGTGATTGCTTATCTTCTCTTAAAGCATCTGGTTCGTAGTAAACATTTACGCCAGCTTTAAATTCGTTTGAACCACTTTTAGTTTTTGCGTTAATTACGCCACCAGTAGCACGACCAAATTCAGCCGAGTAACCACCAGTTTTAACTTCAAATGTATCATACATTTCAAATGGTGGTTGACTAGAACCAACACCTGTACGGAAGTTAGTAATGTTAAGACCATTCACATAGTAAGCATTTTCAGCTACAGATGCACCACCAATAGATGGGTTGTTACCAAAAGCAGAATCACCTTTAGTTGTACCCGGTGCTAATAAAGCAACACCAGTGAAATCACGTGCAACAGGTACTCTATCAAGAGTTAAAGTATCAACAACGATACCTGTGCTTGAACTTGTGATATCAACCATAGCAATAGCTGAACCAGTAACTTCAATACGCTCAATATCATCAGCAGCTAGAGTCATGTTAAGGCTAACTTTACCGCCCATACCAACTTTAACATCTTTTTGAGCTGTGATTTGGAAGCCATCTTTCATTGCTGTAATGTCATACATTCCAGGAGGAAGAAGCGGGAAGCGGAAAGAACCTTCGCTATCAGAAACAACAGAGCGGGTTAAACCAGTTTCTTTGTTTACAATTTTAATTGTAACTGAACCAAGAACTTGACCACTTTGGCTAATAGAACTACCAGTAATATAACCTGTTGTGTTATTTGCCATTGCAGGCATTGCTGCACTCAATGACATCGCTACTGCTACAGCAGTAATTGATTGTTTAAAGCTACGCTTTAAATTAGAATTTTTCATATTAGTGTTTCTCTCTGGACTTATAGTTTAAATATTTATTGTTTTAAATTCTTTGAATATTTCAACAAATTGTTACATTAGGTAACAATATCCATTAATTCTGCCTGAATATAGAAATATTACAACCCCTATTACAAAAATGTTTTTGAACTTTTTTATTAGTACCTAACCAACTGTTTACCAATGAAATAATCAACCTATTAACCAAACCATATCCAAATATGTATCGATTTATAGACGCTACAAACAAAAAAAAAGCCTTTTTGTAACTTTTTTGTAAAAATATTTTATACAAAATATCCGTATTAATTGAAATATTCCAAATATCAGTAATCAAATTAAGCTATAAATCACTTGAGGGAGCAACAATGAGTTCTACTTTATATAATACAATTCAATTTAACTGCAGCTATGTAGCTGAGCGATTTAAAAAACATAACGATTCGCCTCGCCCAGAAATAATGCCAATGTTTGATTCATTCCCATATTTATATGACCCATTAAAAGATTAAGGGGTAATTTTCGTTAATGTTTAGGTAAAGTGTTGAGTAGAAAAATAATGATCAGTTTAGATGAGCAAGCAGCCAAGGTTCTACGCGACGACAGTTAACGCATGAAATAAACCTAGTTAATAACTGAGGTATCTAGATATATAAAAAAAAATGCCAGCAAGATGCTGGCATTTTTATTAAGTTATCATTTAATTAGAAAGAAAGACGCGCACCTAAGTATAGTCTTCTAGGTTGAACCCATTCAATAGCTTCACCAAAGGCATAAATACCGTCACCCGCTTTAAGATCTTGTTCACGTACACCTGCTTGATCATCCAAGACATTAAACATATCTACAAAAAATTCTGCTTTGTATTCATCAAAATCATAAACATATTTAACACGAAGATCTAAAGTACCATAGGAAGCACTAGTGTTAGCTGCGACCACACCATCTTGAACCCAACGTGAAGAAATACCGCCAAAATCATAAGCATTATCTTCACGTAACGGGAAGTGACGACTACCGCGAGCGTAGTTAGTACTATAAAGTGTCCCCGAGTTCCAGTTGTAAACAGCACCAACTTCAATGCCATTGTCAAAATAATAACTACCTGCCAGTTTCGCTAAGTATTTAATATTACCCGGTTGATCACCCCACATATTAGGTGCGGCTGGATCTAACTCTAATACATCACCTTGGTAATCAGCGTTGCCATCTGAGTTTGAATTACCTTGCGCATCGTTATAAGTAAAGGACGCAAGCATTGACCAATTGTCTGTACGGCGTTTACGGAAAGTTGCCTCAAGGCCTTGATATTCACGTTTTGCACCAGACAGTGTGCCGATAACAAAGTTTGATTCAGGAGCTTCTGAATATCCAAAGTATGAATAAGGTAAGTAAAAGGGTGAATTTACTAATGCTTCATTATTTGGATCTGAGAAAGTTCCTAGGTCATAATCTTCCATGATATCTTTGGTTACACGCTTAGTGTAAGTAAGATCAATACTCATATCGTCAGATAAGGCTTGCGTATAACCAATTAATAACTCGTCCGTGTAGGGCGTTTTAATACTGGGAGCGAAAAAGGCATCTTGACCACCCTTTTGACCACCACGTGTACGGAATGTTAGCCAGCGGTCACCAGCAAAAACTTGCTCTTCACGAACAGGGCCCGTCAGATTACCCGCAAAACTTGTCATGTCGGTACGAATCGGATCATAGTAGCGACCAACAAAAGCAAAGACTTTACTTTCCCCATCGTTATTAATGTCCCATGCAGCACTTAAGCGAGGAGCAATTTCCCAGTCGAACGTTTGAATCGTATCGCCTGCAGATGAAATATGCTCATATTTTTCCGAACGTATGCCAATATTCACCGAAATACCATCATCATTGCTCCATTCATCTTGAATGAAGAATACTTGACCTTCAATTGACATTTCAACCGGAGCTGTTTGGGTCATATTAATGCGATAAACATTATTTAAACCATTTGGATTACCCGTAGAACTATTAAAAGTCATCTCATCTAATTCTGCACGACTAATTGCACCATCATTATCAGAATCTAACAGGCCTAAATAGTATGCGCTATCAGTTGCTACCATCGCATCTAGAATGCCATCTACGTCACTGTCTGAATCAGAAATATCGGTAGTTCCTGTCCAGCTATCGCTAACATAGCTACCAAAAGTTGCACCTGAATTTTGACCTGGAATTGATGTGTATTGCGCGCCGTCACCAGTATATTCTAGGCTGGTTTTAAAGGTACTTTTAGTTTGTGAGTAACCGGTTTTAATAACATGAGAGCCAAAATCACTCGTATCTAAATAATATTCGGCAGTAATTTTCATTTCAGTGCCATCACGACTGGTAATAGAGTCAGAACCGAGTCCACCGAGTGAAAGATCACGACCCGTAGGGTTACCCCCTAAATAAGCCACATCATTTCTTGAAGATTGGTCTGCGGCTAAACTAGACAGTTCTCCTTCATGTGAAGCATATTCTGCAGTAACAATTAAATCATCCCATGTATGAGAGTATTCAAAATGCAGATTATCACCACCTTGTTTTCGAGCTCTATCTCGATTATTAAAGAGTGACGCATCAGCTGAACCACTTATTTCTGTTGGATCGTTAAAGTACGAAACAACAAAACGATCATTTTGAGTTGCTTGCCAAGTTAATTTAGCAAAACCTAAATCAGCTTCATTAGTAATCGTGCGTTGAAGTGCACCCGTTTCTGGATCAGCAACATCTTCTTCAAGGTCTTTGACTTGATAAGAAGTAAAGAACCATAATTCATCTTTGATGATTGGACCACCAAGCGTAAAAGCCGTATCAAAGGTTGAAAAGCTATTTGCATCTTCATTTTTGTTATCAGCAACTAAGCCATCATTTTGCAGGTAGTAGTTAACAGAACCATGAAATTCATTACTACCTGACTTAGTAATAACGCGAGAGACTAAACCTGCACCACCGGCAAACTCAGCAGGAATACCACCCGTCAGTATTTGTTGTTCTTGAATAATTTCGGAGTTAAAGTTTGCACCAAATGTACCTGTGTTATTATCGGTAACATTAATATTATCAATATAATAAACGTTATCTGTAGATACCCCTACACTGCCACCACTATCACTATAGTTAACACCTGATTTAGAGGAAGGGTTTCCACCTGTAGAAGGTTTAGTACCTGGTGCTAATTGTAAGTATGCTTGATAATTACGCGCAGTAGGCAAAGATTCAAGCATTTCTAAAGTTAAATCAATACCTGATGTCGTTGAGCTAGTATCAATGGTTGCAACAGAGCCTCTCACTGAAATCACTTCGATATTATCCCCAATACCAGATAAGATGTAATTTACATCAAAGCTTTTACCTGACACTACACGCACTTTATCACGTGAAAAAGGTTCAAAACCATTACCTGTTATTTCAACTTCATATTTAGTTGATGGGTCTAAACCTGATAATCTTAAGTAACCATTTTTATCAGTTACGCCTTTGCGGCTAACTAAACTTTCAGAAGTGCTTACATTTACAACGGCACCCGCTACAGGTTTACCCTCTGCATCAGTTACTTGGAATTTTAGACCACCGGTATCTGCAAATGCTGTACTCATACCTAGAACAGTCGTTACAGCGATAGCTGCAATTGAGCGTTTAAAGTTTCGCTTTAAATTAGAATTTTTCATTATTAGTATTTCTCCCTGAACTTATAATTTTAATTATTTAAAATCATGAGGTTAACTTTTAAACAAATCGTTCGTTTAATTAACAACCCCTTGATACTGCCTGAATATGGAGATATTACAAGCCTTTAGGTCAAAGTTATTTTGAACTTTTACAGACGAAGCTAACCACCTGATATTTATATAAATGTCTATTTATTCGTACAGTAATGTTTGCAACAATATATCTTTTTCAATAAAAAAAAAGACTAATTAATAGACATATTTCAATCTAAATTTTTTTTATAAATAACGAAAAAATAGCAGTGACCAACCTTGATCAAACGCCTACATAAGAGGTATGGTATATTTTTTTATAAAGGTTACATTTTTAATGGTTACAGATACTGAAGGTTACATCCATATTATTGAATACTTGACTGAGCATTTCAGTTTATTTGAAAACTCCTCCTCAGTAAGTGCTGATTCAGATACCGTTATGAGCGTTATTGAACAAGAATTAAGTGAACAAATCATCAGTATTTGCAGCCAGAACGAAGCGTTGTCTTTTAATCAGCGCAATACTATTATTCGAGAAGTTGATGCTATTGTTTATGATTTAGAAGAGATTCTCTCTGGCGTTATTAACAACAAAGTCACTAACGAGCAAAAAACATTCATTAAAGAATTTGCCTTACTGATTAAGAATTTATTTGATAGCGAAATTCACAGTCAGTTTTTATCTTAAGGCGTTGAACGAATTATTTCGAGCAATAATATTTACCCACAAAAAACCTGATCACGACCCAAGTCTTTCGCTTGATATAATGCTCGGTCAGCGCGGGTAAAGAAATCATCAAAGTTATCATCTGCAAATCTTATACAAGTAACACCGATACTAACAGTTACTTTAATTTCGCCCTGCCACTCACCTTTTATAATTAGATTACTTTGATTAAGTCGAATACGCTCTGCGACAACCTTTGCTGACTGCAATGTAGTTTCAGGGAGCAATATTGAAAATTCTTCACCGCCAATACGGGCTAAAATATCTTCTTGTCGAAGACAAGGAAGTAAACATTGAGCCACTGACATTAGCACCTTATCCCCTATCGGATGGCCATAGCTATCATTGATATCTTTAAAGTGGTCAATATCAATAGCAATCAAGGATAGAATGCGAAGGTGCCTTTTAGCACGATGAAACTCTCGTTCAGCATGATCAATAAAATAGCGGCGGTTATACAGCTTAGTTAATGAATCGGTATTTGCTTGTTTTCTAAATTCTTCTTTTAACGCATACAATTCACTGACGTCGGTAGAAAATCCAATTAACGTTGGAAGTTCACCTTGGTGTTGATAAGGAATTTTTGTACTAATATAGTAACGTACATTACCTTGTTCATCTGCTGAGGTTTCTTCTATGGTTTGTTTTTCGCCCGTATCAAAAACTTTTTGATCAGATTGGTTAAAATGCTCAGCAACATCAAGTGGTAAAACCTCAGTGTCTTTCTTACCAATAATATTTTCTGCTGACGTACCAAATAATTCAGCAACTTTACTGTTTACATATTTAAATGTTCGCTCATTATCTTTCATGTAAATATAAGCATCAACATTATCAAGTACCGTATGAAGTAATTTTTTCTGTGCTTTAATTATTTTTTGGAGCTTTTTTTCTGCTGTTATATCTGTTGATACACCACAAATACCGATGACATTGTTAGCATCATCGAACAAGGGTTTTTTAACCGTTTTATATATCCGGGTTTCTTGTAGGGATTTGATGAAGTTTGTTTCTTCATTTTCTACAGTTATAGCCTCTTTAATAACCTTTCGATCATTTTCTTTTAGTTGCTGAGATAACGCTAAATCAAAGAAATGACTATCATCAAAGCCAATGATATCTGTTGAGTTAATATTAAATAAATCCAGTACAGCCTGGTTTACATAGGTATAGCAACCATGAATATCTTTAGTGAATATACAAGTGCCAACGTTATTTAACACTTCCGTTAACATCTTAACGTCTACGGATAAATTATCCTTTGACGTTGAAGTAACGGGTAATGGTTTCTTTTTACTCACTAATAAACCTTAACTGTTGATGATATTACAGAAAGTTTAATTGTAGTTGAAAATTAATAATAGGCATTATGCTTGCGACATAATCGTTATTTAGCCAATATTTATTCAGTGGGTAAGCTTGCATAGTGCAGAGACAGGAGACAGGAGACAGGAGACAGGAGACAGGATTAAGCGCTAAAGTTATCTTGATATAACCCAAGAGAAAATGACTTTCTATTGGGTTATTAAATCATCAGTGTTAATAAGCTATGACTTTAAATTAGTAAGCGCCGGCCGCATAGGTTAATTCATAGCTGTGGCTGTATATTTCTAATATATTACCAAAAGGGTCTTCCATGTAAATCATACGATAGGGCTTTTCACCGGGATAGTAGTAACGCGGCTCTGCCATACGTTTTTTACCACCTGCTTCGACAATTTTTTCCACCAGTTCTTCAAGATTAGGATCTTGCACACAAAAATGAAACACGCCTGTTTTCCAGTATTCAAAGTTGTCTTCTGGATTTTCTTGATTAGCAAATTCGAATAGCTCAACGCCGATGCGGTCGCCTGTCGACATGTGGGCTATTTTAAATTTACCCCAATTAGCACCAAATACGTCGGTACACATAGCGCCAATGGGGCTATCATCTTCAATGATTTCTGTTGGTTTCATTATTTCATACCAACCTAAAACGCCAGTATAAAATTCAACAGCAGCCTCTAAATTAGGGACTGAAATACCGATATGGGAAAAAGTTCTTGGATATGCTTTACTCATTTTTATTACCTCGTTAAATTTGATAGACAAAGTATAGTGAACTTTATAAAGTATATAAAATTATCATTTGTAATATAAATGAGTACATTTTGTTATGATAAATCTTATTTGGTTAAAAACATTTTGCACGCTTGCTGACGTTGGACATTTTACCCAAACAGCGGAAATTCTTTTTATGACGCAATCAGGCGTAAGCCAGCATATAAAAAAACTTGAAGCGCAGTTGGACATTTTATTATTAACGCGGGAGGGTAAGTCTTTCTCATTGACCGATGCGGGTATTAAATTACGCCAACAAGGACAAGATTTATTAGACACATCTGCTGATATCGAAGCTTCAATTAAACAAGATGATGCTTTTATCGGTGTCATTAAAATAAGTACACCTGGCAGTGTCGGCTTAAAACTATACCCAAAGATGCTTGATATGCAGCAACGCTATCCGGCGCTTATTATCGATTACACCTTTGCACCCAATAAAAATATAGAGCAAAATTTAATTGAGCGAAAAATTGACCTGGGGATACTCACTGAGTTAAATAGGAGCCCACAGTTAGCCTACAAAAAAATAGCCATTGAGCCTTTGGTTTTAGTGACGTCAAGTGATATCACAAGTATCAACTGGCAGGTGCTTACTTCTATAGGTTTTATCAGCCACCCTGACTCAGAACATCATGCACAACAATTATTGAGTAAAAATTACCTTGAATTTGAACATACAAGTCAATTTAAGCACAAAGGATTTTCTAATCAAATAAGTTTGATTTTATTGCCCGTTAGCCAAGGATTAGGTTTTACCGTATTACCCCTACATGCGGTAAACGCTTTCCCTGAGCAAAGCCTGATAAAAGTACACACATTGGAGATACCGGTCAGTGAAACCTTATATCTTTGCCAAAACAAACATTCGTTTGACACTCAAAGGAGTCAATTAATTAAAAAATCGATTCGTAAATTTATTTTATAACATTGACTATAAAAACTCACTTAGCCTATGAATTTTTTAGCGATAAGCAAACACTCAAATCGGCTCATAGTGACTTAATTGTAAATTTATTTCCAGCCGACCCGCCATTGATCACTGACTTTTAGATCCCGCCAATCTATGGTGTATTCATTATGAGTCATCACCGCTTCGATAACACAGGCAATTACTTTTTGTTCTTCGTCAAACTCCACCTTAGTGATAATAAAGTGTTTTTCTTTATTGGTAATATCAACTTTAGTCCACTTACTATTGATGAGGGCTTTGGGATTAATTTTATTCATCTTTACCTTAGTGTATAAGTTATTGTTTCAAAAAAGACAGTGTAAATATCGATAATGAAAATTGCCCAGGGACTTTTTTAGTCATTAAAAATCCGACTTCTTTAATATCTTCTGAGTTAAGTAAAGGCGCATTTGGTATAGCCCTTCCACGAAAAGTTGCTTTAAAGTCTGCAAGCTCGAAGATATGATTTTCACGCTTATTAGCGACGGTTTTAAAGTCATGTTTATAAGCTAACCGGTAGCCATTTACATAAATAATTAGCCTTAATTGATAGGCTTGCCCGTCACCTTCGGTGTTAATAACAAGTTTCTTATAAGATTGTGGAAGATTATCGACAGCACGAAAAACCGAACTAAAGCCGCCATTATTGTCTAGAGAGATGCTACCGCTAAAAATACCATGATCTTGAGCAAATATCATTTCCCCGTTTGATAAGCCGCCCATAACGCCATCATTGGTTATCCGCCAGCGTCCGTTTTCTTGCTTTGAAAAATCAATCATATAAGCCTTCTTATTGCCACTTGAATTATCATTGGCCTGGTTATTAATATTGTTACCACTGGCATAAGCACTGAAAAACAAACATAAAATTAAAATAAATCGCATCAATAAATTCCACTTAAGTATTCTATATCGCCTTTTAAATACGCAAAATAAACTTGTTAAGATCAAAATCACTAAAAATGAGCTAAAATTAATACTCTAACGTATGTAGTGTTAGATTTAATTTAAAATAATAACCAACGAGTAAAAATATATGCGCATTTTTTTATTGATATTGTTTATCAGCCTTGCCTCAGGTTGTAGCACAAAATATACAAATCAATCAGTCACAGGTAAAGCTTTTCCAGCGGTTACCGGACAAACATTAGAAGAAAACACAGTCAATATTCCAGCCGATTTCAACAAAGAATTTACTTTATTATTAGTAGGCTACAAACAGAATTCACAGTTCGATATCGATAGATGGTTAATCGGTTTAGATATGACTGAAACTAAAGTCGATGTCTATGAGCTCCCGACTATTCAGGGATTGTTCCCAAAAATGTTTAGTACTTTTATCGACAATGGTATGCGTGCTGGTATTCCAAAACCTCTTTGGAAAGGGGTGATTACAATTTATGAAGACGGTGATAAAGTTCAAGCTTTCACTGGAAATGAAAGCCCTAATAACGCGCGAGTATTACTGTTAGATAAAAATGGCATCATTGTTTATTTTTATGATGACGGTTTTTCAGTTGCAGCGCTTAATGAGTTGAGAGATAAGTTAACGCCATCGAGCTAGTGTAACTTTGTTGAGACTTGTGCAAGAGACAGCAATTAACCGTTACTGTTTTTTGCCAATTTTAGCTATTTACCCAAGGTTTATTCTTATCTATTTATATACCCATACTTCTTTATTTCCTTCAACGTTGTCGTCAAAATATTTTGAAGCACGACATATTAACTCACTACTTCACCCTTGATTTTTACCGCACCAAAACGGGGCGCTTAATCACATCAGTGCAATTCCCTCGGTTACTCATCATTTCAAAAAAACACTAACCTCAAATAAAAACCTTTTATTACAATAAATTAGTAGCAAAGCACTGTTTACTAATGATCTGGCATAAGACTTGAAGCTCTGATAATAATGAATAATTATCTACAGTGAAAATTATGCTCTCTGCTTTTATTGAACAACACAAACTACCTGATGAATTCAGCGACACCGTTAGACTGCATTATCAACCACTTGCTGAGCGAATATTGGGGCAATTCAAAAAACACAACACACCGTACTTTGTCGGTATCAATGGCTGCCAAGGTAGTGGAAAGTCAACATTAACAGACTTTCTCGCTGAATATTTAACAACTCAATACCCTCTTAATGTGGTGGTGATGTCTTTAGATGATTTTTACCTAACAGGTAAAAAACGTCAGCAGCTTGCAGAAAATATTCACCCATTATTAGCAACAAGAGGTGTGCCAGGCACCCATGATATCGCGACTCTTGAGCACGTACTTTTGCAATTAAAAGCTAAAAAAACGGGATTTTCTATCCCTAGATTCAATAAGGCTACCGATGAACCCTATCCAAAAGAGCATTGGACTGTGGTTGATAAACCAATAGATATTATTTTATTAGAAGGATGGTGTTGGGGGGTAAAGCCTCAAACTGAAGAACAACTAAGGTCAGCTATTAATGAACTTGAATTGCAGTATGACGCTAAAGGTGAATGGCGAAATTACGTTAATCAACAACTGAGCGAGGCTTATGTTCCCTTGTACAAAAACATGGATTTTTGGTTAGCACTGCAAGCACCATCATTTGACTGTGTTTATAAATGGCGATTAGAGCAAGAACAAAAATTACAAGCTAGAAACATCAACTTAGCTAATTCAAAGGTAATGTCTCCTGAAGAAATATTAAACTTCACCCAATATTTTCAGAGACTTAGCGTACAGAGCTGCACGACTATCGCACAATCTGCTGACGCAATATTTTACTTAGATTATGCTCGCCAAATCAAAGATGTGCCTCTAAAGGAAGTACGATGAGCTCATTAAGAACACTTGTTTTTAGTGACTTAGATGGAACCTTACTCGATCACTTCACTTATCAATCAAGGCCCGCAGATAAAACACTTGCGCAATTAAAATGTGCAAATATTCCGGTTATTTTAAATACCAGTAAAACCCTAGCTGAATTAGCCATTATTCATCGTGAACTCAAACTAGATACCCCCTTTATTATTGAAAATGGTGCCGCTATTTATATACCTATAGCTACTTTTTCAGCACAACCTGCTGACACTGAAATTGTTGGAGACTATTGGGTAAAATCTTTCTGTTTACCTAGGCAGCATTGGTTAACTTTATTAGCTGAAAAAACTGATGAATTTAAAAAGTATTATCAAGGTTTTTCTACTATGTCTGCTGCTGACCTTACCGAAATAACAGGGCTGTCGTTAACAGAAGCTAAGCGCGCTCAACAAAGACAATATGGTGAACCCATTCAATGGTTCGGTGATGAGGTCAGCAAAAATAGCTTTATAGAGCATCTTATTGATCTAGGAGCCAATGTTGTTCAAGGTGGTCGGTTCATTCATGTCGGTGGCTACTGCGATAAAGGCCAAGCCCTAATTTGGCTAACAGAGCAATATCGAGAAAACTTTAATAACCCTGCAATTCTGACCATCGCCTTGGGTGATGGTGAAAATGATAGCCCAATGCTAGAAGCCGCAGATATCGCGGTACAAATTCGTTCACCCGTTCATAACTTCCCCAAACTCTATCGCCAATTTAAAACGACTCGTACTCAAGATTATGGTCCTGAGGGTTGGGCTCAAGCACTACAAACTTTGCTAGCAAAGCAACTACTTTCATCTTCTACTATTATATAAGAGGTAAACCATGGCTGATTTTTATCAAAACGGTACAGTAACCACGCTACATAACTTAGCACAGCGTGAACCAGCAGATATGGCAGCTGAAATACTAGCCTTCTCTAAAAAGCGTTCTTTAGGGCTTATTTTACCTTCATTATTTTCTGAATTAGAAGGCAAAGCCTTGCCCGACATTATTAATAAAATTAAAGGTGTCGAATATTTATCAGAAATAGTTATTGGTCTTGACCGTGCCGATCTTGAACAATATAAACACGCCTTAACTTTCTTTGGTCAACTGCCACAACATCACCGAGTATTATGGAATGACGGTCCAAGATTACAAGCGATAGATGCAAAATTACATGCCCTAGGGTTAGCCCCCAAAGAGTTGGGTAAAGGCCGTAATGTTTGGTATTGCATGGGCTATATTTTAGCTTCGGGTAAAGCGGAGTCAATTGCCCTACATGATTGTGATATTTTGACCTACGAACGTGAACTACTAGATAGACTACTTTATCCTGTTGCTAACCCTATGTTTAATTACGAGTTCGCTAAAGGTTTTTATGCACGAGTTGCCGGTGGAAAAATAAATGGCCGTGTGTCCCGTCTATTAGTAACACCGCTAATTAAAGCGTTGAAAAAAACAGTCGGTCATTGTGACTATTTAGAATACATGGACAGTTTTTTATATCCTTTAGCCGGTGAATTTTCTTTCCGTCGAGATGTATTAAACGATATTCGTATTCCTAGTGATTGGGGTCTTGAAATTGGTGTGCTCTCAGAAATGTATCGCAACTATTCGCCTAACCGTTTATGCCAAGTTGATATTGCCGCGACCTACGATCATAAGCATCAAGATTTATCTTTGGATAATACTGATGGTGGTTTATCAAAAATGTCTATTGATATCAGTAAAGCTTTTATTCGTAAACTTGCTACCCAAGGTGAAACGTTCACGGCAGAAAAATTCAGAACATTAAAAGCGACTTACTATCGTATTGCGTTGGATTATGTCGAAACTTATCGAAATGATGCCATGATGAATGGCCTTAAACTTGATATTCATAATGAAGAAAAAGCAGTTGAGATGTTCGCACAGAATATATTAACCGCGGGCAATACCTTCTTAGATCAACCCATGGATACGCCGTTTATTCCTTCTTGGAATAGAGTAGTTAGCGCCATACCTGATATTTTATCGCAACTAAAAGAAGCGGTAGAGTTAGATAACGAAGAATTCAGACAAGCATTATAAAAAAAGGTGCCACATGCCAACGCAAGATAATCAGTTAACACCTAAATTGCAGGGTAATTTAAAAGAAAAGTTAGTTCAGCAGCTTTCGACTATCTATCACGATGTCCCGCTTGAAAAGCCAGTAAGTGATATTGCCCAATCTCTGCTTGATATTATGGGGTTATCTAAAGAAACAATGGCGGCGAAGCCTTTCTCAAACCATTGGTCAGAAGAAGATATTATCTTGATCACCTATGGCGATAGTATCGTTAAGGCTGATGAAGCACCACTCAAAACGTTGAAGACTTTTTTAGACACTAACGTTAGCAATACGATTAACAGCGTGCATATCTTACCTTTTTTTCCTTATAGTTCTGATGATGGTTTTTCAGTTATCGATTATTCATCGGTAAATGAGTCGTTAGGTACTTGGCAAGATATTGGCCAGATAAGTGAACATTATCGTTTAATGTCTGATCTCGTCATCAATCATTGTTCAAGCAGAAGTGCCTGGTTTGACAATTTCATTAAAGGTGAAGGACAAGGCAGCGATTATTTTTTTACGGCTCTTGCTGATGATGACTTGTCAGCCGTTGTGAGACCAAGGACATCGCCCCTCTTAAAGGAAATTGAAACTGGCAAAGGCAAACAATTTGTTTGGTGCACATTCAGTCATGACCAAGTTGATTTTGACTTTCGTAATCCTGAAGTTTTAAAAGCTTTCGCTTCTATTATTAAACAATACCTTGATATGGGTGTAAAAATATTTCGTCTAGATGCCATCGCGTTTTTATGGAAAGTAGTAGGAACACCCAGTATTAACTTACCGCAAACTCACGAAGTGGTCAGGTTATTAAGGACGCTTATTGAGTCAGCTAAACAAGATGCTGTTATTATCACTGAAACCAATATCCCCAATACGCAGAACCTCACTTATTTTGGTAATGCCAATGAAGCCCATGGGATATATAACTTTTCATTACCGCCGTTGTTATTAAATACCTTGCTAACGGGTAACTGTTTATACCTTAAACGCTGGCTAATGAGTATGCCTCCTGCGCAAGATGGCACTATGTATTTTAACTTTATTGCATCACATGACGGTATTGGTTTACGCCCGGCAGAAGGATTATTAGATGAAGCTGAGCTGGATAACTTAGTACAGGCAGTAGAAAATTTCGGTGGAAAAATATCTTGGCGCACTACAGATACCGGCCAACAAAAAGCCTATGAAATGAACATATCACTTTATGATGCGATGCAAGGCACAGTGCGAGGTAAAGATCAGTGGAATTTTGAGCGTTTTATTTGTGCACATGCCATTATGTTTGCCCTCGAAGGCATACCAGGTATCTACATTCACAGCATGCTAGGCACACAAAATGATTATCAAAAATTAGCAAATACCCATCATAACCGTGCAATTAACAGGCGTCGCTGGCATGTAGAAGCTTTAGAAGAAGCGCTTAATGACAGTAACTTACACCATGCAAAAGTGCTTTCATCATTAAAATCTTTATTGGCGTTAAGAATTAAACAACCCGCCTTTCATCCTAACGCAACGCAATTTACCCTGCATTTAGGTTTGCAATTGTTTGGCTTTTGGCGACAAAGTAAAGACCGAAAACAAAGCATGTTTTGTGTGAGTAATATTTCTGATCAACCGGTAGTATTACCCTTGAGTGAGCTGAACTTAATTATTACCGAATCATGGTTTGAACTTATTACCGCAGTAAAAATAACAGAGTTAAACCAAGAGCTTACTTTGTCACCTTATCAAACAGTATGGATATCAAATATATAAAGTGAAAAGTTAAAAATAAACGCTATACTAAAAATAATTTTGGTATTAACTGCAGATTAGCTTTGGAATAGCAGGGGGGATTATCAATGCATGATTATTTTGCACCTCATGGTGAATTCAAATTACACGTGAGCAATAATATAATTATCGCGCGCTTAACGGGTTCCTGGAATAAAGAGTGTGCGGAAAATTTTTCACAAGCATTTATAGCGCAAGTGAAATTGTTAAAAATACAAAAATGGGCGCATTTAGTCTTCTTAGATGACTGGCAAATAAGTGTTCCTGAAATTGTCCCTGTTGTTGATGAGTTAGCCGCTTTTTGTATTTTAAATGGTTTAGAAAAATCAGCGCAAGTCGCCAATGAATCAATGATGAAAAAAATGTACCTCGATAAAATGGCAATTGAAACACGCAGTAACTTTGAGAGGCGAATATTTTCTGATCAAGATAAAGCGATTAGCTGGCTCAATGAATATGGTTTTACTACAAAAAAAGGATTAAAAGCTTACGAATTAGTATAGCTTGATGGTGCTGCTAGAAGTTTTTCGTAAACACTAAAAGCAACTGTAAACTGCTTTTGTCTTCAACTAGAGGACTGTCAGTAATACTTTTATCAAACCAAGTGTATTCGAGATTTAAGCGGGTATATCCGCCAAAAAAAATAGGGGTCGCGATTGAAAATCCAAGATTTTTATTAACGCCACTGTGACCAAGGTAAGCCCCCCTATTTTGATTCACTTCATCTTTAGAAACACCATAATAGTAATCAACATGATGTTTATCTAAGAAACTGAGTGAAATTGAGGGTTCGAAAAATATTGGCCCATACCTAAAAACATGACCAATCGTTGATTTTATCTCAAAACCATTTGAGCGATTTAGTGCATCAAACATCGAAGAAAAGCCGATTTTCCAATCATTTTGTTGATAATCAACACCAAAGCCGACATCAAATGAACTTTTTCTTTTTCTCATCCCTTCGAAAATAGCACTATCAGATTCATCAAACCCTTGGAATCTTGGGGATAATTTTGCGGAGAGAGTTAATCGATTCGAATTTATTAACTTATAATTAATAAATGGTCCAAATACCGATAAGTTTTCTCCTTGATATCCCAATAAAGGTAAAGGCATTACTCGGGTGTTATATCCCTTATATATCTCTTTATTAACACTGATACCTACGCCGTATAAAAAACCTTCGGTTTTTTTTCGCTCAACAGATACGACTGTCCCCTGCTCTGAAAAGACGTAAAAAGCTGGAAAAACTAAAATTAATATTAAGGCTTTATAAATGCTTTGTATCATTGGGTGATTCTCACTGGATTTTTATCATACCGAGTATACGTTTAAAAGTGCAATGAGGTTTAAACCTCCGATGAAATTAACCGAGTAACAGCTTGTTATACATTTATCATAACTCTATTTATTCAGTGTTAATTTAATAATACGGTTATTAAAAATAATATTAATTATAACAAAGAGTAAAGTGCAGCCTTGTCTTTATTGTTAGCTAGGTACAATAATTAAAATATCTCAGCGAGGTGATCGACCTTGGCCTAAACTACGTATAGTTAAGCATCAATTATATTATCGGGTAAACCTAAAATGAAACACTTGAGCCATAACGAATTGTTAAAGATGGATGCACGCTACCGGGCTCAACTGATCAATAGTTTATCCGGATTTAAAAGTGCTAACCTCATTGGTACACGCAACAAGCAAAACCATAACAATTTAGCGATATTTAGCTCTGTTGTCCATTTAGGCTCTTCGCCTGCTCTAGTTGGTTTTATTACTCGCCCAGACATCGTCGAACGCCATACTTTAGAAAACATTCTGCAGACTAAACAATTCACCATAAATCAAGTTAATGAAAGTTTTTGGCAAGCGGCACATCAAACATCAGCACGCTATAATGCCGACCAATCAGAATTTGAGCAAACCGGTTTAACGCCTTATAACGTTGATGGTATCAATGCCCCTTTTGTTAAAGAAAGTCACTTAAAGTACGCCTTGAAACTACGTGAGATAGTGCCAATCGAACTTAATGGTACTCAATTAGTAATAGGTGAAATCACTGATATTATTTGTGATGAAGTTGCTATTAAAGCTGATGGCTATATTGATATCGAATCATTGGGTACGGTTGCTATTTCAGGACTAGATAGCTACCACACCAGTCAACGCTTATCACGATTGAGTTATGCTAAGCCAGAAGTTCAGCCTAGAGAAATTTCACTTGATGGCCAGGCACTTGACGGTAATTCATTTGAAATCTAAATAAGCTTCACCGGATTCTAGGGACAAAAATGAAAAGTTGGCAGTTACTTGGCTATCTTGGTCTACTACCTTTTGCAGGTTTTTTATATTTAAGTGTTGTGCTAAAAGACTCTTCTGTGTGGGCACAACAAGCTTTTATAGCCTATAGCGCTATTATAGTCAGTTTCATTGCTGGCACATTGTGGCGTAAAGCCGAAGACAATACTCGGTTAACACAGCAAATTATTAGTAATTTATTAAGCTTAATCGCTTTTACCGCTTTACTGATGCCCGGTGATTTGGCCTTAATAGTATTATCATTCAGCTTTATGTTTTTATTTTTATATGAAAAAAAATTAGCGATAACAGAGCAAATAAACGATGTTGATGTGGCTTACATGAGAATGCGTTTTTGGCTAACTTTTATTGTTCTCTCACTGCATACCAGTGCTTATTATCTGTGGTTCATTTATTTAGCCACCCAGTAACTTTTAGGAAAATTAATGCTAACTATATTTTATGATGGCAATTGTCCAATGTGCGCAACTGAAATGATCCACCTAAAAAGGCATGATCAAGACAACATCATATTTTTGGTCGATATACACCAAGAAAATTTTTCAAGTCTTTACCCTGCAATTGATTTTTCAGCCGCTATGAAAATATTACACGCGACTTATAATGGTAAAATTCTACTCGGTTTAGAAGTCACGCATAGGGCTTGGACACTTGTTGGTAAGGGTTTTTGGGTAGCTCCTCTTAATTGGCCAGTATTTAAAACACTAAGCCACTGGGTTTACTTAGGAATGGCTAAATACCGTCATCAAATTTCAGCACTTCTCGCCAAAGTTTTTGGCATAAAAACAGCAAACTGTAATTCAGGAACTTGTTATGATAAATCAACTAACACTGATCATTGGCGCAAATAGCGACATTGGCAAAGCAATTGCCACCCAAGTAGCTTCTTTGGCTGATACTGGCCTTATTCTTATTAGTCGACAAGCCATTGACGAGAAAGACACTGTTGAGGAGCAAAACAGCCTTAAAACTAAAAAAATTATCGTTAAAGATTACCAACCGCAATCAATAGACAATGCTATAGCAGAATTAGTTGCGCATAGTGAGTTACCCATAAGCCAAGTCTTTGTCTGTAACGGCATACTGCATAGTGATAAATTTCAACCAGAAAAACGTCTAGAAGACTTCGATGCACAAGCATTTGAGCAAGTTATTAGCGCAAATACATTAACCCCAATGTTATGGGTTCAGAAGTTGACACCAATACTGACAAGGAAGTCACCCTGTAAATTTATTGTTTTTAGTGCCCGGGTCGGCAGTATAAATGATAACAAATTAGGCGGGTGGTATAGCTATAGGGCATCGAAAGCAGCATTAAATATGATGCTTAAAACTGCATCTATTGAGTTTGCAAGAAGAGCAAAGAATATAAAGCTAATTTCTTTTCATCCCGGTACTACAGATACGCCGTTGTCTAAACCTTTTCAAAAGAATGTCCCTGCAGATAAACTTTTTACCAGTGAATTTGTTGCCAAACAATTGCTAACTATTGTTGCTGATACTCCTATTGATCATACCTTGAGTTATCTTGATTGGCAGGGCAAGTCTATTAATTGGTAGCTGACAGTAATGGCCGTTAAAAGTTAGTTATTCCAGGTTACTTTTTGATTTAACTATTGAAGTTAAAAACAATAAAAAAAACTGCAATGAGATTTGCAGTTTTTATTGGGATTATTTATTAAAGGTGATTATTTTTTAGTAAAACCGTCAGCTATTTTATGAAAAGATTCAAGCGTCACTTTATTATCATATTCAATCGAAAATCTGCCATGGAATAACAAGGTTATTGTTAAGTCTTTATAACCTAACCAACATGTATATCCATCAAAGTCATGCCAAGCTTTAATACCAGAATACTGATAAACACCATCGAGTTTAGTACCCTCTTTGGTGATATGGTCATAGATTTCTAAAAAATCTCTTAGCGTTAATTGTCTATCCTTCATCAGTTAAAACTTAATCATTTGGCTGCATCGACCATTGCTACTGCTGGTGCCACACATTTCATCATAAGCTGTTTGATACTCTAGTGCAGCGTTAAATATATTATTATCTCGAAGATAATTTTTAGCTTCAACTAAAGATCCCATCACAGCAACATCTCTAGATTGGGTTAGACCAATAAAGTTATTGAGAGAATCAACCGCGCCAACCAAATAATGAGTCGATTCAGCGACACCAATAATAGTAGGTATAGTTGCTTGATTACTGTTAGTTAATGTATTCATCATAATAATTCTCCAACTTGAGTATAGCTATCATTACGGTGATACGAAGATTAAAGATCAACTTCAGTAAAATTCATAGTTGAATTTTACTAACCTATCACCTTAAAATATCTCGTTTGTCAAAAGATGCTCCTCTCTATTATCCTTTAGCTAGTATTCAGCTACAGCCATTAAGGAACATCTATGAAGAGTAAAACTGTCTGGTATCTCCATCTCCATGTAATGGATGAGTGGAGATGTGTATCCTCTGGTAACCTTGCTCATATCAAAAAAGCCCAGAGTATGTATATACAAAATGGCGTAACCACACTGCTAAGGGTTGCACATAGTAAATTGATTAGTTCAAACAGTTAAATTAACAGATAACGCTTTTAAGCGAATAGCTAGGTTTATGATCAATATTGCCATAGCGGCTAAAGCTGGATTAGAATTGACTGCTGATCTTTCTTGGTCATTTTACTGACCACTAGTAAATAAGAATTATCCATCATTCTCTCTAGCTCGCCCTGAGGAATTGAGCCATCTAAGATAATAGTATTCCAATTAGATTTATTCATATGATAGCCGGGAATGATGCCTGGAAAAATATCACGTAATATCTCTGCCTCATCTGGGTCACATTTTAGGTTCATCCAAAAGTGGCCTTTAGCGTCTTCTGCAACCTTGGCACTTTTAGCGTTTGAACCATGAGAAATCGTTGCAAACAGTTTGTTTTTGACCTTGAAAACGCTAACGTCATCGCCAAATGGATAATAAAGTGAGCTTGCTGGTTTAGCTAATAAATAGTGCTCAGCCATTTGTTGGTTCATAGATTTCATTGACGTTTATCTCTATACATTAAAGGCTTAAATTTACGGTCTAATGAATTTAAGCATAGCAGTAAAGAGTGACTTTGGGTTAATGAGCAAGATGAGCAGAAGTTTCAGCCTAAAAAAATACCGATAAACAATCTATCGGTATTTTTTAGCAAAAGCTGAGCTTAGCTTAAATTAATAATAAGAAACTTGTGTTGGGATTGTTAAAATACTTTTACCAAAACGCTTTAACCAATAATATATCGCCGCAAAAATGGCAATGACAATGATGATGCTAATTCCCGCTGACAACGGATTAGTAGCAAAGGTTGCCACTTGATAAGTAAATGTCGCCGCTAAATAAGCCAATGAAAAGCTCCATAAAGCCGCAAATCCAGCCCAACGACTGCCAACTTCACTCTTTATTGCGCCCATAGCTGCTGCACAAGGTGTATAAAGCAAAATAAATAACAAGTAACTAAATGCGCCAATTTTACCGGCAAATGCAGCCTGCATAACGGTGAATGTTCCTTCATTAACGCCTTGTTCTTCTGCGGCGGTATGTAAGTTGGTAACATCTCCGATATCAGTCCCTAAAGGATCATCAGCTTGAATACCTAATAAGTTTTCTTTTATTGAATCCGTCGCGTCAGTCCACAACTCAGCCATTGACTTTAATGCTTCTGGCTCTGCATTCACATCGGTATAGAGACTATTAAATGTAGCCACTAAAGCCTCTTTCGCAAACAAGCCGGTAATAATGCCAACACTTGCTTGCCAGTTATCTTCCTTAATACCCATAGGTGCAAGTAAAGGGGTAACAACCTGAGCACTTTTACTTAATACCGACTCTTGAGAGTCTTGATGACCAAACTGACCATCAGTACCTAATGAGTTAAAGAAGTTGAGTACACAAACCACTAAGACAATCGTTTTACCTGCCCCCAAAATAAAAGACCGAGTACGTTGCCAAACACGATGCACTAGATAAGAAAGCTTAGGTATTTCATAAAGCGGTAATTCCATAATATTGACAGAATTTTTGCCCATTAATACCGTGTGCTTTAATAAAAATCCAGTGAATAGTGCTGCCGCTATACCGATTAAGTACAATAAGAAAACTAAGTTTTGCCCAGAATCCGGGAAAAATGCCGCAGCAAATAAAGCATATACCGGTAAACGTGCCCCACACGACATAAACGGTGACATCATTATGGTGGTGATACGTTCACGCTCACTATCAAGAATTCGTGCCGACATTACAGCAGGAACCGTACAACCAAAACCAACAATTAAAGGGACAAAAGCTTTGCCGGGTAAACCAATTTTTTGCATAGCACTGTCAACCACAAACGCTGCACGCGCTAAGTAGCCACTGCTTTCTAAAATCGATAAACCAATGAATAAACAAGCGATGATTGGAATAAAAGTAGCGACCGTTTGAATACCTAAGCCAGCTCCTTCAATTAAGGTTAGCAACCACTGAGGTAAATCATAACTTGATAAAAATCTTTGCGGGTAATCGACAAAAATAGCGCCGGCTAAAATATCAAAAAAGTCGATAAAAGCGCTACCAACATTGATTGCAAACATAAACAATAAGTACATCATGCTAAGAAAAACGGGCACACCTAACCAAGGATGAAGGATAAAATGGTCAAGGCGGTCACTTAAACTTATTGCCGGTGCTTTTTTGGAAGCCGGTAGACCCTTTTTAACATCGATCAATAACTGCTGAATAAACTCGTAACGCGCCTGCATAATACTAATAGCATCGGTATTGGTTTGCTGACAGCCACCTTGATCATTACAAGCGCCACATTCAAGATCAATTAACACCTCAGTTGAGTTTTTGTCCGCGAGTTTATTGACAATATCTGCTGATAACATTAATTTCTTTGGACGTTCACTTGCTTTAGGTAATTCAAGTAAAGCCTGTTCAACTTGTTTTAAGGTATCTTTAGCTAAGCTGTTGGCAATAATAACTTTACAGCCAAGTTCTTTGGCTAAAATATTTATATCAACGGTTTGCGCTTCTTTTCGATCAGATTTATTGATAACCAATAATACCGGTAAACCGAGTTCAAGTAGCTGAGTCGTTAAATACAACTGACGCTTTAATTGCGTCGCATCGACGACATTAATTAAACAATCAATGTCGTTATTTTTAAGAAAATCTTGGGTAATAGTCAGGTCTTTACTTTGTTCAGTTCGAGTGGCGAGAGAACTAATGCCAGGTAAGTCTGAAAGTAAAACTTGCTCATTATTAAATGAGAAGCGCTGCTGTTTTGTCGCTACAGTGACGCCAGTCCAGTTTCCTGTTTGTTGTTTCGCGCCCGTTAGAGCATTAAAAAACGTGCTTTTTCCTGAATTGGCAAAGCCAACTAGAGCCAAATGTAAAGCTTGTGACATTAGACGATTTCTATACCTATTTGTTGAGCAATACTCGGTGCTAAGCAAATTTTAGTACCATGGAGATGAAAGGCAAGTGGCCCATTAAATGGTGCTTTATGGGCTAATGATATCTCAGTTTTTAACGCAAAACCCTGCTCGATTAACTTTGAAGTCAAATCGAAATTTGTTGGCAACGTGCGGATCACCGCTCGTTGGGTACGCCTCAATTGTGAAAGGGTCATAAACAACAACTCAAATAATAATGATTATCATTTGATTCTACTTTACTATTAACTTTTCAGCAAGCGTATATAACAGCGTAATTGATCTAAATCAGCTTAAATTAATCTACTAATAAATTTGATTTAAAATTTAATAGTTTAGCAAGCGTTCAATATAATCATATTAAAAATATAACTGGATTTATCTGCGCAGCTTACGTAAAAATAGCGAAAAGGTAAGAGAGGTATTGTTATTATGAAAATTAAATATTACCTAATGAAACATCGCTGACAAATCCAAATAGCTTGTCAGCGATTTACTATTTTAATGACAGTATGATTTATAGATTAAAAGCTATATGTCATTTCTGCCCATGCACTGGTACCTTCTTCAGGTAAACGGTCCATAAACGTTACATCACTGCCTTTGACTCGGTTATAGCCACCTAAGTGATTTTGATATTCTTTATTGAGTAGATTATCAACGCCAAAACGAAGCGTTAATTGATTATTGACGTAATATTGAGCGTCTACATTCATCACACCATAACCAGCACTTGTTTGTTCCTGATTCGTTAATGAAATATCTTTTTGTGCGGCGGCCATCACTAAAACCATATTTACAGACCAATTCTCACTAAAGTAATTGGCACTTAACTGACCATTCAATGGCGCAATACGATACAAGTTATCATTAATATCACGACGTTCGCCACGTACGTAACTGACCACGGCTGATAATTGTATTTGATCATTTATAGTGTAATAGCCATTTACATCAGCACCATAAAGCTTAGCATCTACATTAGTAAACTTTAGAGGGTTATCATCACCCGCCATCATTTGGGCCATCATTTTTGCTGACATATCCAACATACCTAAAGGAGTACCTTGAATATAGTCATCAATATTTTGATAGAAGAAATGAGGTGTGATCATAACTTTTTCAGTTTGGTAGGTAAAACCGACATCCGCTTGATAAGCTGTCTCACTGTTAAGATCCATATTACCCACATAAGTGTTACCGTCGGCCAGCCCACCCGTTGATTCCATCGGGGTCCAGAGATAAAGCTCTTGATATGAAGGCGCTCTATTTTTTAAACCTACGCCTATATATAATGATAAATCTTTCGATAATTGAGTTTCCGTGCTTAATGCGATATCTATATTGGTATCATTAACACTGTGATCACTGTTATTAAAGTTATCCCGTAAGTCTATGGCTAAATCAGCCATCGTTGGCATAGCTGAATTCATATTATCCATCATTGCAGAGCCCATCGGCATAATCATCATTGCCATAGATGTTGCCACTTGACCTGCATCTAATTCAGCTCTTTTTAAACGGACGCCTAACTGAACTTTGGTATTGTTAAAGGTTTGCTGCCATTGTGCAAATAGCCCAAAGCGATCATCTTTGACATCATTAAAGTTTACCACGGCAAACATCGAGTTATTTGGATTGGTGATCACAGAGTCATGCTTGGCTAAATAACCATCGAAGCCAAATTCTAACTCACCAAAAGTAAAAGATTTACCCAGCGAAAAATTAAAATTAGTTGTTATACCCGTAGCATTATTACGACGATGTTTTTCTGGATTATTATTCAATCGCTTTTCAAAGTTAGTCATACCATGATCGGCATCGGTGTAGCCTAACAACCAATCTGCTTGCCAATCGGCCCAGATAAAGTTACCGTCTAAACTTGCTCGGTGACTATAAATATATTCTATATCCATAGGTAATGCTGGCGTACCCGAATCTTGGGTATCTGTATAATGGTAGCTAAAACCTGTTTCACTACTCTCGCCAAAATAACGTAAATCAGTGCCAAATTGTCGTTTAGCAAAATCAGTTGGCGATATAATTTTACTATCGCCACTTTCCATATTCTCACCTTCTTGAACATTGCCATAAAAAAGCCCAGCAATATCACCTTTGGTAAGATTAACCACCGATGATAATGTTTGCGCTTCATTATTGCTTCGAACACCTGCTTGTAAATCACCATTTATCGCGAGTTTCTCGCTATTATTGGCTTCTGCTTTACGCATTTTTACATCAATAGCACCACCCAAGGTATTTATGCCGGCAGAAACCGGGGCGATACCACGATAGACAGTCATAGACTCAACAATTAATGGCGTAGAATAACTTAAGGGTGTGTCCATAGCATTAGGACCAGCGCCAATGACCGCTTGTCCATCAAGTGTGGTTGAAATTCGGTCGCCATATAGGCCACGATATTGTGCAATACCCGTTACCGGGCCATTACTGTTGACATTTGCACCAGGGACCGACTTTAACCAACTCGCTAAATCGGGCTCCGTAGTCTTCCCTTGGGCATAACTTTCATTATTTTCAATGCCGATATGGTGACGTTGATGAGTGATAGTGATCACTTCAATCTCATCGAGGTTAGCCGTTGAATCAAACGTATTATTAGCAAAAGCACTAATAGACAAAAGACTGCTAAAAACTAATGAAGAGCTTATTGCTAAAGCAATGGGTTTAATTGAAAACGTCATAGTTGTTTCACTTACTTGTTTGAGTATACCAAATAGAATTAATACTATTGTGTTAGCTATAATCAATAAAAACAAAGTAAAAACAGTGAACTGCGACATAATGTCGCAATAAAAAATGACTTACTTGACCTAAGTCAAACAAGACATTTTAGAAGAGTAATCGTTATTTAACTAAAAACCTTAGCTACAGAGCTGATTAACGTTAAAAGCAAAAAATGCACAACTAGCTTATTTTCAAAGCAGACTAATTTAACCTATTAACGGCAGTTACTTTAAGCAACATAATTGCTTTAAACCTAGACAATAGTTAATAACTTATTGTCTTAATTACGGCGCTCTGCATTTTTATCTCCTAAAGTTTTCATGATATCTCGCCAAGTTAATATGCCAACGGGAATGCTATTTTCATCAACAATAGGAATACATGACGTTTTAGTCTGATTGAAAATATCAATGGCATCAAAAACATTAGCGTTAGGCGTTAAGGTGACCAATTTGCGATTCAGTATTTGATGCGCTTTCTTGTTTAAGGTTGCTGTATCTCTTGGGAGCTCTGCGGCAGTGCCGATATTAGGACTCAGTGCTTTGAGAAGATCTCTGTCTGAAATAACCCCTGATAATTGTTTATTATCAACGACCAGTAAATGATGAAAATTAGCATGTTCAAAAATATTTTTTATCGTCAATAACGTATCGTCCAAAGAGACACTAACAAATGCTTTGGTCATGATGCTGGCTATTTTCATTACGCTACCTTTTATCCATTTTATTCTTAACTATACAATACATTAACAAACAACAAAGAGAATTTACTTTATTTGGGGATAATAGATGACAATTAACCTAACAATGGCACAATGAACTAAGACTCAAAATAAGGAATATAAATGAAAGGTTTAACTACCTTAATTTTATTGTGTGTTAGCACAATAAGTTATGCCACCGAACAAGCAGAAGAAATATTCAAACAACTTGCTCCGTCACTTTATCAAATAAGACTTATAGACATCGCCAGCGGTGAAAAGTCATCAATTGGCTCTGGTTTTCAAATTAGTGCCGACGGTTTAATTGCAACCAATTATCACGTTATTTCTGGCTATGCGCGTCATCCCAATAAGTACACGATTGAAATTTTTGATCACCAAGGTAAAAAAGCGCCACTTACTTTACAAAGTGTTGATGTTATCAATGATCTAGCCTTGGTAAAAAGAACGACTGATGGCGAAATGCCTTTCTTTAAAATTGCACAGCGTGTTCCCCAAAAAGGCGAAGAGCTTTATTCGTTAGGTAACCCGCACGATTTAGGCATGATAGTAGTACCCGGCACTTACAATGGTTTGAAGAATGAATCTTTTAACGACCGCATCCATTTTACCGGCTCAGTGAACTCTGGGATGAGTGGCGGACCTGTCGTTAATAAAAACTCTGAAGTCGTTGGGATAAATGTGGCGACTTCAGGTAATCAAATCGGATTTTTAGTACCACACGATAAACTGCTTAACTTATACAAGCGTTATAAAACAGGTAATTCTGAAAGTATTGCAGCACAAATGGCACAACAACTTGCCGATAATCAAGACAAGTTAATTACCACCTTGTTAAATAGCGAATGGCAGATGCGCCCTTTAGGAGAAGGTTTAATTCCCGTGGTTAATATTCCTTTTATTCGTTGTTGGGGAGAGTCAAACGCTGATAAGGCAGATGCTATTGTTCTAGCCGTGGTTGCTAATTGTTCTTTGGATGAAAACACTTACATCTCAAATGATTTTTTCACCGGCTCTATTGAAATGGAATATCGCTATATGCAAGCAAAAGAACTTAGTGACACTAAGTTTTATCAAATATTTGAGCGTCAATTAACGCAAGTCATGCCAGGAAACAAAGCGGGTAAAGATGATGTTACTGAGTTTCAATGTCAGCACGATATTGTTACACCATCAAACCAAGCGATTACCAACAAATCAGTTTTTTGTACCCGTGCCTACAAAGATTTCCCTAAATTATTTGACGTTTTATATATAGCTATTTCTGTTGATAAGGGCGACCAAGCCTTACTTAGCCACTTTACTGTCGCTGGCGTTACGCAAAATAGTGCACTCAAATTTACAGAGAAATTTATGGAGTCTATTTCATGGAAATAATCATAGAAGAAATTACTCGCGCCCATAAATTAATAGCTCGACATAAATTTATACAAAATCACATCAATATTGGTCGTGGTTATGATAATGATATTATTATGGCGGACCCACATATTTGTGCCCAACATCTTAGCCTTAATTTTAATGGTGAACATTGGCTGCTAAACGATGAAGGCTCTATTAACGGCAGCTTTTATGACGATGAGTTTTCAAAAACAAAATCAGCTGTCCATCAGCACATCGTTCGTTCTGGACAAGTCTTTATGATTGGCAAAAGTTTAGTACGCATTGTTTTTCCCGATCATCCCGTACCTGAAAGCATTAGTTTTAGCCCTTTTGAAAATATTTTAACCTTAACAAGACATCCGGTCTTTTTAGCCATAAATATTTTATTATTTGCCAGTGTTACCGGCTGGTTATTTAACCTTCACAACCCTGTAGAAGTCAATTTCACTCAGTTATTAGTACCGGCTATTGGCATGACTTTACTCTTTGGGCTTTGGCCTATTGGTGTTGCTTTGGTTTCTCATTTAACCAAGCATGATGCTAGATTTTGGGGACAATTAGGCATCTGCTTTGTCTTTTATAATTTAATGTGGCTAAGTGATTTTATTGAAAACATCACCAGCTTTAATGCTTCATCTCAGTCAATACTCAGCGTACTTGCCACTTTCTTACCTATTGTATTGGCATTTTGTTTATTCTGGCTAAATTGCCAAATTGGTTTTCATATGAGCACTCGACGCAGAACAGTAATAGCAAGTTGCATGACGCTGCTATTGTTTGGTGGTAGCTTCTTAATTCAGTTAAGTAAAAAACCTGAATTCAGTATCCGTCCCGCTTTTAATACCACGTTAATGGCGCCAAGTTATTTATTTACTCACAGCAATAATGTCCAAGGCTTTCTTGAGAGCAGTAAAACATTATTTAACGATGCGCAAGAAGCAGCACTTGAAGACAAATAAAGCGCCTTAATAAACAGAAAAAGCTAACGAGTTCGTTAGCTTTTTTGTTTGTTAGCCCAGAGAATAACGACTGAGTGATGACGACACATTAAGGTCGAGGAATAAAACCTACCGCATCATAAACTTTTGCTAATATTTTACTTGCTCTAGCTGATGCTTTTTCAGCGCCTGCTTTCATCACTGCATCTAAATAAGCCTGGTCCTCACGGATCTGATGATATCTTTGCTGAATAGGTTCTAATAAAGCAACCACAGCATTAGCAACGTCACCTTTTAAGTGCCCGTACATTTTATCTTCATATTGTGGTACTAACTGCTCAACGGTTTCACCTGTACAACAAGACAATAAAGACAGTAAATTTGATACACCTGGTTTTTCTTCAATATTGAAATAAATATTAGCTTCTTCATCAGAATCAGTCATGGCGCGTTTGATTTTTTTACTGATTTTTTTAGGGTCTTCTAATAAGCCAATAAAATTACCAGGATTAGCGTCTGATTTTGACATTTTCTTTGTTGGTTCAAGTAAGCTCATTACTCGCGCACCAAATTCAGGAATATAAGGGTCTGGCACAGTGAATGTGTCACCATGAAGATTATTAAAACGAGTCGCTATATCACGAGCTAATTCTAGATGCTGCTTTTGATCTTCACCAACCGGCACACGGTCAGCATTATAGAGAAGAATATCTGCTGCCATTAAGACTGGATAAGTAAATAAACCTGAATTCATATTTGCTTCAGACTTTTGTGACTTATCTTTGTATTGCGTCATTCTGTTCAATTCGCCCATTTGTGTGTAACAATTTAACACCCAACTAAGCTGAGCATGTTCAGGGACATGTGATTGAATAAAGATGGTACTCTTTTCTGGGTCAACGCCGCAGGCTAGATACAAGGCTAGGCCATCAAGCGTCGCCTTTCGCAAATCAGCGGGGTTTGGGCGAACAGTAATAGCATGTTGATCAACCAACATGTAATAGCACTCATGGCTATCTTGCATGCTAACCCATTGTTTTAACGCACCTAAATAATTACCAATGGTTAAATCACCTGATGGCTGACAGCCGCTTAATACGATAGGTTTACTCATGATTTCTCTTTATTTTATTTGATTTATTTGTTAATTAAACTATTGGCTAACTGTCGCTAATTCGCTGCGCATTTCATCAATCGCCAGCTTATAATCTGGCTTTGAGAAAATGGCTGACCCTGCAACGAACATGTCAGCGCCCGCCGCCGCTATCTCAGCAATATTGTCTGCTTTAACACCGCCATCAACCTGTAAACGAATATCACGTCCACTAGCGATGATGCGCTCTTTTACTAATCTCAACTTATCCAATGTGGTTGGAATAAACGATTGACCACCAAAGCCAGGATTAACTGACATCAACAAGATAACATCAAGTTTATCCATAACAAAATCTAAACAATTCAATGGTGTGGCCGGATTTAGTACCAGTCCCGCTTTACAGCCATGGTCTTTTATTAATTGCAGAGTACGATCAATATGATCACTTGCCTCTGGATGAAAAGTGATAATATCTGCGCCTGCTTTAGCAAAGCCTGGAATTAAACTATCAACCTGCTTGACCATTAAATGTACATCAATAGGTGCGGTAATACCGTAATCACGTAGCGACTGACAAATCATTGGGCCAAAAGTTAAGTTAGGCACAAAATGATTATCCATTACATCGAAGTGCACAACATCGGCACCCGCAGCTAAAACCTTAGCAACATCATCACCTAAACGTGCGAAATCAGCAGACAATATAGAAGGAGCAATTAAAAATGAAGACATAGATAAACCTTTTTAGAATATTGCGCAACATTATAACAACGACCTAAGGGAAAACTCTATAAATTCATGCGTCCAAGCGTTATTTAACTCAATGTTACCCAGCGATTGCTCTTTTAGTGTCGAATGCTCATGATTATTTCGTGCTCTGATTACTTTTTATAACCACGGCTTAACTATAACGTGAAAGACTGCCAAGAAAGACCACTCCATACCAGATAATACCAGTCGATATTTTATGCACTTTTTATGAGCGTTAACGATTTAATTGCACCAATAAAGATCATCTATTAGTGAGCGATCCTCATAATAAAAAAAACAACCTCACCAAGTCATTGAAATAACTATGTAAAATTTATTAATATTATTATGTCGCTCAGGCATCTACCTTGCAATGTATGGTTTAGCCCTAAAATATTAAATAAAAAACTACTACATAAAGAGACTATTATGAAAAAAACACTATTATCGATATCGCTCACATCTTTACTTGCCGCTACTTCATTATTATCAACACAAGCATCAGCTGTTGAAGGTTTATCTGCTAATGTTGCTGCTAGTAGTAACTATATATGGCGTGGTGTTAGCCAAACAGACAATGCTGCCGCTATTTCTGGTGGTATCGACTATGCTGACGATTCAGGCTTTTATGCTGGAGCTTGGGCTTCAAATGTCGATTTTGGTGATGATGCGAGTGCTGAACTAGATTTCTACTTAGGTTTTAGCGGCCAATTAAACGAAGATGTTAGTTATGATGTGGGTTATATTTATTATGCCTACCCTGACTCAGCCCAAACTGATAGTACTAACGAATATGATTTTGGCGAGATATATGGCTCTTTGGGCTATTCATATTTTTCACTTTCAGCAAGTTACGGAATTCATAACGACGACGGTGCTGCTTTTGCTGATGCCAGCTTATATATTGCAGCGGGAGCAGAGTTTGAAGTAGCTGATGGTTTAACCTTAGCTTTTCATCTTGGCGATTATTCTTTTGACGACGCCATGATCGCAGAAGATTATAACGATTACAGTGTTAGCTTAAGTAAAGATGGCTTTACCTTTGCGGTATCTGATACCGACATCGATAATGATGATATGAAGTTTGTCATTTCTTATTCGGTTGATATCGACTTATAAATAAAGATAAGCCAGTAATAATTTTACTGGCTTTTTAAAGATAGTTAAAGACAGTGCAAAAAAAATCTTCGCGTAGTACAATTATATTAGTGTTGATTTAAAAATAAACGGCGGCATAGCTAAGATATTTAAACCTAATTAATATATTTAGCGAAACCAAAAAGCCGATATTCATCACAATAACGATTTGCATCCATTAGTGAAATTTTACCTAATTAAATTAAATTTTAAGGATTTTACATGCAAATAATTATTTTTGATGATGCTGAACAAGTTGCAGAGCATGCAGCACAATGGGTCAGTGAATTAATCACTAAAAAAGCCAAACCTGTGCTCGGTCTTGCTACCGGTAGCACCCCGATTAGCCTCTATAAACATTTAGTTAATAAACATAAAAATGAAGGGCTAAGCTTTAGCCACGTCTCGTCATTTAATCTTGATGAATACCATAATATTAATGCTAATAATGCTCAAAGTTATCGGAGTTTTATGAAAGAGCATTTATTTGATAACGTAGACATAGCACAAACCAATACCTACCTACCAACGTGTAACCATAACCAAAACCCTCGTGAACAAGGGCTTAACTATGAAAACAAAATAAAATCATTGGGGGGTATCGACTTACAAATATTAGGTATTGGCGCTAATGGCCATATTGGTTTTAATGAACCGACTTCGAGCTTATCATCTCGTACCCGTATCAAAACATTAACCCAGCAAACACTGACAGATAATAGCCGCTTATTTAAAGACGGTGAAACACAACCAACGATGGCAATGACCATGGGTATTGGCACTATTATGGATGCTCGCTATGTATTATTAATGGCGACAGGAGAAAATAAAGCCCAAGCAGTAAATACAATGATCACCGGAGCTTTATCCGCTATGTGTCCGGCATCCGCATTACAGATGCATGAAAATGCAGTTATTTTGTTAGACAAAGCAGCTGCAAGCCAACTACAAGATCATCAGTATTACCTTTGGGCTGATCAGCAACACCGTAAAATCAACGAAACTTATGGTTTTTATCATAATTATTAACAAAGTGAATGCTTCAATAAAAGGTCCCTAATCTAGGGACCTTTGTTGAGGTGAGATTTAACTTAACTTTTGTAGTTTTTTGTCTCGGTACATTTTGCTGTCTGCTATCGAGATGAGTTGTTCTAAGCTCTTGGATTGTTGAGGAAATAACGCTAAACCGAATGAGAATCTCAATGATAATTTATGCTTTGCCACCTGGTAAACTTTCTCTTGCAGTTGCTGAAATCGATCGTTTATATTATATCTCGCAGTGACTAATGTTTGAGCTGTGTTTCCTTGCGCTAATAACAGCACAAATTCATCTCCGCCCCATCGACAACAAAAGTCATCGGCACGTAAAGTGTTTTTTAAGTTAACCGCGAAGGCTTTTAACAGTTCATCACCGATATTATGACCGTATGAATCATTAACGCGTTTAAAATCATCTAAGTCTATCATTACTAGACTGTAACAATCATTTCTGGTCAGTGTGGCAGAAAGTTTATCGAAATATGCCATTAAAGCGTATCGATTATCTAAGGTGGTTAGCGGATCATGGAAAGCTTGTTCCGTCAGTTTTTCATTGAGTACTTGAATATCGGTAATATCAGTTACTGTAACGGCTACAGAGTTAACTTGGTCTGAATGACTATCAAAAACAGGCTGATAAGCAACTTTGAGAAAGAGCATTTGTTTTTTATTTTCTGAATAAAACCAATCAGTATAAGTTCTCACCTTGCCTGAAAAACATAAATCGAGCTCTTTCTTAACCACTTTATTGAAAGCTTCTTCTCCTAAGACCGTTATAACATGTTGGTTAATAATGTCCGCTTTTTGCAAGCCCCATTTAAGGCTATATTGCTCATTAACTGACAAATAGTGATAGTTTTTATCAACTAAGGACAATAAATTATTCGAGTGGTCGACTAAATCAACAACAGATGAGTCCTGTAGTAATTCAGCACTATATTCAATAAGAAACAGAATCGGCTGTTTACTGATAATACTGACATACACCTCTATATTTTTTTGGATAAAACTAAAATGTGTTAAACATTTATCATTTGAGCCTAAAGGCATATTAGAAATGTTGAGAATGAATTCAGATAAACTAACCTTACTGTCACATAATGCAAAGAAGTCATCTCCCTCATTAATATGATATTTATGCTTGATGTGTTTACTACGACTAACTACAGTTCCTTGCTCATTAATAATTAAAGCGGGAAAGTTAACATAATTGAGTAAATCAGTGTTCAATGGAAAATCCTTTTTCTATTTTTATCAGTAAATTAGATAAATAATCTGTATATTAGACAAATATACAATTTAGCATAGACTAGCTATATTTTACTGTCAAAAATATATGTATTTTTTATAATTTATATCGTCTTTACCCTGTTATGTTAAACAGGTAATCATTGTTCATCGCCACCACGTTAGCGATCACCTTGAAATAAGTTGCTCGTTCGATAACGCTAAAACGTGTAGATAGTAATGATGAAATATATTTAGGATTGTTTTAGCGCGAAAAGTAAGCGACTATCAAGTGTCACCCAACAAAAGGATTATATGATGCCAACGGAAAACTTATCAAAAAAAACAAATTCTTCTGATAAAAGCAGTAGTTTTAAAACGACCGCTAAAAGCGTCGGCGCCGCTTTTTTTGGCGTACAAAGTAATAAAAACCGCGATAGAGATTTTAGTGAAGGAAAACTAAGCCACTTCATCATTGCTGCTGTAATAGGTGTAGCTATATTTATAGGCGTGTTGATCGCGGCAGTATCTTTAGTTTTACCTTAAGATAAGTGACTTAGAAGCTTACTTATAAAGTACCAGTAACTCTGCAACTTTATTACGTTTACTCGCCTTTTGGCTAATAGTGCGCGCTACTTGTATCGTTTTTTGCTTACTGGCATGCTCATATATTTTACGTGTCCAGATAGTGTCATGATTACTGATCAATACTGATATTTTATCTTGCTCAGTGACTTCTTCAGCAATATTGGCTAAATCAGCTTGCTCATCTAAACCAAAGCCATTACCAACATAACTGGTAAAACTAGCTGTTTTACTTAATGGTACATAAGGGGGATCACAGTAAATGACATCGCCACTTTTTGCCCTGGCAAAAGTTTCTCGGTAACCTTCACAAACAAAAGTGGCTTTCTTAGCTTTTTCCGCAAAATACAGCATTTCATTTTCAGGAAAATATGGACGTTTATATTTACCAAAGGGAACATTATAACCGCCCGATTTATTATATCGACATAAGCCATTATAACCATGACGGTTCATATAAAGAAATACCAGCGAACGAAAGTAGCTGTCACTACTGGCATTAAACTCTTTTCGTAACCGGTAATAAACTTCAGATTGATTATATTCAGGCGTAAAGTATATCGCTGAATCTTTGATAAATTTTTGTGGGTTTTCTTTAATAATATTATAGAGATTGATTAAGTCTTGATTTATATCATTTAACAAGTAATGGTCAAAATTACTGTTCAGAAATACTGAACCAGCACCGACAAAAGGTTCGACTAAACGCTCCCCTTTGGGTAACATTTTATTAATTACATCGCTGAGGCCGTATTTTCCGCCAGCCCACTTTAAAAATGCTCGATGCTTTTTGATCATTTAACCCATTTGCCTTACAACTCATTATTTAAGTGCTAGGCTTAAATAGACGTTTAAAATAGAAAACGAATTGTATCCTGATTAGCTTATTATTGGGAGTCTTGATAAGCATTGATTTCATTATTAATTGCTTGAAGTGACTTTACCCACGGCTGATAAACTTTAATACTACTTGGCAGTAACGTAACAGCCTTTTCTGCGGCCAAACGAGTCTCAAAAACCTCAGAGGTTATCATTAGCATAGGTTGTTGATTAAATAGTCGGTAGTAACTTTTAATCTTGAGACCGACAAAATCAGGTATAAACTCCTGATATACGGAAAGACGAGTAAAACCAGCAATTTGTATAACAAAGCCCGATGGTGCGCTTATATAGTAACTGGCTTGGGCGCCAACATCTTCAATCGAGTTTACTAGAATAGCGGCTTGCGTAATAAGGGGGGTCACTTTATTTTCTGACTTTTTAACGGATAAAGCCTCTATTACGGTTTTATCCGTTGATAAGGTAACAGAAGCTTTATTTTCAGTATCCCCTTTTTTATCAAGAAACGATGCAAAGCGCTTAACTTTATCGGTGGCTATTGGCTCTGTCGACTTAACGACGTCTTTTTCTGCGTTGACAATCGCTTGAACGATATCATTTGGCTCTGCCGGTAGACTAATTAGAACCTTTCCCCCTGGGTCCGGTGCGGTTAACGAAAGAAATATATCTTCACTCTTCGCTGGAGCACTCACATTTTTATTATTATAGGCTGAAATAATACTGGTCGAGTTTGCTGGTACCGCTTTTAATTTAAGCTGGGTGTTCGCACTAAAAACATCTTGTTGAAACAACCAATAACCTGTTGCCCCTAAGCAAATCACGAAACAGATAAAAATTAAGGTCCATTTCGTAAAACGGCTGAAGGTAAAAAGTGATGTCTTCACTTTGAATGCTTTGGAGTTAAGGGTTAATAACTGACCTGTTTCTCCAGATAAAACTGAGATTTTTTTATGGAATAGTGATTTATTTTGCGCCAATAAAAGTCCAGCTTTTGGCGTACCAAGCATAAGCACACTGATTGCATAATTGGCTTTTTTAGCTATGTCAGTTAATTGACATAGCTCATGTAAAATTTGTACGGAGAGAAACTGGGCGTGTTCGATGACAATATCAATGGTTTGCTTTTCTTGCTTAGATAAATTGATCAAGCTAACAGCTAAAGACTGCTCAGGATCAAATAGAGTGTCAGCGAAAAGTTGCTCAACAATACGACAGCGAATTTGAATATCGTTTAATTTAGGTGATATAGCGATAAAAGCAGCATTGTGATCATTACCCAAAGAGCCAAGAAACTGACTCGCTACTTGAGAATAAACATTGGCATCTTGGTCAACAACCAAAACGGCATGCTTTGAAAAGCGTAAAATATAATCAACGCGTGCGTTAGCACTAATGGTTGTTACACTTTGTGGAGCGTTATATTCTGTGGCATGTGCTTGTGCAGACATGTTTCACCTGTTCTGTATTAAAATTACAGAATTTGTTGAAGCATCTCCTCACTAATATCATCACGCATTTCTGATTGACCAATAGCGGTGGGTACGATTAAACGTAATACCCCTGCCAAATTCTTTTTGTCACGACGCATGTGACAAATAAATTCTTCAAAGCCCATACTTTCAGGCGCTGTTAATGGTAAATCAAACGCGGCAATTAATGTTTCTATACGACGAAGATCTGACGCTTCAAGCAAATTCATTGCTACTGATAACTTAGAGGCAAGTACCATGCCAGTAGCGACAGCTTCACCATGAAGCCAGTTACCGTAACCTTGATCGGCTTCGATAGCATGACCAAAGGTATGGCCTAAATTCAATAATGCCCTTACGCCTGATTCGGTCTCATCAGCGGCAACAATATCTGCCTTGCATTGGCAGCAAGTTTTAACCATTTCAATCAGTGTGTTTTTATCTGCTGATTTTATTTTTTCAATATTGCTTTCTAACCAAGCAAAAAAATCACTATCACCTAAGATACCGTATTTAATCACCTCAGCCATGCCCGCATTGAATTCGCGGATAGGTAAAGTGCTAAGGCTATCAATATCAATAAGAACAGCTTTTGGCTGGTAGAAAGCGCCAATCATGTTTTTACCTAAAGGATGATTAACCGCTGTTTTACCACCGACAGAAGAGTCGACTTGTGAAAGTAATGTGGTTGGAACTTGAATAAAGTTGATTCCGCGTTGGTAACATGCGGCTGCAAAGCCAGTAATATCACCAATAACACCGCCGCCTAAAGCAATTAATGTCGAATCTCGCCCATGACCATTTGCCAATAAATGTGACATGATCACATCAAAGTTTGCAAGTGACTTTTGAGCTTCGCCATCAGGTAATATTATTTCGTCAATGTCGAAAGCGCTTAGTTTTGCTTTTAAAGTAGCAAGATATAACGGCTTAACAATATTATTAGAAACGATACATACTCGTTTACCACGAATATGCTGAGTAAGCAGACTATTATTAGTTAATAGTCCGCTATCAATATAGATGGGGTAACTGCGTGTACCGAGTTCAACATTTAGCGTTGTCATTTTTAGGTCTTTTTTTGAGTGCCTAGCCGCTTTTAGAAATCTAAGCGCTCAACAATTTTATGGGCAACAACTTTAGCACTTTGATCATCTGTTTTTACAATAACGTCAGCAATTTCTTCATATAAAGGATTGCGTTCTATTGCTAGATTCTCAAGTACTGTGCGTGGTTCTTCAGAGGTTTGCAACAATGGACGTTTACGATCACGCTGCGTACGAGCCACTTGCTTGTCTATAGTTGTTTCTAAGTAGACAACTATGCCTCGTGCCGATAAGCGATTACGTACTTGTGTACTTATCACTGAACCACCACCAGTCGCTAAAACAATACCTTGTTTTTCACTTAGGTCTTCAATTACACCTTCTTCTCTTTTGCGAAAGCCTTCTTCGCCTTCAAGATCAAAAACCCATGCGATGTCTGCACCTGTTCGGCGCTCTATTTCCTGATCAGAGTCAAAAAACTCAAGATGTAGCCTATCAGCTAATTCTCTACCAATTGTGCTTTTACCAGCGCCCATAGGGCCGATAAGGAAAATATTACGTTTTTCTGCCATTAGATTAACTTCAGCTCGTATAAATAATTACGTTTACAAATATGAGGGAACCCCCTCCGAAAATTTTGAGGGCGTAATTATCGCAATTGTTCGGTGTACATTGCAAGTTAACTAAGACGAAAATAAAATGAAATTACTCAGTAACTCACAAAGTTGTTTAAAAACGCTCAGTTACGATGCGTGGTGTCACAAAAATTAATAATTCTTTTTTCTCATTAAAGTTGTTGCTATTTCTAAATAGCCAACCAAAATAGGGAATGTCGCCTAAAACAGGTACTTTTGATACTGTACTGATAATTGCTTGTTGATAAATTCCGCCAAGAACAATCGTTTCGCCATTATTAACTAGCACTTGTGTACCTATTCGCTGAGTATCAATTGCGGGTGCTTGGCCACTTTGTACATCAGAGACGGTATCTTGAGTAACAACTAAATCAAGAATAATACGATCGTCTGGGGTAATGTGTGGTGTTACCGTTAAACTAAGCACAGCTTTTTTAAATTGGGTTGATGTCGCGCCACTTGATGATGCTTCTTGATAGGGAATTTCGACCCCCTGTTCAATATACGCTTGTTTTTGATTTGCCGTAGTAATTCTTGGGCTTGCGATAATTTCACCCTTGTTTTCTTTCTCCATCGCGCTCAACTCAAGATCCAATATAGTACCATCGGCTAATCGCGCCACTTGAAAAGCAATACTACCTGCTGGGTTTGCTACGGGTAAGTTAACATTTAATCGGTCAGCTAAATTAGGTACCAGCCCACTTGCCGCAGAATTAGCCCCCTCTAAGGAGCCAGAGCCCGCATATTCCCCGTCAGTATCAGTAACCCCCCAGCGTATACCTAACTCTTCATTAATGCTGTCTTTCACTGTGACCATACGCGCTTCTATAATCACTTGTCGTACAGGAATATCTAAAACATTGACCATACGCTTTATATCTTCGATACTTTTCGCCGTATCACGAATTAATAAGGTATTCGTTCTCTCGTCAACACTGACACTGCCACGTGTTGACAAAATACTGTTGTCATCATTTTTAATTAAGTTAGCAAAGTCGGTTGCCTTAGCATAATTTACTTGTACATATTCAGAGTAGAGTGGCGCAAGCTCAGCGACTTGCTGTTTAGCTTGTAAATCACGTGCTTCACGGGCAGAAAGTTCGTCGCTCGGAGCAACCATTAAAATGTTGCCTTCCATACGCTTATCTAAGCCTTTAACTTTTAATATAATATCAAGGGCCTGATCCCATGGCACGCCGTCTAAACGCAAAGTCACATTTCCAGAGACGCTATCGCTGGTCACTAAGTTAAAGCCATTGTAATCAGCAATAATTTGTAAAACGGTACGAACAGGAATGTCTTGAAAATTTAAAGAAATAGCGCGACCACTAAAATCACCATCTTCTTCTAAGTAACCGGGCGCCTTATCATTTTTAACAACGGTTAATGAAAAAACATTATTAATCTGTTGATGCTTAAAAGTAAAATCACTATTGATATCGACAATAAACTTGGCATTACGTCCCTCTCTAAAGGTTTCGATGCCAGTAACTAACGTACCAAAGTCGGTAACATCTAATTTATAAAGTAAATCGTCAATAATTTGGGTGTTATGGAATTCGATATACAGCTTGCCGAGTTTGTCTGTCACATCAACAGCAACCATACTGTCATCAAGGTAAACCAGTATTTGTGCTTCATTGTTTTCACCATTACGAAAATCTATCGAATCAATGTTGTTAATAAAGGTATTACCTAATGGATTGACCTGGGTAATCGGCGAGTCGCCCACACCTTTATTGAGAATTAATGAGAAGAACTTACCATTTTGCTTAATATCAAAAACTGACAGTTGATCTAAGTGAACCGTAGCAACCACTTTTCCTGCTAATTTTTGCACGCTAACATGACTAACACCGGCATGTTCAACAATGGTTTTTAATAACTTTTCATTAAACTCATTCGCATCAAAGGTAATGCTAATTTGAGCAGGATTCATCGCCGTTTTCATCACGGGTGGATTAACAATGGTTTCGGTGAGTTCAAACTGCAACTCTATTTCATCGTTCTGTAAAGTATTATATTTAATACCGATTAGATCACTAGACCATGCCGAAAAAGCCAAAGAATAGAGCATCACTGCGGTGATAACACTTCGCGTTACCGTTAATGTAACTGACTGATTAGTTTTTATTTTATTAAATAGCAACATTACTTCCCTTGCCCCTCTGTACCTGACTTGACCATTTTAAGTGTCGTCTCACGTTCGACCCAACAACCAGCGCCATCAGCAATTAATTCTCTAACTTTAACATCAAATGGATTCACCATTGTAATGCGACCATGATTCAACCCTAAATAACTTCCAACAGCAACTCGATGTAAGGTTGCATCAGAGGCCTCAACAAGTGCCCAAATAATCTCTTGTTCTCCTAAAGTTCCTCGCATTGATAAATTGCTGAGCGGATACTTTTCCAAGGGCTGCTTACGGCGACGAGGATCTGGACTCAAACATCCTGACATCTGTTGAATTTTCTGTTGGATTGCTTCAACTTCTGGTTTATCAAATGGACTTCGTAACCCTTGCGCTGAATAGTCAAAATGACCAAACTTTGAAATTACCGGCATAGGTTTAATAACATTAGGTGTATTTGCCTGCACTGTCGCTATATGGGTTCGTAAATCACTGGTATCATCAAAGCAACCACTGACACTGATAACAAGCGCAATAAATAAGACTGACTTTTTCATTTTTCTTCAGCCTCTCGATAACGATAAGTTTTTGCTTGTAGTTTTAAACCCAGCAAACCATTTTCCATATTGTTAATGTCGACATCAAAGTCATGCAAAGTAACAATTCGAGGTAACCCAGCAATTTTACTGACAAAGTTACCAAACTCATGATAAGAACCAACCACTTCAATATCAATAGGAAGTTCAATATAAATTTCACGGGTTATTTCTGGCTGCCAATTAAGCTTAACAAATTTCAGCCCACTTGTTGTCCCAACAAAAGTTATATCATCAAGTAAGCCAGGGGTTTCATGACTTTCAGGCAAACTTCTTAATTGATTGGCAAATAAGGCCTCTGCCTCTTTCATTTGCTGCTCAAATAACTCTAAATTGGCAGCAACATGGTATTTTATTTGATATTGGCTTTTTAGTGTAACTTCTTCCGCCGCGTAATTATCGAGTGTTGTTATTTTATCACTGATTAATAAAAAATAACCTAACACCAAAACCACGATAGCGATAAAAACGGCTAATGTTATTTTGGCAGCTTTTGGCCATTGCCCAACGTTATCAGCCTCTAAACCTTCAAATTGTTCAAAGAATTGAGTTAAATCTATGTTCATGATTTACCTCCGTTAGTGATGACTTTTCCGTCATCTCCACTATTTAATAAGCCTTTAATACGCACCCGCATTTTAAAGTCACTCAATAATTTGTTTTTTGCTTCATTGGTCGTAATAGATTCTAAAATTGCATCGGTAAATAACACCGAGCGCTCTATTTCACGGATCATATTCGCTAAATGATTATTCGATTCACTTTTGCCAACGATGTTAATACTGTTGCCCTGTTTTTCAAGACGGGTCAAATAAACACCTGTTGGCACTATTTTAGCTATTTCATCAAAAACTTGGGTACCCACATTTCGGCTGCGCTGAAGTTGTTCAACCACTTGAGTTCTTTTTTGTAATTCTTTTTTCTTTTCGTTTAAGTTTTTAATTTTTATAATACGGGCGTCTAGAAGAGCAATTTCTGTTTTTAAAAACTGATTACGTGAATTTTGACCATCAATACGCATTTGGTAAAATTGACTAATAATAAAAACCAGTGCGAAGGCGATTACGGCAACAATAGTAAGTAGGGTAAAATACTCACGTTGTTTGGCTTTTTCGGCTTCTTCGCGCCATGGGAGTAGATTTATAAATGCCATGAAACAAAGCTCCTCAATGCTAAACCTGCTGCTACCATATATTGAGCGGCGGTTTTATCTAACACATCTTTATCTACACTGTCGGCAACTGTCATCGATTTAAAAGGATTGGCAATAATAGTATGGATACCTAATTCTTCAGTTAACAAGGCTTCAAGACCTTCAACATTAGCACTACCACCTGAAACAATAATATAATCTACTTTCTTTTTCCCACTAGAGGTTAAGAACATTTGTATTGCACGGCGAATTTGCTGTGTAAAAATGGTGTGAAACGGTCCTAAAACTTCAAAGGTATAATTAGGCGGCAAGTCATTCGTTATTTTGGCATGCTCGGCTTCTTCAAAGGTTTGATTATAATATGAAACAATTGATCGAGTGTATTGTTCGCCGCCAAAGAGTTGATCCCGGCTATAAATATGTGCGCCAGCATCAGTCACCGAAAACAAGGTCATCACCGCGCCCACATCAACTATAGCAACCGTTTTGTCTTTAGCATCATCGGGTAATTGCGATAAACTTAAATCGTAGGCTCGACTCACGGCATATGACTCAACATCAATAACCTTAGTTTGAAATCCTCCCAATTCTAAAGCCGCAACTCTCGCTTCTACTGATTCGGTTCGAGCAGCACTTAATAAAACATTAACCTTGGTTGGGTCTGATTCATTAATGTCCAGTTTTTCAAAATCTAAACTAACCTCATCTAAAGGGTAAGGAATTAAACTATCGGCTTCAATTTCAATTTGACTGGCGAGCTCGTGCTCAGACAAATTAACGTCCATATAGATAACTTTAGTAATAACGGTTTGTCCAGAAACGGCTGCTGCAGCTTGATTGACTGAAGAGGTAATTTCTTTTCTGATTTTAGTAACAACTTTGCCAACGGCATCAATGTCTTGGATTTCTCGGTCAATAATAGCGCCACGGGGCATAACTTCTGTTGCTAATGCTTCCAGCACATACCCTTCATCGTCTTGACTTAACAAAACCGCTTTTATTGCATGAGAACCAATATCAATACCAACTATTAAAGATGTATTCTTTTTAAAAAGACTGCTGAGCATAACATCCTACTAATATGAGTAAATTCACTAATAACGACACAATTTAAATAAATAAATTTAAATAAACATTATTGCATTGCTTTATATTAGGCATAAACCTGAGATAAATACATTTATTACATGCTTTTAAAGGATATACTAGTGTTATTAATCGTTTTTTTGTCCAATATTGAGAGAAAAATTTAGTGCTTTTATTTAAACGTCTCATAAAAGTAGGGCTAATCTTTATATTTTTAGCTTGTTTGTCTTTAGCCGCTTTATATTTATCAATGCGCAGTGAATTGCCCAGTGTGACTTCATTAAAAGACATGCAATGGCAAACGCCGATGCAAATTTTTAGTGCCGATAATAAGTTAATCAATCAGTTTGGCGAAAAAAAACGCATCCCCTTAAAGCTTAACGAATTTCCACAACAACTGATTAACGCCATTTTAGCCAGTGAAGACGATCGCTTTTATTCACATTTTGGCGTCGACCCAATTGGACTAGGCAGAGCTGTACTCGGTAAACTGATGGGACAAAACAAAGGGGGTGCAAGTACCATTACCATGCAAGTGGCACGAAACTTTTTCTTATCCTCTGAAGTAACCTACACTCGAAAAATCCGTGAAATATTTTTAACTTTCCATATTGAAAGTTTACTCACAAAAGATGAAATACTCGCCCTGTACATGAATAAAATACCGTTAAGTCATCGTAGCTTTGGTTTTGGCGCAGCAGCACAAGTATATTACGGTAAAGATGTTAAAGACTTAACACTGGCACAGATAGCGGTACTTGCTGGTTTACCTAAAGCACCTTCTAACAGAAACCCTATAAGTTCGCCTGATAACGCCAAGACCAATCGCGCAATTGTTTTACAGCGTATGTATAGCGCAGGCTATATCAACTCAACAGAGATGGAACAAGCAAACCAAGCCCCTATTACCGGCAAGAGACACAGTGTAGAAATTGAGTTGAATGCGCCATACATAGCAGAGATGGCACACCAAGAGATGGTCGATCTCTATGGAAAAGAGCTTGCCTATACCGGTGGCTACAATGTTTATCTAACGGTTAACTCAGATTTTCAAAGAGCAGCACAAAAAGCAGTAATCGATAACTTACTGTCATACGATTTGCGACATGGATATCGTGGCGCAGTCGTTTCTTTACGCCCAGAGTTAACTGAAAATACAAGTACTATTGATAAGGTAGCTGAGCTCAGCGATGATGAAGTTATCAAAGCGCTTAATAAAATCGATAATTATCAAACACTTTTTCCTGCTGTGATCACAGGTATTGCTGAACAGTCAGCGACGATTAAATTTTTAGGTCATCAAGATAATAACCACATCACTTTGCAAGAAGGCGATATATTATGGCAAGGCATGTCGTGGGCACGCGAATTTATTAATGATGAAAAACAGGGCGCTGCACCTAAGCTTGCCAATGAAATACTCCAATATGGCGATGTTGTCTTTGTTATTAAAACCGCGCAGGGTTTTACATTAAGCCAGCTACCAGAAGTGAGTTCTGCTCTCGTCTCTTTATCAACAGATAATGGTGCGATAAAAGCAGCTATTGGCGGATTTAGCTTTCAGCAAAGCCAGTTTAATCGAGTTACACAGGCAAAACGACAAGTGGGCTCTAACATAAAGCCCTTTATTTACTCCGCCGCTTTAGATAATGGCTTTACCTTAGCCACACTTGTCAATGATGCGCCAATTAACCAATGGGATGAAAGTTCAGGTTCAGTTTGGCGTCCAGAAAACTCTCCCCCTATTTATAACGGCGACATTCGGGTTCGATTAGCACTTGCACAATCTAAAAATGTTATCGCCGTTAGACTATTAAGAGCGGTTGGATTAGACAAAATAATTCCGCATTTAGCAGCCTTTGGCTTTGTACCCAACGATTTACCACGAAACGAAACACTTGCTCTAGGCTCTGCATCTCTAACACCATTAGAAGTGGCCACCGGATTTGCAACCTTCGCGAACGGCGGCTATTTAATCAGACCCTATTTAATTGATAGAATAGAAGATTCGTTTGGTAAAGTCCTCTTCCAAGCAAATCCAGCTATTGCCTGTGACATATGTTCACTAGAAATTAAGCAACGAGATATTAATAATTCCTCAGTCCCGCTTGAGCTTTTAGCTGAAAAAGACCTACGTCCACTTATTAAAGCTGAACGAGTGATTAGCCCGCAGAACGCTTTTTTAGTGACACAAGCATTAAATGCGGCAATTTGGGGTTCAGATTATCAAATGAAACCGTTTTGGCGAGGAACAGGATGGCGCGCACAAACATTAAAACGACATGATATTGCAGGAAAAACAGGGACAACAAATCAATCAAAAGATGCGTGGTTTTCAGGCTTTAGCCGTCGATTGGTCACTACTTCTTGGGTAGGCTTTGATGACCCTGGCAGAAGTTTGGGTAAAACACGTTATAATAGCAATCTCGATAAATATCAAATTACCGGTGGCGAAGCTGGTGCAAAATCAGCACAACCAGCTTGGATAGACTTTATGGAAGTTGCATTAGTTGCTCATCCTGAAGAACCTTTTATTCAGCCTGTTGATATAGTGTCAGTACGCATTGATAAAAGCAGCGGTAAACTGACCAATAAAACAGATAAAACCAGCTTTTTTGAATACTTTCAGTTTGGCACCGCGCCAACAGAATCGGTAACACAAGATAATAGTAGTGAAATACTTGATGGCTCACGTATTTTTGATGAGAGTAGTAACGGCGATATATTTTAACCAGGCAGTAATTTTCTTCCAATATCATTAGTCGCCTGACAAATGTTAGTGAGATACTTGCTGTAACTTGTCGCTATTGTCAGCTTTTGACTTTTATAACTTTCATTTGCAACTTATTCCTTACAGAACAAAACATTTATTTAATTGTTTTGTTCCTTTTACAAAAATAAATTCACTGTAGATTATGCGAATCAACAGCATAATCTACAGTCTCTCCCATAAAGCAAAACCAGCAATAAGTTCTTGTAATAAAACAATTAAAATAAATCAACATGGTTCTAATGGTAAAATATTTAGTTTAATTACTCAGTCACCGTATCTTCCCCCCTACCACTATAAATGAAAGTTATAGTGAAAACTTTCACAACGAAAGAAATTTTGCTTTCGTTTTGTCTAATAATCGCCTAAAATTGCGTTCTCAAACATGTTTAACACAAAATGTTCACTGTCGTACTTTTAGGAGAGTATTCGCTATGGCTTCTTTAGAAAGCTCAATTGATTTATCTGTATATGGCATCAATGATGTTGCCGAGATTGTTTACAATCCGTCTTACGAGTTACTCTTTGCTGAAGAAACTAAGTCTGAACTGACTGGTTTTGATAAAGGCATAGAAACCGAACTTGGTGCGGTTAACGTCGATACGGGTATTTTTACCGGTCGCTCACCTAAAGATAAATATATTGTTCGTGATGATACTAGCCGTGATACGGTTTGGTGGTCTGATCAAGGTAAGAATGATAACAAACCAATGACGCAAGAAACTTGGGATCATTTAAAGACTTTAGTGACTACTCAACTTTCTAAACAGCGTTTATTTGTTGTCGATACTTACTGTGGTGCTAATGCCGATACACGCTTAAAAGTTCGCTTTATCACTCAAGTTGCATGGCAAGCTCACTTTGTTAAAAACATGTTTATTCGCCCTTCAGATGAAGAGTTGAAAGATTACGAACCCGATTTCATCGTAATGAATGGTGCTAAAACAACTAACGATAAATGGCAAGAACAAGGTCTTAACTCTGAAAACTTTGTTGCCTTTAACCTTACTGAAAAAATTCAATTGATCGGCGGTACTTGGTACGGCGGAGAAATGAAAAAAGGTATGTTCTCAATGATGAACTACCTATTACCTTTAAAAGGTATTGCTTCAATGCACTGTAGTGCAAACGTCGGTGAAGAAGGCGATGTAGCGGTATTTTTCGGCTTATCAGGTACAGGTAAAACAACGCTTTCTACAGATCCAAAGCGTCAACTTATCGGCGATGACGAACATGGCTGGGATGATAATGGTGTGTTTAACTTTGAAGGTGGTTGTTACGCTAAAACGATCAACTTAAGCAAAGAAAATGAACCTGATATTTATAATGCGATACGTCGCAATGCATTATTAGAAAATGTTAGCGTTGATGAGCACGGTAAAATTGATTTTGATGATAACTCAAAAACTGAAAATACCCGTGTGTCTTACCCTATTGATCATATTGAAAATATTGTTAAGCCTATTTCTCGTGCTGGTCATGCGAAAAAAGTTATTTTCTTAACTGCCGATGCTTTTGGTGTATTACCACCTGTTTCAAAGTTAACCCCCGCACAAACTGAATATTACTTTTTATCTGGTTTTACAGCTAAACTTGCTGGAACTGAGCGTGGTATTACCAAGCCGACTCCGACATTCTCAAGTTGTTTTGGCGCAGCCTTCCTAAGCTTGCACCCTACTCAGTATGCTGAAGTTCTACGTAAACGTATGCAAGCCGTTGGTGCTGAAGCTTACTTAGTTAACACCGGTTGGAATGGTACGGGTAAACGTATCTCAATAAAGGCTACTCGTGCGATTATTGATTCGATTCTAGATGGTTCTATAGATAGCGCTGAAACTACTGTTTTACCGTTATTTAATTTAGAAATCCCAACGAGTGTTGCAGGAGTTGAAGGCGATATTCTTGACCCTCGTGATACTTACACAGATAAAGAAGAGTGGAACACTAAAGCAGAAGATTTAGCTAAGCGCTTTGTTAAAAACTTTAGTAAGTTTACTGATACTGATAATGGTAAGTCATTAGTGGATGCTGGACCTCAGCTATAACGACTTAATATTTAAATGTTATCACTAAAAAGCCGCTAAACTTAACATTTAGCGGCTTTTTTATGTTCAGGATGAACCGTTATCACAGCATGACCATTCTTAGTGAGACATGCCTTCTATTGCATCAGTCCATTGTGCAACGCACGGTTACTGTGTGAATTTCAGAAAATTTATTTAATGGGTAATAAAACCTTGGCTGATAAACCGCCTTCAGCACGGTTAGTTAACAGAACATCGCCACCATGGGTATTCACTATCTTCTTTATTATCGCTAAGCCTAAACCACTTCCTTCTGTGCCTCGCGCTTTATCCCCTTGCGTAAAAGGTTGGAACAAACGTTCTATATCTTCTTCAGGAATACCAGGGCCGTTGTCAGACACACAGAAATACACTGACTTTTTATCCGCTGAAATCCCGGTAATAATATCAATATCTCCATCAGAGTAACGTAAGGCATTCTGAATAATATTAGCAACCGCTCTCTTCATCGCAACAAAGCGTAGCGGTATTTCAGGTAGTTCTTGCTCTGAAAAATTTATCTGCCGACCATAAATAAGTTCGGTTTGCATCACATCATTAATTAAGTGATTGAGATCGCAAAGCTCAGGCTTATCTTTACTGTTATGGCGAATGTAGTCGATAAACTGATCAATAATACTGTTCATATCATCAATATCGCCTTCGATACCCTCTTTTAAAAACTCATCTTGTGTTGACATCATCTCCGCCGCAAGGCGAATTCTGGTTAATGGCGTGCGTAAATCATGAGAAATTCCGGCCATCAATAAGTTACGATCGTCTTCGAGCTGTTTTATACCTCGAGACATATGATTAAAAGCTTGAGTTACCGCAACAATTTCAGTGGTTCCTAACTCGGCTAATGGCTGAGGAAACTCGCCACGCCCGACATCTTCTGCGGCTTTTTGTAATGCTTTTAAAGGACGATTTATTTGCCGAACAAACAACCAACCGCCAATGACACTTAATAGGCCCAGAAACATTAACACCACTGTAAGCGGAGAAAAGTTTGCTTCTTCTAGACCTGAAAGGGGAATTCTGATCCAATAATGTGGCGCTTGCGGAGGCCTGATCCAGAATATATATTGCTCCCCTCCTTGGGTCAGTCTCAGTTCAGCATCGCCATCAAGTAATTTTGACATCTCTTTAGAGCGATGCGCAAGATAGGTAGCTTCTGCCAACCCTGACGATAATGCGTCACTTTCACGATAAACTTCAATGCCCGTTTTTTCTTGAAATGATCTTGAGAATGCCTTTCTAAGCAGATCATCATCAATATCAATAAGCACAACCCGTACTTGTTTTGCTAACAACTCATTAGTTAGCTGAGTATTAGGTTGGATGATGTAATAAACCATTGATACCCAAGAAACAACTTGATTAATCAAGAGTAAAAAACCAATCAAGAGTACGGTTTGCCCAAAGGCACTACGTGGCAATATTTTCATGGTTTACATCCATAGTAGGGTCTTCGCTTATATAAGGTAGGTAACGGTGTTAAACGCACTAATTGACTTCTTTACCTTCAGGCACAAAGACGTAGCCTAAACCCCAAACCGTTTGAATATAACGAGGTTTTGCCGGATCTACTTCTAACATTCTTCTTAAACGTGAAACCTGTACATCAATACTACGCTCTAAAGCTGAATAATCACGACCACGCGCTAAATTCATCAGTTTATCACGAGACAGTGGCTCTCTCGGGTGAGTGATCAGGGCTTTTAAAACAGCAAATTCGCCACTCGTTAAAGGCATATTAATATCGCCTTTTACCATCTCTCTAGTGGCAAGGTTAAGTTGATACTCACCGAAAGAAACAATGTTCTCTTCTTGTGAAGGAGCGCCAGGAGCTTCTTGTACCCTACGTCTCAACACAGCTTTAATTCGCGCTAATAATTCTCTTGGATTAAAAGGTTTTGGCATGTAATCATCAGCACCGAGTTCCAAACCAATAATACGATCAACTTCATCGCCTTTGGCGGTTAGCATGACAATTGGCATATCATTAGATTGTTGACGTAAGCGACGACATATAGATAAGCCATCTTCGCCAGGTAACATCAAATCTAAGACTAACAAGTGAAAGTTCTCTCTCTCAAGTAAACGATCCATTTGCTCTGAACTCGCCGCAGTACGCACAGCAAACCCTTGTTCAACTAAATATCGCTCTAAAAGCGCTCGAAGGCGCATATCATCATCAACTACTAATATCTTTTTAGTTTCATTACTCATTGGGGTCATCCTATAACAATCATTTGTTCACTATAATCTAAAAAAAGTAATAATAAAGCTGCTATTAAGAATTAAAGTTAAGGTATTTGTTACAATTTATGAAGTTTGACCGTTTACAGGCATACGGAGTGAGGCCAGACAGTCTCATTGAACTGCAAAGTTATTAACACCTGCTCTGTGTTAGCGACTTTGACTGTTTTGTTAAAATTTAGAGATAAAAAAAGACGCCTAAGCGTCTTTTCTTGAATTCTCGTGAGAACTAAAATTTGCAATTATGCGATGCTTCTTTTAGGTACAGTGATACAACACCTGCTCTGTGGTAGTAACTTTGGCTGTTTTGACTATTTCACTAAAATCTAGATATAAAAAAAGACGCCTAAGCGTCTTTTCTTTAAGTTCTCGTGAGAACTAAAATCTGCAATTATGCGATGCCTCTTTCAGGTACAGCGATACAACACCTGCTCTGTGGTAGCAGCTTTGACTGTTTGACTGTTTTGCTAAATTTTAGATATAAAAAAGACGCCTAAGCGTCTTTTCTTGAGTTCTCGTGAGAACTAAAATCTGCAATTATGCGATGCTTCTTTTAGGTACAACGATACAACACCTGCTCTGTGTTAGTAACTTTGACTGTTTTGACTATTTCACTAAAATCTAGATATAAAAAAAGACGCCTAAGCGTCTTTTCTTGAATTCTCGTGAGCACTAAAATCTGCAATTATGCGATGCTTCTTTCAGGTACAGCGATACAACACCTGCTCTGTGTTAGCAGCTTTGACAGTTTTGACTGTTTGACAATTTCACTAAAATTTAGTGATAAAAAAAGACGCCTAAGCGTCTTTTCTTTAAGTTCTCGTGAGAACTAAAATCTGCAATTATGCGATGATTTTAGATACAACACCAGCACCAACAGTACGACCACCTTCACGGATAGCGAAGCGTAAACCTTCATCCATCGCTACTGGGTTGATTAGCTCTAC
>NZ_JACGVM010000019.1:0-83623 GCF_014077195.1 Colwellia sp. BRX9-1
TTTCGATTAGCGGTTTTTCTTTGTTTGGCGGTGAGATAGAGATTTGAACTCTAGAAGGGCTATAAACCCTTGCTGGTTTTCAAGACCAGTGCTTTCGACCACTCAGCCATCTCACCTGAATGTCTCAAAACAATTGCTTGCTTGAAGACGAGGCGAATATTAAAGTGTAGAAAAAGACTTGTAAAGCATTTATTTAACAAAAATGTTTGTTTGCTAAAAAAAACAACAAATCGCTAGCTATTTAAACAATCTTCAAGGGTGTGTATGGGTAATAACAATTTTTCTGTAAACAAGTGCCGCTGTTCTTGGCTTGATACCTCAAAACCTGATTATGTAAAATACCACGATGAAGAATGGGGAGTGCCGGTTCATGACGATAAAGTGATGTTTGAATCCCTTGTTTTAGAATCAGCACAAGCTGGCTTAAGTTGGTACACTATTCTTAAGAAACGTGAAGGTTACCGTACGTTATTTTTAGACTTTGATGTAAATAAAGTTGCAAGGTTTACTAACGACGATGTAGAACGTTTAATGCAAGATGCCTCAATAGTACGCAACAGGCTAAAAATAGTAGCGGCTATTAATAATGCACAACGATTTATTGAAATACAGCAAGAGTACGGAAGTTTTTGTCAGTTCATCTGGTCTTATGTTGATAATAAAACCCAAGTTAACAGTATAAATGATACAGAGAAATCAGTTGCTACGTCGCCTATTAGTGATAGATTAGCCAAAGACATGAAGAAGATTGGCTTTAAATTTCTAGGCTCAACAACCTTATATTCACATTTACAAGCAACCGGATTGATAAATGACCACTCAAATAGCTGTTTTAGAAAATAAGTGAGTAATACCTTGGAAAAATAACAATCACCAACAAGCCACCAATGCTAGTTAATGCGGCTAAATTTTTTAGTTACAAATATTCACAAATTATTAGTAAATATCAACAAATTTAAGCAACTAAATAATAGTATTTTAAAAAACGCCATGTCATAATATGTCAAGATGTCATAAAGAAAGTTTAAGAGTACTCTTGAATTTGACTTAAATGGCCTTATCTAAAAAGTATAACTAAAGTTATCAGAGGAAGTTTTATGCAATCAAATATTGGTTTACAAGCGAGTAAAAGCTCAGCTATAGAAATTAACAAGGTACTTAAAAATACCTATATGTTGTTATCAATGACATTAGCTTTTAGTGCCGTTACTGCCGCTATTTCTATGTCGTTGAACTTGCCACACGGCGCAGCTCTTATAATGACATTAGTCGCTTTTGGCTTAATGTTTGTTGTAAACAAAAAAGCTGATTCAGCGAGTGGTATTTTTTGGATTTTTGCATTCACTGGTTTAATGGGAGCCTCTCTAGGCCCTATGCTTAACCATTACGCTGCAATGCCTGCAGGTCCTGGAATGATAATGCAAGCCTTAGGTGGTACTGCATTAATATTTTTCGCCTTATCGGGTTATGCATTAACTAGCAAAAAAGACTTCTCGTTTATGGGTGGTTTTTTGATGGTCGGTTTAATTGTGGTAATAGTTGCAAGTATTGCAAATATTTTCTTTCAAATACCGGCTCTTTCATTAGCAGTTAGCGCAGCTATTATCATGATTATGTCTGGTTTAATCTTGTTTGATACTAGTCGTATAATTAATGGTGGTGAAACCAACTACATTCGAGCAACTATTTCTTTATACTTGAATATTTACAACATCTTCGTGCATTTATTACACCTTTTAGGTGTAATGGGCGGCGATGATTAATATCGTAAGATAATAGAATGTAAGTGAGTTATTGCTTATAATATAAAACCTCGTTGATCTTACGGTCACCGAGGTTTTTTTATATTCATTTATAATCACTATTTACTTGTGTATGTAGGACATTTTGTGAAAAAACTCGCCTTTGTTATTACCACCCCGCCCAACAGTAACTTAACGGCTACTGCTATTAATATGGTTACCGCTGCGTTAAAGAGTGATATTAACGTTGTTGGCGTATTTTTTTATCAAGACGGTGTTTTAAATGGTAGCCAGCATCTTGCACTCCCTAATGACGAATACCAAGCCCATCGACAATGGCAACAATTACATCACGACTATGATATTCCTTTACACTTATGTGCTACTGCAGCAGAAAAACGTGGACTAAGTGATGATATTAATGATGGTCAAGCCGTTACTATTCATCAGGCATTTACCTTATCGGGCCTAGGTGAGTTAGTAGAATTGAATGTCAACGCTGATCGTCTAATTCAACTGTAAGGTATTTATCATGTCTGAAGCCAAAAAATCACTTGCTATCGTTAATGCCAGCGCACCCTTTTCAGCAGCAAATGCTAAAGATTCTCTTGATGTTGCCCTTATTTTTGGCTCTTATGAACAAGCCATTAGTTTGTATTTTCAAGGCGATGGCGTTTATCAATTAATACCCAAACAACAACCTGAATTTATCCAACAAAAAGACTTTTTAAAAACGTTAGCGGCATTAGAGTTTTATGATATTGAAAACATTTATGTTTGCCAACATTCACTGACTCAACGTGGCTTGGCTAACGATTTTTCTATTGAAAACGTAGCAGTACTTGACCGTGCAGAGTTCTCGATATCATTACACCAACATCAATCAATATTAAGGTTTTAACCCACATGAGTATGCTTCACTTAGTGCGCACATCCGCTTTTCAAACAAGCGACTTTGAACAATGTCTTGACGTAATACAAGCAAATGACACTATCGTGCTACTTGATGATGGTTGCTACAACCTTAGTCATGATTTATGGCAACAAGCCTTAAGTAAAATAGCGCTGCCCGCGCTTTATATTGTTGAAGCGCACGCACAAGCAAGAGCTATAACGATTGATAAAGAAAAAATAAACACTTTATCACTCGATGCATTAATGACATTGATTTGTGCAACAGAAAAATCGGTAACTTGGCAGTGAGTTTATTTTTTAATGAGCAAGAAATAGCCACCGACAAGCAAGGTTATTTAATTAACTTTAAAGACTGGCATACAGATTTAGCGCAGATAATTGCTGATAAAGACCAATTGGTATTAACGGAGCAACACTTTGAAGTTATACGCTTCGTTAGAGAGTTCTACCTGACTTACAATACGTCTCCGGCAATAAGAGCGTTAACAAAAGCGATGAAAGCAGAATTTGGTGAAGAAAAATCAAGTAGTCGGTACTTATATCGATTATTCAAAGAAGGGCCAGCAAAACAAGCAACAAAGTATGCTGGTTTACCAAAACCAGCACGCTGTATTTAAACGTTTTACTCTCCGACTATCAATATTAAACTTTAATATTGATAGTGAAACCACTGCTACCTGATGTTGGTAATGCCACGGAGTCAACACTGCCAGCCGAGGCGATAAGCTTTAGCGCCATTTCACCTTCAAGCTCTTGCTGACCTTTAGATAAGGCTGCGGTTTTTAATGCATAACCTGTAGTTATATCTGTTTGCACACTTTCAATATTATTCAATGATAACGACATAAAGCCTCTCACGTTTTAGCTATGCACATAGCAAGTTAGAACAAGTACAACATTTGTCACAAACTATATCGACTCTCTTTATCATAACTTTAGTCAATGATAACATTTAATCAAAAGCTGATAATAACGCTTCCACAGGATGACGAGTCTGCATGTTTCCTAAACGCTTTGTTTGGCTTCTACAGGAGTAGCCAGTCACTAAGACTTGTTTAGCCTCTAATTTAGCTAACTTATCTTGCCAACTCATTTCAAATAACATTTTTGAGTTTTCAAAATTTACTTGCTCATGTCCGTAAGTACCAGCCATACCACAACAGCCCACAGAGACGTTTTCAAGTGTCAAACCAAATAACTTGAATATCTCACGCCATTGCCCTTCACTACCGGCTAATGCCGTTTTCTCAGTACAATGCGCAAATAATTTATAAGGCGCTACTGGTTTATCACCCGTTAGTGATGAAAGTGCTGTTTTAGTATTCTGATGTTCTATAACCGTTAATAACCATTCATGGGCTAACAGCACGTGAAAATCGCCACGCTTATCACCGAGCGTTTGTTTATATTCGTCGCGATAGCAAAGCGTTAATGAAGCATCTAAACCGACCATAGGTATATTTAACTGATGAAGTTCATTTAAAAATTCAGCGGTATTTTTAGCTGTCTTTGCAAATTTAGCTAAAAATCCTTTTACGTGCTGCGGTTTACCATTAGGTTTAAACGGTAATAATATTGGGGTAAAACCTAACTTTTCAATTAATGCCATCATAGCTTCAACGACGTTAGCATCATAAAAAGAAGTAAACGGGTCTTGAACGATCAGCACATGACTCGCTTGTTGCTCTTTATTGAGCCCTTGTAAATAAGCAAGATCAAAGGATTGATAATTTTTTTCTCTGACTTGCTTTGCTAAGGTAGGTACAGAAAGTATCGGTGTATCAATATAACCAATCGTTGCTCGTGAAAATTTGTCGTACCATTTATGGGATAATACCGAATTAATTAATTTCGGAGATTTGGCCATTAATGGCGTTAATGTTTCTACATTAGCGACTAAGTGATCTTTTAACGGACGGAAGTATCTTGAATGATATAAGTTAACAAAGCGCGCTCTAAAATCTGGAACATCTACTTTTACAGGGCATTGACTCGCACAAGCTTTACAGGCTAAACAGCCTTGCATCGCTTCCATCACTTCGTGAGAAAAATCTTCTTTTTGATGTGCTGAAAAACGATTTTTTATCTTATCTAATAAACGTTTTACAGACCAATGCTGAATGTTTTCTTCTAAACTAAGAATGTCGACACCCTTAGCTTCTAAAAGACGTAACCACTCACGCATCAAGCCTGCTCTACCTTTCGGTGAATGTCTTCGGTCACGCGTTACCTTGCTTGAAGGACACATTGGGCTGTCTACATCATAATTGAAACACAAGCCATTGCCATTACAGTCGAGCGCTGAACTAAATGAATCTTTTACCGTTATAGGTATTTGCCGGTCATAGAAACCCCGTTTAGTGTCATCAACCGAGACTAGTTTTTCACTCGATTCAAGTGGCGTACAAATTTTACCTGGATTCATTTTATTATGCGGGTCGAAAGCACTTTTAATTTTTCTTAGTTCAGTAAATAAATGCTCACCGAAAAATTTTGGACTGTATTCGCTGCGATAACCTTTGCCATGTTCACCCCACATTAAACCACCATATTTAGCGGTTAACGTTACCACTTTATCAGAGATTTCGCGGAGCAACTTTTCTTGTTCAGGATCGCACATATCGAGTGCTGGACGAACATGTAAAACACCCGCATCAACATGACCAAACATGCCGTAGTGCAAACCATAACTATCGAGTAATGCGCGAAACTCAACAATGTAATCCGCTAAATTTTCGGGTGGCACGGCAGTATCTTCGGCAAAAGCTAATGGTTTTTGACTACCTGCTGTGTTGCCTAACAAGCCAACGGCTTTTTTTCGCATACCATAAAGTTTATTGATACTGCTTAAATCAGTGGTCACTTGATAACCAATAACACCGGTATTATTGCTAATGTCGCTATCTAAACGTGCTGTTAATTGTGCGACCTGATCGGCTAACGCTTCAATACTGGTGCCGTTGTACTCAACAATATTAATACCGTCCATGACTTTACTGTCAACATCGGTGATTAGATCACGCACCGAATGCCAGACAATATCTTGTTTGGCTAAATTTAAGACTTTTGAATCGATGGTTTCAACTGAAGTCGATTTAGCTTCAACGAGTGCCGGTGAATGGCGCAGCGCAGAATCAAAACTGTCATATTTAATTACAATCAGTGTTTTAGCTTTTAAAATTGGCGTTAAGTTGAGTTTTGCCTCACAAACAAAGGCTAACGAACCTTCTGAACCGGTGATCAAACGAGAAATATCAACTTGGCTTAAATCATCATTAAAAACATTTTCTAGATCATAACCCGTTAAAAAACGATTTAAACGCGGAAATTTTTCTAAAATCAAGGCTCGGTTGTCACGACATGAGGCCAGTACTTGTTTAACAATATGGCCGTAACTGCTATTTTGTTGCGCGAGTTCTTCCGCTTCCTCAATGGACATCGGAGATGTTGACAGAAAGTCACCGTTGGCTAAAACCGATTCTAGGGCTAAAACATGATTAGAGGTTTTGCCATAGACCAGAGAGCCTTGTCCGGAAGCATCAGTATTAATCATGCCACCAATGGTTGCACGACTACTGGTTGATAAATCTGGAGAAAAGAAAAAACCGTGTGGACGTAAATAATCATTTAATTGATCTTTGATGACGCCCGCTTCAACACGTATCCAGTTTTCTTCAATATTAATTTCTAAAATACGGTTCATATATTTTGACAAGTCAACGACAATGCCTGGCGTTAAGCTTTGTCCATTGGTGCCAGTTCCACCGCCACGCGCACTAAACTTAATACTTTGATACTTTGGCGTTGAAGACAATTGACTGATCAATTGTACGTCTTGCTTACTTCGAGGATGTAAAACCAATTGTGGTAATTGTTGATAAATGCTGTTGTCGGTAGCAACCGCTAGCCGAGCACTATATTGGCAATTAATTTCACCGCTATATTGACTGTTACCAAGCTCCTGAGAAAACTTTTGATACAGTGGAGCGATAAGTTCTTGGTGTTCTAATGAAGGTAAGCTCTGAGACATAGACGAAAAACATATTAACGATTTAAGGTTAAGCTAAGTATATCACGTCAGTTTTGAATTATGACTCAAGTTTTGTTGAAGAGTGCAAAAAGGCTAAGAACTTTTTAACTAAACTTATAGTAAAAAGAACCTAGCCTTTGTTTATTATATTGCCAGTGAGGCTATGACCTCACATTATTCACCGATAAACCACACTATACGATTATTTATTCTTGTGGTTTTCAGCAATATACAACCAAGTCGCTAATACCGTATCTGGATTAAGCGAAACACTGTCGATACCTTCTTCAACCAACCATGCGGCAAAATCAGGGTGATCTGACGGGCCTTGGCCACAAATACCCACATATTTACCACGCGCTTTACAAGCTTTAATCGCCATCGACAATAAGGCTTTAATCGCAGGATTACGTTCATCAAATAAATGAGCGATTAAACCAGAGTCACGGTCTAAACCTAGTGTTAATTGCGTTAAATCGTTTGAACCGATAGAAAATCCGTCAAAATGATCTAGGAATTGATCAGCTAACAAACAGTTCGACGGTAATTCACACATCATAATAACGCGCAAACCATTTTCACCACGTTTCAGACCATTCTCAGCGAGTATTTCAATAACTTGCTCGGCTTCTTCTACCGTACGAACAAATGGGATCATGACTTCAACGTTGGTAAAATCCATGTCGTTTCGCACGCGTTTAATCGCTTCACACTCAAGTGCAAAACATTCACGGAAATCTTTAGAGATATAACGTGCTGCACCGCGATAGCCAATCATTGGATTTTCTTCTTCCGGTTCAAACACGTCGCCGCCAACTAAGTTAGCATATTCGTTTGATTTGAAATCAGACATTCTAACGATTACTTTCTCAGGCGAATAAGCTGACGCTAAGGTTGCAATACCTTCAGTTAGCTTAGCAATATAAAATTCAACTGGGCTAGCATAACCAACGATAATGTCGTTAATTTCATCTTTTAAATCGTCAGATTGCTCGTCAAAATTTAACAACGCTTTTGGATGAATACCAATCATCTTATTAATAATGAATTCTAAACGCGCTAAACCAATACCCGCATGAGGTAAACGAGCAAAACCAAAGGCTCTGTCTGGGTTACCAACATTCATCATTATTTTTAATGGAACTTCTGGCATCGAATCAACTTGTGAAGTTGTTACAGTAAAATCAAGTTTACCTTTGTAGATAAAACCGGTATCACCTTCAGCACAAGAAACGGTAATATCATCACCATTAGCAATACGTTTTGTCGCATCACCACAACCAACAACCGCAGGAATACCCATTTCACGAGCAATAATTGCAGCATGACAAGTTCTACCACCACGATTAGTAACAATCGCAGAAGCACGCTTCATAATAGGCTCCCAATCAGGGTCGGTCATATCGGTGACTAAAACATCACCGGGCTTAATTTTATCCATTTCAGCCAGTGAAGCTAAAACCTTTGCTTCACCACTACCAATTTTGTGACCTATTGAGCGACCTTCACAAATAACATCAGCGGTTGTTTGTAATTGAAACTGTTCCATGACATTAGCGCTTTCACGGCTTCGAACTGTTTCAGGGCGCGCCTGAACGATGTAAAGCTTACCGTCTAAGCCATCTTTAGCCCATTCAATATCCATTGGACGTTGATAATGCTTTTCAATAATAACGGCTTGTTTGGCAAGTTCTTGAACTTCATCATCGGTTAATGAAAATTGATTAGACAACTTTTCTTCAATATCAACAATTTCAACTTGTTTGCCATGACTTTGATCTGTGGTGTAAATCATTTTTATGGCTTTACTACCGATATTACGACGAACAACCGACGGTCTACCTTTAGCAAGTGTAGGTTTATGAACATAAAATTCATCAGGGTTAACTGCGCCCTGCACCACCATTTCACCTAAACCGTAACTTGAGGTAATAAAGACTACGTCTTCAAAACCAGACTCAGTATCAATAGAGAACATCACACCGCTTGAAGCAATATCACTACGTACCATACGCTGAATGCCAGCAGATAAAGCAACACCACGATGGTCATAACCTTGATGAACACGGTAAGAAATAGCACGGTCGTTAAATAAAGAAGCGTAAACATGTTTGATCGCTATCATCACAGCGTCAAAACCACGTACGTTTAAGAAAGTTTCTTGTTGTCCCGCAAAAGAAGCATCGGGCATATCTTCTGCCGTTGCTGAAGAACGAACAGCAAATGAAGCATCGTCAGCAAAACCATCGGCTAAGGTGGTGTAGGCTTTTGCTATATCTTGCTGCATTTCAGGTAGAAATGGTGTTTCTATGATCCAATTACGGATTGTTTCACCTGATTTTGATAATGCGGCTAGGTCATCAACATCTAAATTATCAAGTAACTGATATATTTTGTCGTTGATGCCACTTTGTTCTAAGAATTCATTAAATGCATAGGAAGTCGTAGCAAAACCACCTGGGACTTGCACGCCTACGTTTGAAAGGTTTGAGATCATTTCACCAAGTGATGCATTTTTTCCGCCAACGCGGTCAACATCATTCATTCCTAAAACTTCATACCAAAGTACATTTTCTTGCACGACATCTTCTCCAAAAAAAAAGAAACAAAAATAAATAGATTTATGAGTTATATCAGTATATTTATAGCTTAAGACATTTTACACTGCGAACTTTATAAACTGAAATGTTATTTGAAACATTTCAGTATAAGTTACAGTTATACCCATTTGATTAATTGAATGGCCTAGTTTTCATCAGAAAAATGGGTAAATGTCCTGCATAAAATTTATTAAGTCATTAACCTACTTATTAATTTTATCTGGCAGTAGTCATTTATTTTAACTATAAAAAAACTCAGCTAATTTTATTGGTTGAGTATTAAAAATAATAAAGAGGTTTTTAAATGCGCGCTGCTTTTTATATTTCTGATGGCACAGCCATTACATCAGAGGTTTTTGGTCATGCTTTGCTTTCACTTTTTCCTATGGAATTTGATCACGACACTATTTCATTTGTTGAAACTGTTGAAAAAGCAGAAGCGGCAAAAATAAAAATTAATAAGGCCGCTAAACGTACCGGTATGCCACCGTTAGTTTTTCATACCTTTGTTAATAACGACATTAGAAAAATTATTGATAGTTGTGATGGCGTTATTTATAACTTCCTAGAGCATTTTGTCGCGCCACTTGAGAAAGAACTGCAACTAGACGCTAAGCCTACCGCTCATCGCACGCACAGTATTCACGAAAATAGTTATGATTATCGTATTGATGCGGTTAATTATTCACTGGCCAATGATGATGGTTCAAATGTTACCAATTATGAGCATGCCGACGTTATTCTCGTGGGTGTATCGCGCTCGGGTAAAACACCAACCTCGTTATACCTCGCACTACAATATGGTATCAAAGCAGCGAACTATCCTTTTACTGATGATGATATGGACGACCTGACTTTACCTGACTTTTTAAAACCTCATAAAAAGAAACTGTTTGGCTTAACTATCGACGCACAACGCTTAATTGATATTCGCGGTGAAAGATTAGCGAACAGTAAATATTCATCAGCACGACAGTGTCGAATGGAAGTTAGAGAAGTGGAAAAACTGTATAAAAAAGAAAAAATTCCCTTCCTTAACAGCACAAAGTTTTCAGTAGAAGAAATATCAGCAAAAATCCTCAATGAAACAGGGTTACAACGCTATAAATATTAACTTAGTTCAAATTAATCTTTGAAAATACAGAAAGCATTTCACATAAGCCGCTAATTTGGTTATGTTAGCGCGATAAATTATATTGCGCTGGCTTTTTTATTGCGCATTAACGCCTTCAAATAAAAAAATTAGATTACCATGACTATTAAAACGGATGAATTTAGAACCACGCTAATTGAAAACCTTGTTTCTCCTGAAGAATTAGCACAGCAAATCCCACTAGATGATGAAACAGCGAGTTTTATCATCCAAAGCAGAAAAGACATTGAAGCGATTATCACCGGTGACGACGACCGTTTACTGGTCATTATTGGCCCGTGTTCAATTCACGACACCACTGCTGCTGTTGATTACGCAGAGAAACTTAAAGTATTACATGATAAGTACCGAGATGATTTATTGATTGTCATGCGTGTTTATTTTGAAAAGCCTCGTACAACGGTTGGCTGGAAAGGTTTGATCAGTGACCCTGATTTAGATAAATCTTTTCATGTAGCCAAAGGCTTAAACCTGGCTCGATCGTTATTAATGGATATTAATAAGCTCGGTTTACCTGCAGGTACTGAATTTTTAGATATGGTGACCGGCCAATATATTTCAGATTTAATAAGCTGGGGAGCTATTGGTGCTAGAACAACTGAAAGCCAAGTTCACCGAGAATTAGCTTCAGCACTTTCATGTCCGGTAGGTTTTAAAAATGGCACTGACGGTAATGTACAGATCGCTGTTGACGCCATCAACGCCTCAAGTGTGCCTCATGTTTTATACTCACCCAATAAAAGTGGTCAAATGTGTATTTATCAAACGCATGGTAACCCATTTGCTCATGTTATTTTACGTGGCGGTAAAGAGCCGAACTATCACGCAGAAAACATTAGTAAGACCGGTGAAGTATTGGCTAAAGCTGGCTTAGAAAATCGTATTATGATCGATTGTAGCCATGGTAATAGTTTTAAAGACCATAGCAAACAAATTGACGTTGCTCGCTCTTTAAGAGCTCAAATGGAGCAAGGCGACAAGGCTATATTTGGTGTAATGGTTGAAAGCTTCTTAGTTGAGGGTAACCAAAAAGTGGTTGATGTTAACAAACTCACCTACGGACAAAGTATCACTGATGCCTGTATTAACTTAGACACCAGTGTCAGTTTGTTAGATGAGTTATCGGCGGCTGTTCAAGCTAAACGTTCAACTCAACGTTAAATTTATCTATAAGGTATATTTCAACGCTTAAATAAAAAAAGCCGCTGAGGATAACTCCCCTGCGGCTTTTTTATATTCAGCAAAATTTATCTAAATGAAACGAAACCAAACACCGTGACGTAAAGTGTTTGGTTAGCTCCGTTTGCTGCTAATGCTCAACCAATTCTTTCTTTTGAATATAACTGAGTACTAATTTATCTTTTTTGACACCAACTTTCGCCACGCCACCGTGTGTTAGATCACCAAACAATAATTCATTAGCTAATGGTTTCTTTAAGTGCTCTTGTATTAGACGTGACATAGGTCGAGCGCCCATCGATTTATCATAACCGTTAACAGCCAACCATTTTCTAGCGTCTTTCGTTAATTCTAATGAAACGCCTTTTTGATCAAGTAGTGCCTGTAGTTCAACAATAAATTTATCAACCACTTGTTGAATAACAACTTCATCTAAATGGTTGAACCAGACAATATTGTCTAAACGATTTCTAAATTCAGGTGAGAAGGTTTTATTAATTTCACCCATTGCATCAATTGACTGATCTTGTTGTTTAAAACCAATAGATTGGCGAGTTATTTCATGAGCTCCCGCATTGGTTGTTAACACTAAAACAATATTTCTAAAATCAGCTTTACGACCGTTATTATCGGTTAATGTTCCGTGGTCCATGACCTGCAATAAAATGTTATAAACATCTTCATGCGCTTTTTCAATTTCATCTAACAAAACCACAGAATGAGGATGCTTGATTACTGCATCCGTTAATAAACCGCCTTGCTCATAACCAACATAACCTGGAGGAGCACCTATTAAGCGGCTTACCGCATGTTTCTCCATGTACTCTGACATGTCGTAGCGTAATAGTTCGACACCTAAAGATTTAGCTAATTGTTGTGTTACTTCTGTTTTACCCACCCCAGTTGGCCCAGCAAATAAGAACGAACCAACAGGTTTGTGTTCATTACCTAAACCAGCACGAGATAAGCGAATTACTGACGTCAGTTCATCAATAGCGTGGTCTTGTCCAAAAACAACCATTTTCAAGTTACGGTCTAATGTCTTAAGGCTGTCTTTTTCTGATGATGAAACTGACTTTTCAGGGATCCTCGCCATTTTGGCAACAATAGATTCTATATCACTGTCGTTAATTACTTTTTTACGCTTCGAAGCAGCAACTAATTGTTGTTTTGCACCCGCTTCATCAATAACATCAATGGCTTTATCGGGAAGAAAACGCTCATTGATATATTTAGCCGACAATTGTGCAGCTGCACGCAAGGCTTTATTGGTATAACGAATACCGTGATGTGATTCGTATTTTTCTTTTAAACCATGCAATATTTTAGTGGTGTCATCAACACTTGGCTCAACAACATCTATTTTTTGAAAACGGCGCGCTAATGCACGATCTTTTTCAAAAACACTTTGGTATTCTTGGTAGGTCGTTGAACCCATGCAACGAAGTTTTCCTGATGATAATAATGGTTTTATTAAATTAGAAGCATCCATCATGCCACCGGAAGCAGCACCAGCACCAATTATCGTATGAATTTCATCGATAAATAGAATGGCATTGCCCTCTTCTTCCAACTCTTTTAATAAGCCTTTAAAACGTTTTTCAAAATCACCACGGTATTTGGTGCCCGCTAATAAAGCGCCCATATCAAGCGAGTAAATAGTGGTTTCAGCTAAGAATTCAGGTACATCGTCAGAAATAACTAAATTGGCAAGTCCTTCGGCAATAGCCGTTTTACCCACCCCTGCTTCACCAACAAATAAAGGGTTATTCTTACGGCGACGACTTAGCACCTGTAAAGTTCGTTCTAATTCGCTATCGCGACCAATTAGCGGGTCAATATTCCCTTTTCTCGCTTCTTCGTTAAGATTGGTAGCAAAGTTTTCAATAGTACGGGGTTCTTCAACGTGAGCTTCTTCGGTAGATTGCGGAGAATCCGTATGTTCTATTTTAGAAATTCCATGAGAAATGAAATTTACAATGTCTAAACGACTAATGTCTGATTTTTTCAGAAAGTAAGCCGCTTGAGATTCTTGTTCACTGAAAATAGCAACCAGGACATTGGAACCGTTAACTTCACTTTTTCCAGAAGATTGCACATGAAAAACAGCTCGTTGTAATACACGCTGAAAACCTAACGTTGGTTGAGTTTCACGTTCAATTTCCCCTTCTGGGATCACTGGCGTTGTTTCTGCTATAAAATCTAATAACTCTTTACGTATTTTTCCCATATCGGCAGCACAAGCTTTAAGCGCTTCGATTGATGAAGGGTTATCTAATAAGGCTAATAATAAATGCTCAACCGTCATAAATTCATGACGGGAGTCCTTGGCTTGACGGAAAGCCATATTTAATGATATTTCTAAATCTTTGTTCAGCATAGACTACTCCACTTTAAACCATGCGAATTCACGCTTTTTCCATTGTACATTGCAATGGGTGCTCATTTTCTAATGCGTATTGATTAACTTGTTCAACTTTTGTTTCTGCTATTTCAGCAGTAAAAGTACCGCATCGCCCCTTTCCTTTATAATGAATCTCTAACATTACGTCGGTCGCCTTATCTGAGTTCATATTAAAAAATCGACACAGCACATCTATGACAAAATCCATCGGCGTATAATCATCGTTAAGTAACACAACAGTATACATAGGGGGCTTTTCAAATTGCTCTACAAGTTCGTCTTCAAGGACTTCTTGATTATCTAGTAACTCTTTCCACTTGCTCATAATTTTATATTAGTCTGTACCTAGTGATTTTGCTTTAACATTTAAAAAAATAAATATTCAATTAACTGATAAAATTAACTTGATTATTTATATAACTTGTCTACTGTTTACTTTAGTGATTATTTTTTAATCATTAATACATTTATGTTAATGCTTTTATGCAAGCATACCTAATTACCGATGTAGAAGGAAGTTGAAGTATGGCTCACGGGACAGTGAAGTGGTTTAATAATGCAAAAGGGTTTGGTTTTATTCGTCCAGAGGATGGTGGTGAAGATATTTTCGCGCATTATTCAACAATCCAAATGGAAGGATACCGTACATTAAAAGCTGGTCAAGACGTTGATTATGAACTAAATGCAGGCCCCAAAGGCCATCATGCTGCTAGTATTACACCTGATGAAATTGAAGCTATGGGTGAAGAATAATTTTCTATTGCGCTGCAATAATACAATAAAATACCTGTTTGCTCATCTAGCAACCAGGTATTTTTTTATCAGTGCTTGTAACTAATTGAAATAGAGATACCCAAGCGAAACATAAGCAACATAAAACAAGAGTAAAAAGATTGCTTTTAGTTTGCCTATTGAATGACCAAACAATAAGAACACGGTCAATACCAACGTAATAAATAATAAAGCCCACTGATCAAACTCGGCAAATCTTCCTTGGAACGAAATGGGTGAAATTAAAGAAGAAACACCAAGAATACCCAGAATATTAAAAATGTTACTGCCAACAACATTTGCAACAGCTACATCCATGTGTTTTCTTAATACCGCCATTACCGAAATAGTAAATTCGGGCAGTGATGTCCCTATAGCAACTAAAGTGAGCCCTATAAGCGCGTCAGATACTCCTAAGGCTTTGGCAATAATCGTTGCTCCAGTAACAAACCATTGTGCTCCTAGCATAAGAAAACCTAAACCGAATGCAATCGATAATATCACCAGCCAAGTTTTGTGAGGTTTAGTGTGTAGCTCTTTTCCTTCAGCTTGGTGGAGTTTGTGCGAAGCCGTATTATGATTTTTCTCTTTGTAAATGGTGAAACCTAAATAAGCCAAAAGCGCACTAATCATCACCACACCAGAAATAATAGAGAAAGAACCGGTTAGCCCTATTAAAATCAATAAAGAAACAGCACCTAGCATCACTATCGCATCACGTTTAAGGGCAGACTGTTTAAACGCCAAAGGGGCTATTAATCCACAAGTACCAATAATAAGACCAATATTACCTATATTACTCCCCATGATGTTCCCTAATGCCACAGCTGAATTGTTATTCATTATGGCATTTACTGAAACGATTAATTCTGGCATGGAGGTGCCAAAACCAACAATGACTAAACCACTTAAAAAGGGAGAAACGTTAAGTTTGTTCGCGGCAGACATGGCTCCACGTATCAAAAGTTCACCGCCAATGATTAACATCAACAGTCCTGCAATCATCATTATATAATTCATTAATTTGCCTGAAGATATCCAACAAAAGTATTTTCTATATTATATCTTTAAAATACCAAAAAGATGACAGTTTTTTGTAGGCTTTGTTGACGTTAACTTCTATAATTGTGAATATTATGATCAATAAAAATATTAAGCCTTAAATCTTGTTTTACTTCATATCCAGCCTGTTATTATCCGGCTTTTGGTTTTTACTTACTGATGGTGATCTTGCTTCATTGCTTGTTGGTGTTGTTTTCATCCCCATGAGCATTTTTGTATCTGCCAAATTGTCAGAAAAAACCGACAGTGCTAATCGCACTTTTTACATCAACATTGCTAAAGTACCTAAATTCATTTGGTTTTTCATTTATCAATCGATAAAGGGAGGAACCGACACAGCAGTGCGAGTATTCTCTGTTGACATGAAATTACAGCCTGAATTTATTCACTATTCAATTAAGCATTTACCGGCTGGTTCACCAATGAACTTATTTATGAACGTGGTTAGCTTATTGCCAGGTTCGGTAAGTGTTATTAGAGAGCCTACCCGTGTACTGGTTCATGTGCTAACAGTTACCAGCAGTTCATTAGAAGATATATATCAATGTGAACTCGCTATTTGTGAGCTTTATCATTTAGATATTTCTCCACAAGAAAATTATTCATCGACGAAAATAGCGAGTAAGTAATGACTTTTTTTTACACTATCGTGGTTATCATTTTGTTAATCTGCTTAATCGTTGGGCTGCTCAGAGTATTAATTGGCCCTGATAACGCCAACCGTATGTTAGCGGCACAATTATTTGGCACCATAGGCACAACAATCGTTCTTGTTTTTTCGGTATTACAAAATAACGAAGTTATCACTAACGTTGCTTTAGTCTTTACCTTATTAGCATCGATTACCGTCATTGCCTTTTTAAAGTTAGCAGAGCAGCCGATCGACAACGTTAGCCCATCAGAGAATCATAAACATGATAGCTAATATATTTACCATCATAATGTTGTCATTAGGATGCCTATTTTTTATCGCTGGGACGATAGGACTATTACGCTTTCCTGACGTATTTTGTCGCCTACATGCTTTGACTAAATCTGATAATTTAGGCGTAGGTTTAATCACCTTAGGGTTACTACCACAAGTTAATAGTGTTTCTATGGCAATAAAAGTCATCTTGGTATGGGCATTATTATTACTGACAAGTGCGACGAGCTGTCATTTAGTGGCCCGCCATGAACGCAGAAGACAAATGGTGGAACATGATGGTAATCAGCACAACAACGGGAACAATAACAAATGAATAGTGAATTATGGATTGATATCTTATTGTGTCTTTGCGTTTTAGTTATTGCCGGTTCAATGTTTTTAGTCAAACAGTCGTTCACCGCCATTGTATTATTTATTAGTCTTGGACTGGTGATCACCCTTTGCTGGATCCAGTTGAATGCCATTGATGTTGCGATCGCTGAAGCGGCCATTGGCGCAGGTTTAACGGGAGCAATGTTGCTAGCGTCATGGCGCAAACTATCAATAGATAAGCCCACAGATAAGAAGGGTCGAGGTGATCTTTGATAAAATTTTTAGCAAAAAATAGTGATGTTATTGAAAAAACGCTCATTATTATTTTAGTCACCCTGTTTACTGCATTTTTCATTTTTGCTTTATTTAACCAGGCACCACATGGCAATGAACTACAAGCGTTAGTGTTAAATTCGCTTGATAAAACGGGTGTAACGAATATCGTTACCGCTGTGCTGTTAAATTATCGTGCTTACGATACTTTTATTGAATTTGCTGTTTTTTTAGTGGTGGCGATAGCTGTGTTACCCTACATATTAGATACCCCTGTTTTGACCTTTACCCTTCAGGAAGAGTCGCAAGTCTTACTGATCGCCAAGGTCTTTATCCCCTTAACCATTATTATGGCCGGTTATTTACTGTGGATTGGTTCAACAAAGCCCGGTGGCGCTTTTCAAGCTTCGGCTTTGCTAGCTGGCTGTATAGTTTTATTATCATTAGCAAACGTACAAGTTATCGATTTTACTAAACTACGCTATCGCTTGTTAATGTCGTTAGGGCTAATCGCTTTTATTGCTGTGATACTACTTCTTTATTTGCAGTCCCATGCTTTTCTCACGTTTCCTGTTGAGTTAGCCGGTGCCAGTATTTTAGTGATCGAATTTTTTGCAACTTTCGCGATTGCCTTAATATTATTTCTTTGTTTTGAATCGATTAACAAAGGGCATGCGTAATGGAATTATCCCAAACTAATTTATACACCCTTTGCTCAATTTTATTGTTCGCTATTGGCTTGCTAGGATTTTTATTGAATAGCGACTTTATTCGTAAATTATTGGGCCTAAATGTCATTGGAATTGCTATTTTTATGTTGCTACTTGCTATTGCGCATACCTACCCTAATGCTATTGACCCTGTTCCTCATGCCATGGTGTTAACAGGAATAATAGTTGCTGCAGCTGGTACCGCTTTAGGTCTTAACTTAGCCTCTAAAATAGCCAAGTTCGCGCGATTAGTACAAAAAGAAGAAGCGGCTACACAATCAGAGTCGGTCTATGAAAATAGTAGCAATGATACTCAAGGTCGAGGTTAATTTGATTAATAATTTCATTACAACTTTTTCATTACCGGCATTAATGATACTCCCTATGGTTATTGCTATTATTTGCTTTGTGGCAGGTAATACGAAATTAAGCCGACTAATCAGTGCTATTAGCTCGATAACGTTAGTGGTTATCTGTGCTCTACAAGCGGGTTATGTTTTACAACAAGCCGTAGCCATTGAGTTAATTATTGGTGGCTGGCAGCCGCCACTAGGCATAAGATTATCGATTAACGAATTTAGCGCCATTATGCTGTTAATGACCTCGACAATAGGTTTAGCTATCACATTTTACAGCACACAATATTTTGATGATAACGAAAAAGAAGTCCGCTTCTGGCCTTTATGGTGGTTTTTAATCACCGCCTTAAATGGTATTTTTATCTCGTCTGATATTTTTAATACTTATATTATGCTCGAGCTCTTGGGGCTTTCTGCAGTAAGTTTAATTGCTATTCAAGGCACGCAACAAGCACTACAAGCATCATTTCAATACCTATTAGTTGGCCTGTTTGGTTCGTTAATGTATTTATTGGGTGTGGCTATTATTTATCGTACTTATGGCGTTCTCGACAATCAACTGGTTGCTAATTTAGTTGAAAGTAATAGCAGTATGCAGTTAGCGTTAGCCCTTATTACCTTGGGTATGATGATGAAATGCGCTTTATTTCCATTACACTTTTGGCTACCTTCAGCCCATTCCAATGCTTCTGCGCCAGTAAGTGCAATGTTGTCTGCTTTAGTGGTTAAAGCCGCATTTTTTATCCTTTTTACCTTTTGGTTTAAAATTCTCGCGCCAGTGGTTACATTTACGGCGGTGACTATAATGGGTATATTTGGCGCCATGGCGGTCATTTATGGCTCATATCGGGCTTTTACTTCACCCAGATTAAAGCAATTAATTGCCTACTCTACTGTTGCACAAATTGGTTATTTATTTCTCGCATTTCCGTTAATGTTTACCACGCCTGATTTAGCACGAACTGCAGTCATTTACTTTATTGTTGCCCATGGCTGTGCAAAAGCCGCGATGTTTTTAGCCGCCGGCGTTATTCAGAAAGCGATGGGGCATGATCAATTATCACAACTACAAGGCATAGCATCACAGCTCCCCATTAGTATTTTTGTTTTTGCGGTAACCAGTGCTAGTTTAATTGGGCTGCCGCCAAGCGGAGGTTTTATTGCTAAATGGTTATTATTGAATAATGCCGTAGAAGCTCAACAATGGTGGTGGGTATTAACCCTCTTTATTGGCGGCCTATTAGCGAGTGCTTATCTATTTAGAGTACTCAATTTGGCGTTTACCACACCGACTCAGGAAAACTCACTTACCGTTTTAGCTATCAGTGAAAGTAAGCTTTTAGGTGCAGTTGGACTCTCTGTTATTACCATCATTATTGGTTTAAATGCGATGTGGTTAACTAACCTAATTACGGGTAGTTACTCATGATTAATGTTGTAAATGAGCTTCAAGGACAATTAGCATGTTAAACGACTGGCTACCGCTTATTATTTTAATCGTTGCCTTTAGTACCGGCATTTTGATGATGGTCATCGATGAGAAAAATGAAAAACTCAGAACATCTGTTAATTTAACGAGTGCGGCAATTAATATTATCTTAATTGGCATAATGCTCTTGGGCGTTTCTCAAGGCGCTGTATTTGAAACAAGATTACCGCTATTACCTGATATTAACTTAGTACTCAAAGCTGATGCTCTGTCTTTAGCCTTTGTGACACTATCGGGCGTGTTATGGTTTTTTACCACTATTTATGCCGTGGGTTACTTTAAGAAAGGGAAACACAAAAGTCGATTCTTTGGCTTTTTCAGTCTCTGTGTTTTTTCAACATTAGGGGTCGCTTTAGCGGGTAATTTAATTACTTTTCTAATTTTTTATGAACTCCTTACCTTAGCGACATACCCATTAATTGTTCATAAAGGTAATGACGATTCGTTGAAATCTGGTAAAACCTATTTACGTTATACGATGATCGGTGGCGCTATCTTAATGGTTGCGGTTGTCTGGTTAAAGTCTATCGCGGGTGCTTTAGATTTTTCAACGCCAGATATCTTACTTAATACCCCTAATATTGACCCAACCACCATCACTATTATTTTTGTTATGCTGATGATAGGTTTAGGCGTTAAAGCGGCTTTATTTCCTCTGCATGGTTGGTTACCTCGTGCAATGGCAGCACCCGCACCGGTTAGCTCATTACTGCATGCTGTAGCGGTAGTAAAAGCTGGAGCTTTTGGCATTATACGTGTGGTTTATGATGTGTATGGCGTCGACCTAGCAAGTTCTTTAGGTGTTTTACAAGTCCTGTTGGTCTTTGCATGTTTTACCATTATTTATGGTTCGGTTAGGGCTATTTATCAAGATGATATAAAAAAGCGTCTTGCTTATTCAACGGTTAGTCAGGTGTCATATATAACGCTAGGCATAGCACTCGCCGGCCCTATTGCGGCCGTTGGTGCTATTATGCATTTAGTGCATCAAGGGCTAATGAAAATCACTATGTTCTTTTGTGCTGGTCTGCTCGCTGAAACACATCACATTTATAAAGTTAGCCAGTTAAATGGCATTGCTAAAAAAATGCCGATCACCATGACTGCCTTTACTATCGCAATTTTAGGCATGATTGGTATACCGCCAATCGCGGGCTTTGTTTCTAAGTGGTACCTTGGTGTTGGCGCTATTGAAACAGGTAATGCTTGGGTAATAGCAGTGCTAGCGGGTAGTAGTTTATTAAACGCAATTTATTTCTTACCTTTGGTTTATCGCGCATGGTTCCTTGCTCCATCACAAGAGAATCAAGATACCGAGCACGCCAGTTTACCAAGACAATTATCCACACCGGTACATGCTACCCAACACGCAGAATTACCTGCAGAGCCACATACTGAGCATCAAAACCATGTAGAGAACAAACCAACGCTAGAAGCACATTGGATGATGCTTTTACCACCGGTTGTTACCATAACTTTTGCTATTTTGGCGGGATTATTCGCTAATAGTCAATACAGTGCATTAAGCTGGTCAAAGCTGATCGCAACCTCTGAATCTATTGGATTTAATCAAACAACAACTCTTTTGCAATCGTCGATTTTACCTCAGCAAATGTCAAGCTGGTTAGTTTGGTCTATTATATTACCCTTGATATTAGCCGCATTAATTATCATACGTCCCAAAGCTATCAAACTTACCTATTTAATGCCACTTTGCGCCATTCCTGCTATTTATTTAGGCTTACAACCTGAATATTATTTTCAAAGCATACCGTTCTTATTTTTTGGTAGTGAACTTTCACTTGATAAGCTCAGCCAAGGTTTTCTATTGCTGGCGGGGCTATTATGGTTACTAAGCTCAACGTATGCTTTATTTTATCCTCATTTGGGTGATAATAAATCTAACTTTATGGCGTTATTTTGTGTCGCCATGGCCAGTAGTTTTGGTTTAGTCCTGAGCACAGACATGTTTGGATTTTTGACCTTTTTTACTTTTATGAGTTTGTCGTCTTATGTGCTCATTATTAGAGATAAAACAGCCGCCGCAATATCAGCCGCTAATGTCTATATAAAGTGGGTCATTATCGGTGAAGTTGCTATTTTTAGTGCTTTTTGTATTCTCAATTATATGGACTTAACCCAACACACTGTTAGCCCAACGTTATTACAATTTATGGGACTGATGCTGATTGTTGGTTTTGGTATAAAAATTGGCTTATTTGGTTTCCATTCTTGGTTACCTCTTGCACACCCTGTTGCTGCGGTGCCCGCTAGTGCCTTATTAAGTGGTTTTATGGTAAAAGCCGGTATGATTGGTTGGCTTAAGTTTTTCCCTTTTCAAGCAGATGATTTGGCCACATTCTCTCAGTTAGGTTTACTGACTATTGCCATTGGTGCCCTTGGCGCCTTTTATGCGGCAATAAAGGGCATGAGTCAAAAGGATCCTAAAGCGGTACTTGCCTATTCTACGGTAAGCCAAATGGGCATATTATCTGCTTGTTTTGGTGTGATATTAGTCTTTCCAGCACTTAGAGATGCAATGACCACGGCTATTATTTTTTATGCTATTCATCACGGGTTAGCTAAGTCGGCTTTATTTTTATCTGTGGGAATTACGCCACTATTAAATAAACAAAGTAATACGCCAGTCTATTTACGTGGTATGACTTATATCACCATGATATTACCTGCGTTATCCTTGGTTGGGGCAGCCTTTACCAGTGGTTTTTTCGCTAAAAATGAAGTCAAAAATTTGTTGAGTGACTTACCTTATTTAAAATATGCAATTATTGTCAGTGCATTATTTACTGGACTATTAATGTGCCGTTTTATCCATATGGCTTACTATAAAGGTCAGAAAAATAGCGCTCATGACAGTAAACCTCAATACCCATTACTGGTTGTTTGCCTAGTTAACACCCTACTAGTGCTGTTAGCGCCTTGGTATTTACTTAATGAAAAGTACACCTTAACCAGTTTATTATCACTGGTGACCCTAAACAGCTTTATATCATCGTTAATCCCGATATTTCTTGCCGTTGTTGTCTATAAATTACTGGTGACCTTTAAACTAGACGGACGCGTAATTTTCAGCCTCGATGCATTCAAGCTAATAGCGATAAATAAGCCTTTCTCAACAAACGAAAAGCTAATAGCAAATATTGAGCAAGAGAAAGCTATTGATCTAGGCTTAATGGCTCAACTGAAATCTTTTATTAATAAAAAGCTCTCACCTCAGGAAGTCATGCCACTGAATATGCAGTCAACCTATGTGTCAGTCGTTTTAATCGGTGTTTGTATTTTATTATTAGTAGCGTTTAGCGTTTAGCGTTTAAATGTAATGTGCCATCGTCTAATGAAAGATAAACAGAGATATTTACAATAATTCAGTTACAATGCAGGACTTTAGTCTATTAACTAAACACGACTAATAAATGGTTATGTTATTGGAGTACCAAATTGACGATAGAGCATGGTGATAACACAATAATTTTAAAAGAAAATATTATACATATAACGTTGAAAGGATCTTTTAATGAGTATGGTGCTGAAGAAGTCTCGCAAAAGACATCAGCAATAATTAAGTCGCTCAATCAAAATAAGTTTCTGATACTTGTTGATCTTTCAAACTTGGATGGTGCTACGCCAGACGCATTTAATATCTCTAATAAGTTTAATGAGTGGCTCAATGGTCAAAATATGGTAGCAAAAGCTATCGTTATTACTTCGCAGGTAATAAAAAGTATTGACCAACAATGGGTGCCCTCCAAAGCGGTTCAAAATATAGAGTATTTTGATAATGAAGACGATGCATTAGTTTGGTTAAACAAACAGATTTAATACAAAGTGTTTGTTTAGTTTTTATTTGAAATTCAAGATAAGTTGTAACTGAGTTGTCGTACACTAAAATAAATATTTTAGTGATAACGACAGATTTATATTATTATCACCTTCAATTAAGTGTTCTGCTACAAAATCTTGAGTATCTGGATAAACAATCTTTTCCCCCAGTAAGTTTTTTACTGTAAAGAACAACGAATATCGCTCGGTTTTATAATTATAATTCGCATTAAGTAAATATGAGGCTTGCGCTTTATTTCGCTTGCTGATCGTGCGTAATGAAAATCCCAAAGTTTGTCGCGTATCCCAAGGATATGATAGACCAAAAGCTGTGATAAACCTGGGGACAATTGCAGCTAATTTATCATCAGATATTTCCCTGTTTCCTTAGTGGCTATAAGCAAAATTAGCAAATACCGTGTAGTTTTTTAAAACACGTTGATAATCCAATTCAATTCAATACCACTTCGATCAAAACTGCCTGAATTAAAAAACTGACTAGATTGTTACTGAAACCTCTTTGAATAAATTGTAATTTTCAATGCGACGCTTTTCAAACTCCATACCGCTATTTAGCGTTAAATGATTATTCCAATGATAATCAAAAGTGACTCCAGTTCGCCAACGGGTATTGTTGTCACCATTATTATCAAAGCGAAATCCTCCGTCATTGCCCAAACTAAGTACATTTCGTGAGACGAATTGTAAATAAAATTGATTATATTCACTGTAAACTTGCATATTGGCGTGTTCAAACTGCCAACTTTTATCCATATGCAGTGAACTACCCCGCGACTTCGCTTCGCTCTGATCACGGGGCTTCTGCAATCTAGCTTTTGATAACTAGGCTGCTTCTTTTTTCTCAGATCCCACACCAAACTTTGATAGCTCAAAGACTTTCATTTTAGAAGGTGATTTCTGCTGAAATTTGGGCAACGCCCTAGCTAATATCCCATTAGCTATTAACTCTTTTTCGCCTGTGTCTGCAACAGATTTAGCTGCTGCTAAATCTCTGCACTGTACTAATCCACAGCTCACACAGGAAAATTCTCGCACACTCAAATCGAATTTATGCTCATACTTACATCCATAGCAAATGCCGGAAGATTTCACAAACCGACCAATTTCATGGTAAACAACTCCATTTAATTCAGCCTTATACCTGGTTAATTCAGTGATCATTCCCATCACATTATCATTCACCATCTGGCCATTAAATTGCTGCATTCCTTTCACGTTTAAATCCTCAAACACGATAATATCGCTACTCTTGGCTATCGAGCATGATACTTCGTGAGCGAACGCTAGGCGTTGGCTAGAGATTTTCCCGTGAATTTTGTTTAAACGTGATTTTGTTTTGTGCCAGCGATTCGAACCTTTCTTACGACGGCTCAACTGGACTTGAATTTGTTTTAATTTCGTTGATGACTTCTTAAAAACTTTCGGGTTTTCAACGTACAGACCATTTGAGCCGACAACCGTATATTGGCTGTTGATGTCATAGCCCACAAGTGTTGATAGCACTTGCTTTTTACTCTTGCACTCGACTTTTTGAGTCAGTGAAACGTACCACTTCCCGTGCCTCATCTTGAAGGTTGCTGACTTGATTTTACTTTTAAGTTTACGATGAAGTGCAATTTTAACCGTACCAATTTTTGGAATAGTGATGCCGTTATTTTCCAGTCTTATATTTTCATTCGTATTGACCGAGCGGTAGCTATCATCGTGAAGTTTCTTCTGCTTAAAGCTGACCTTGAAAGTCGGAAACTTTTGAACCCTGCCTTTATTGAATGAATTCTTTAGTGCTGTTTCAAGGTCACGAGCCACTTGTTGTGAAGCCGCAGAGTCAAAATCTTTGAGCCATGAGAATTCATCGAACATTTTTAAATCTTTTATCAGCGATGCCATTTCATTGTAAAAAAGAAATGTTTTATCGTACCGATATCGACGCATATTTTCAGATAGCAACAAGTTCCATACGCCACGGGCGTATGCTCCAAATTCAACGAGTTTGACTTCTTGTTCTGCCGTCGGCTTGAGCCGATAATTGTATCTGAGCGTCTTTTTCATATACTGTATAGACTACTGTACAAGCCGAGATTGTCAAGTGGAATGTCAAACGAATTCACATTGTAAGCACCTAATTGCTCTGCATTTAATTCTCGTGGTTAAATATCGAAAGCAACTACTTTTTGGCGATATGGGAGAGTTTGTAAAGCAGGCTGTTTTAGACATATCAGATAGTTCTGACTTTTCAGTTGAGGAGATTGGAGTAGACAAGGATCACATCCATATACTTCTGATGATTTCTCCAAGATATGCCATTGGGCAACATGTTAGAAGGATTAAGCAGCAGACAAATAAGTTGATTTGGAAGAGGTATCCAGGCCTGAAAAAGCAGTTTTGGATTGAGAATACTTTCTGGTCTGATGGATGTTTTGTTTGTTCTGTCGGCAATGCTTCCGCTGATACAATTCGCAAATACATTAAAGAACAAGGATAGTTTATCGATTCATCCCCGCGACTTTCGCTTCGCTCGGATCACGGGGTTTTCTCGACAGGTTCGATAAATATCCCTTATGCTCTCTTTGTGTCGCGATGCTTAAAGGGGTTGGTTCGTCAGTATCATTGGTCATTGAGTCGAACGTTTGAAAGTTGATATTAAAACTATAATAGCGAAAGCGTGCTAGCACAGAGGTCATTTCTTCTGTTATAACAATATGATCAAAATCTGGTGTACCCTTTGGAAATGAAGGGGGTTGCGGCGTACCCTCGAAGTAACTGGTAAAACCGTTATCTTTTTGAGACTCAACCCCTAGTGAAAAATGAGAGTCATCATCAAAAGCGTGAAAGTAATAACCGCCAACATTGAGTTTTTGATTAGAGTCATAATTTACGGCTAGGCTGTTGCCCGCTTTTTGTTTAGTGACAATTTTAATAACACCTGCAGAAGCATTGGTACCATAATAAATAGCACCAGGTCCCCTTATAACTTCGACATGGCTAATAGCCTCGATGGGAATACCTAAGAGCGGTATTTCAGAATGTGATGGCATCCAATAAGGAACATCATCGACTATGAAGAGAATTTTTTGGTTAAAGGCTTCGACTATACCTCTGATCATTACGGGCGTGCCCCCTGCTCGGTTTTCTTGGAGAACAAAGCCAGGGATAAACGACAACATATCTTTTAGGCTTTTAATACCCATCAAGGTTAAATCATTTTGATCATAGCGGGAAACTATTGCAGGAGTTTGAATAATCCGTTCAGAAGTATAAGAAGCAACATCAACCCTCACGTTTAACAGCTCTGCTAGTGATAATTCAAAAATAGATTGTTGTTCCAAACTTGTTTCAGCAGAGCTTATGCCAGTAAATATAAATAATGATATCAAGCCAACTCGTTGACAAAAATTAATGACTAAAGCCGGACCGCTTAACCGTATTACCATCTAAAGTATCTCTACGTTTACTTTAAAGTTTAGAGGGTTTCCCTAAAAAAACCAAACTGATTAGGGTATATATCACCCAAATAAAGCGGTTCACCCTAGTGAAAAGCATAAAGTGAAACCAATGATTTAATTGAAAATTACCACGCTAGCTTATGGTATGCCCCATGTAGGATATTAGCACCAGGTTAATAAAAATATGGCTAAGTGATTTTATCAATCTCAGCTAGGGGTTCTTCCGGATTATAGCGTCAAACTAAATAGTACACAGTAGATTGGTGGTATAAAACGTTAAAAGAAATAAAGTCATGAGAAATAAAATTGCTGTTATGATTATTAGTGTATTGATTATAAAAATAATTAATACCAATACAGGTGTATTTATTAGTTCAACATCACAATTTTCGTTACTCCCTTTAATTCAACAGGCTAAAGCATTTAACTCTGGAATTTATCAAATAGATGACGGGCCAACTATTGATTTTATAGCGAAACGTAAAAAACCCTATAAGAATAGGAAAAATAAATATACCAAGCGATGTCCAAATAAAAAAAGTAGCTGTGTTCATTTATCAACTAAGAAATCAAATCGACAACAAGGTAATAAAACAGCTTAACGATTAAACTCATAGTTTTTGAACATTTCCATAAGTAGTCTCCTGCATTTATTCATTCGACAAACCTCACTATTAACTCAATGAATTATTATGACTTTCATTAAGTTACGGGTATTAATTTTATCAAGCCTGACTGATATATAAGTCAGCATTATTATTTCATCACTCCCCTTTAAGCCAGTTAAAATAATTGCTAAGTAGTTTTATCACATTGTCCTAGGGGTTCTTCCCGATTATAACGCTCAAAAAAATTATGCACAGTAGCTAAGTTAATGAAAGAAAACTCATTCAAAATTATAATCATTCAAAAGGTATAAGAAAATGAAAAAGACACTTTTGGCACTATCGGTTAGTGTACTTGCAGCGACCACATTTAATGTTAATGCTGATGCGCTTATTGGCTCGAAATTACAAACGTTGTTACCCACTTTAGTTCAAAGTACTAAAGTGATTGTTTCAACTCACCATTACAATGAACTCGACAATGTTATGACCGCTTTAAACGTTCCTTATTTAGCGTTAAAAGTATTACCTATGGCAGGCACTTCTTTAACTCGGAGCCAAATCAATAGCTTAGCTAAAGATTCACGGGTTAAGAGTATTTATTTTGATGCGCCTTTAGAATATTACAACTATAACTCTGGCGAAATTACCAGTGGTCATCTAGTACATGACGATTATGGTGTTTATGGTGAAGGTTCAACGATTGCAGTACTAGATTCAGGTGTTGATGCAACACACCCTGATTTATTACTCGGTGAAAAAACTATCCAAAATGTTAAAATTGCTGGTGATCTTGATTTTGCTGGTGGTAAAAACTTATTTTTAGAAGGTGTGCCAAATTCGGATACGAGTTCAGGACACGGTACACATGTTGGCGGCACTGTTGCCGGTAGCGGTGAAGCATCAAGAGATGATGAACGTAGAAGTTTTTACCAGGCAGGCATCGCCCCTAAAGCAACTTTGGTGGGTCTAGGCGCTGGTGAAGCAATTTCAATTCTTTATGCTATTGCTGGCTTTGATTATGCAATCGCTAATAGCGAACGTTATAGCATAGATGTAATAACTAACAGTTGGGGTGGAGGTGACGGCGCAAGCTTTGATCCAAATAATCCAACCAATCAAGCTTCTTATCAAGCTTACAAAAAAGGCATCGTAGTGACTTTTGCCGCTTCTAATAGTGGTCCAGATGACAACACCCTTAATCAATATGCAATTGCCCCATGGGTTATTAACGTTGCTGCTGGCACAACAGACCGTCAATTAGCTGATTTTTCAAGCCGAGGCGTTGAAGGTGACTGGATTAAAACACCTGATATTACTGCGCCAGGTAGCGCGATTGTATCAACACGAGCACTTAACACGCCATTGGGCGCTGCAGGTCCTATTATCGACCCTGCACATCCAGAATATCACCTGTACTACGCAAGTATGAGTGGTACGTCAATGGCGACACCATTTGTTGCGGGTGTGGTCGGTTTATTGTTGGAAGTGAATCCACTTTTATCACCGGATCAAGTTGAACAAATTTTAAAAGACAGCGCAGATGAAATGCCGGGTTATAAAGTTCATCAAGTGGGTGCGGGTCATATTAACGTAAAAGCGGCTGTAGATTTGGCCAGAGTTACTATCGGTGAAAGAGCAGACTTTATCAACGGACAAACTGGCTGGTCAAGCCAAGGCGTTTGGTCTGAAGTTTCTGAAACTGATAACAATATTAATTATAAAAAACGCTGGGCTGTAAAAAATAGTACCTTATCGTCAGATGGCACCTTTAAGCAAACACGACGTAGAAACGCGCAAATTAGCTTTGATTTCATTGGTGATAGTGTTCAATTAAAATATATAACTAATAATAGAAAAGGTCATGCCGAATTATTTCTTGATGGTAAAAGCCAAGGTTTATTAGATTATTATTCACCTCAACGTCAAGTTAAAACCGTTGCATTTAGAGATTTATCTACCGATAGCGTTCATAGCATAAGTCTTAAACGCGTTAACGGTACAGTTTCATTTGACGGTATTTTACTCGACGGTCAATTAGTCGACTCAGCTGCAGTCATTATAAAAACAGACAGTAACTTTGCCGGTTCAGTTGGCCCATCATATGAAAATATGGAAGTGTCAGACCATGATATACAGCTGACAGACAACGTTTCTATGCTTAATGCTGTGTTAACTTGGTCAGGTGTTGCAGATTTAGACTTTGACTTGCTTAACGAAGCCGGTGAAGTTGTCGCTAACAGCGCCTCTTTAGATAACCCAGAAGAAATTAACTTTCGCCCAACTAGCGGCGGAATTTATACGCTTCGCGTTAATGGTTATATTTCAGTAGCTACTGACTATACGATTGCAGTAACAACATCAAAACTTGAAACTAATGATTAATTATTTAGTTTAAGTATTAAGCCGCTAGATAAACCTAGCGGCTTTTTTTATGGCTAATTTTTATTTATTTTCTCTATTTTGTTCAACCTAATCAGTAATCATCAATACTACTTTCTGGTTTAGCGTTTCTTGCGCAAATAAGACAGTAGAGTCACTACCTTTAACGATCACTAAAGCCAAAAAAACGATACTTTATAATGCACTAGATGAGTATCAAAAAGGTTTATTAACACCAACGTAAAGATGAATGTTAACAATTAATAGCGTAATACCATCGGTGTCCAATAAAGCGATCGTTAATACTTATAATTTTATCATAATATCAACTGACAAAAATTTCCGGATTTTTATCACTAACACTAATTAAATAACGGATAAAAAAAGCGCTAATCATGACGATTAGCGCTTTTATAATCAAAGATTAAACCTAAATTAAGATTTTTTCTTTAAAGACCTCGTCATTAATCCCATCAGCCCTAACGCAAATATTGCTAATGTAGACGGCTCAGGAACATCGGTTACTGATGCTGATACTCGACCCAATACATCAGCGTTAACAGGCGTTGCTACAGCGAAAAAATCTAATGGGTCACTCAAGGTAAATTCATTTACCACTAGAGAAAAATCGGTCGTCCCTGCTCCTATTGCCTGCAATGTGAACTTTCCTAATAAAAAATCACCACTTGATGGAGTAAAATTAACAAATCCAATAGCTACGCCACTTCCAACTTGATTAAACTCCATTATAAAAGGACGTGAAAGTTCGGTTGTAAACGTAGAGGGTAAAAAACTAAAGACACTTGTATCAAAATCAACATTTAAAGAAAATACATCAAATTCATCAAAACCCGTGGCATTTAAGGTAATTTCCATCATTTCGCCAACCAAAACATCACTTTGGTCTGCTGAAAGAGTAATTAGTCCGGCGTTAGCGTTTCCACCAAACGTTGCACACAAGATTAACGTTGCTACTATTAATAACTTCTTCATTTTACTACCTTTTAATTTAATTTAATTTTGTTTGTTTTATTGTTTGTCTGTTTTAAGCAATTTAGTCTAATTAGCCGCACAGCGAGTGCGAGTACATAAACTCATCATAACGCGAACATCCATCATAGATACGGCCCCATCATTATTGAGGTCAAACGCTAAATCGATCGTTTGTCCAAACTGTATTGCACGCATCAAACCGCGTAAATCATTGATATCAATATCGCCATCTCCATCAAAATCGCCTTGGATTGCTGCAGGTGTAAAATCGAATGCAACGATAACAGGGTCATGGTCAGACATTCTGTAAGCATTATTGTCATATACGCTAACTAACTGATCAGCCGTCTTATCCGGATGGCTAAAACCAGAGCCACAAAGTTCAGTGTTGTAATCAAGAACACAAGGTTCATCTGCATTAATATGCCATTCTGTTGTATCAACCACTTTGGTTAATAGACTACTGCTCGCTAGGGCATGATCTAGGTAACCCACTTCACCACCAAAGAGGTACGAATAGGCTTGTTCGCCTGCAAATTGATTAATGAGGTTAGTGTAACCGTTACTTGTAAATGCTCTGATTGGATCTTCCATTGCATAAGCGTTCAAATCACCCATCACTAGCACATCTTCCTGCAGACTCAATGTCGCATCAGTCGCTAACCAATTCATCAGTTCGTTGGCCTGTGCTACCCTTTTTGCATTGAAACAGGCTTGTCCATCGTTCTGATCTTGGTCTGCACCTGAAGCACTGCTACAACCCCCTTTAGATTTAAAGTGGTTAACAACAACAGTTATAGCTGAACCGTTATTGTTTAGCGTAAATATTTGAGCTAACGGAGGACGATTAAATATGCCGTTGTTATTTAACATGGCATTACCCGACGCTGAAACACTGCTAGGTTTATAAAGAAGCGCAACTGCAATCGCATCGGTGCCAATGGTTCCGCCCGTGTTAATAAATGCATAGGTCTCTGCACCCAAAACGGCATTAATACGCGCAACTAATTGAGCTAATGTACTGTTGGCGTCTACTCCGTCATTTTCGATTTCCATTAAACCAATAACGTCGGCATCAATAGCGACAATTGCAGCCACTGTTTTAGCAAATTGACGCTCTAACTCTTCAGCGGTATCTGCGCCCCTTGCTGTTGGGAAACCTCCACCTTGACCATCACCATTAAATAGATTTAAAACGTTCAAGCTAGCTATTTTAAGGTTAGATGGCGACAGTTCCGGTTGGGCGAGTCTGATGTTGTCATTTACAAACGTAGGAGCTACTACTGGAATTATTCTGTAATTACTGAAACTATAATCAATTATTCCAGTTAACTCAGTAACTAAGTCGCCAATGCGTAAGCTGTTGTCAGCCGATAAGCCTCCAGTAGGGAAGATTATTTGCTCAGGATATGAGCCATTAACACCATCGTCTAAAGTAATTCGGTTCAAGGAGTTTTCATTCGCAAGTGCTACAGCTTCAGCCGAACCAGGCAAATGTATGTTAGTTGGCACAAACAATCTACTGCTGGATAACGTAACTTCGCCAAATTTGGCTAGGTTATAATTATCGCTAACGGTAAGTGAATCGGCGTTACTAACCAACATTCCTTCTAATGCTTCAGGTTGTTCAACAGAAGTAAAAGGCAAGGATAAGGTCGTAGTAGATACACTACCCGTTCCACAAATAATAAGATCTTGTGCTGGCGATAATTGCGTTCGCCCGAAAAATTCTGAAACATTACCAGCAACACGGACTAGATCACCATTTGATGGTGTAATTGTATTGGCCGTATTAAAGACAAACAGTCCTTCTGAAGTTAACGGATCCGCATCAACATCTGTATCGCTTTCTTGTATAAAGAACCCGTCAAGTGCTGGTAACACTGATGTTACGATAGCTTCAACGACAAGGTTTTGGCCTACTAAAGGTGAAACATCAGCATTGCCTTGGATATCATGGATAAACGTCGATGGGTCTGAACACTGACCTATTAGCATTGGTGTACCATCACCATCGCCGCCGCCAGTATCACCACCAGAACCAAAAGTTTGATTTGTATTTACATTATTGAATGTATTAGCATTGGCATCTTCCCAAGTAAAATCAACTGAACTGTAACCCGTTCCGCCAAGCTGTAAAGAAAGACCAGCAAGAGTATTACTTGTTTCTGAAACGCCTATGTCCGTGCTAATCATTCCGCTTGCGGGACCATTAGTAGCGGTAAGTGAGCCTTCATAACTTAAAAATTCAATGACAGTTCCGTCGTTATCAATCAGAGCAATGCCGTCAGGAGAACCATTCTGGATGCCGCTGATGTCAAATGACATGGTTCCAAATCCAGCTTGTTGATTAGTAAACACACCAGACAAATCAACTGTTTTGTATGTAGTTCCGTTTGAACCGTTGTAAAGCACTAAACTCAAACCTGATAAGTCGGTTCCTGCAGGACCGGCAACTTCAATCGCTTCTCCAGTATCACCGCCGACGTTGTCATAGTGAATTTCATTAATAAAGACACTACCCGCCAAAAACGTTTGATTGGTATTTACATTGTTAAATGTATTTTCAGCTGCGGCTTGCCAAGTAAAGTCTGCGGAAGTAAAACCTATACCCGCTAACTGAAGAGAAAAACCAACCACTGTGCTACTTACTTCTGAAACACCAATATCTGTACTAGTCATGCCAGTAGCAGGACCATTGGTAGCAGTTAACGAACCTTCATAACTTATGAATTCTAGAACACTGCCATCACTATCAATAAGCGCTATACCATCTGGTGCGCCATTCTGCATACCTGCAATGTCAAATGACAAGGTACCAAAACCATTCTGTTGGTCTGCCAATACGCCAGCTAATACTTCTGTTTTGTACGTTGTTCCGTTTGAACCATTGTACAGAACCAAACTCATACCGGTTAAATCAGTTCCAGCAGGACCTGCTATTTCAATCGATTCACCAATATCACCGCCGGCGTTGTCATAGTGAATTTCATTAATAAATATATTTGATGTACTGCCGCCAGTATTTCCACCGCCAGTATCGCCACCGCCAGTATCACCGCCGCCAGTATCGCCGCCGCCAGTATCGCCACCGCCGTTAGAGTTACAGGCTTCGCTACCATATAAAGTTGATACCCATTCAGGGTGATCAATAAAGGGATTACGATTTCCTTGATATTCGTAAATGGTATTGTTTCGTTTTTGCTCAAAGGCATCAATTGGATCTGCATTATGCCACTCAATTAAACGACATAACCTGCCAAGTTCAGGCCCACTGGTATTTGTACTTTCCACAACGCGCAAATCTGGCATGTTAGCGTCGGCTACTTCATATCGCGCATCCATATAAAAGACCATTCGTGCGACATCACCTTTTACTGTATCTCTAGGTTCGAATGAATTGCTGTCAACCTTATTACCAGGCGCCTCTCCAATTTCAGACCCACCACTATCAAAATCTAAATTGCCTCTTGTGCTGTTAACTGAAATATCAGTAGGCCTTAAGTGATGAATATCTGTATAGCCAGACTGACTTTCACTACTAAAACCACCATGACTTTTCGCCCATACATGTTCCCTGTTCCAGTTTTCTGGATCACTAGAAGCTGGGCCACTGCCGTTTGAAAGTTTAGCTTTGGAAATACCACGATAGAATAAGATTACGTTATCTGAATTTGACGGGTCTTCATCAGTTTCAGTCAATGCGGTCCAAACCTCTGCATAACTTAAGTCTTTATGATTTTGACTTATTGCGGTAGTTATTTCTGCTTTTATTGCTGTGGTACCATGTCCGCCATTAATCGCCAAAATTACATCTTCATAATAAGTGGCATCGTCAAAATTGGTCGAATTAGTAACTTTTTCTAGATCTGGGCAGTTAACACAGACGCTGCCACTGGCACCATCGTCAACATTGCCGCCACCACTATTATCACCGTTGTTACTATCACCACTGTCATCAAATGTTTGGCCTGTATTTACTGCGCCGAATGTATTTGCATTAGCTCCTTGCCAAGTTGAACCATCAAACTGTAGTGAATAACCCGTAGGTGTACTACTGGTTTCAGCAACACCAATATCAATACTTGTTAAGCCATTTGCTGGACCATTTGTGGCTGTTAACGTTCCTTCATAACTTAAGAATTCAACGACAACACCAAGATTATCTACTAATGCAAATGCATCAGGTGCGCCGTTTTGTATACCCGACTTTGTAAAAAATTGCGTACCAAAGCCTCCTTGTTGATCAGGAATAATGCCAGACAGGCTTACAGAGCTATAGCTAGTTCCATTACTACCATTATATAAAATAATTGACCAACCTGTTAAATCTGTTCCTGCAACACCAGCGATTTCAACTGCTTCACCTACGTCTGATCCTGCATTGTCGTAGTGTATTTCGTTAATAAAAACATCTGCTGCAAACGCTGTTTGTGTCATAGAAAAGCATAATGCAGACATAAGCATTACTTTTTTTAAGCAACGTTTGGGGTTGTGATTGGTAAGGGGAACAGCCATGATTTTGGGTCGTAAGGCTAATCGATTTTTTTTCATTTTATTTTTCCATATTATGTTTATTATTATTATTATTAAAGTGCAATATATTTGCACTTAGCCACTTGATTCAATACTTTTTGTAAACCACTCATTCACACCGTAATTAATTTATTTTTGGACGTATTGTCTATAATTTAGAATGATAAAGGTTTTATAATTACTGCCGTAATTAATATTTTTTCTTTGGATAAAAATTTTAAGAAATAATCGCAGATAGATTTCACCAAAAATTGGTGGTGCAAATAATAAATTGAAACGATTATTTTCAATGATAGAGAGCAATATAGGGTGGATAAAGAAAGTGGATAAAACTTTCCAGTATTAGAGAGAAGAGAAAATATAAAAAAAGATAAGTCCGTGTATCTAAACTCCATTTTACATCCTTATATTGTTGTTTTATATATGCCTATTATTTCCCTGTAATATGACATTTTAATGAATAACTTAATAAAATATTTATATTAAAAATCACATTAAAGTAAAATATGCCATAAACTGACTAAGTGGTCAAATAACAAACAATGAAATAGAAGCCTGTTTAACTTAACAATTCTGCTTAAAAGTAGTAGCCACTTGACCATCAGGATGGATAATTAAATAATGGATGAACTATTTATTCCAAATAGTATATTTGTATCTTCTCTTCTCGTTGATTGCTAATTAATAAGATATTTTTTTGGTGGGTGGCAAAACACTTTCAGCAAAAAAAAGGCAAAAAAAAGCCCACTTATATCACTAAGTGGGCTATTACTTTTTTAGTAAATGATTAAAGTGTCGCTGTTGTACCCATCATTGGCGCAGCAGTTACTGACTTCGCATCTTCAGGTTCGACGACCATAATCGTGCCATTAGCTGGGTTTACTACAAACTCAACTAGCTCCACAGAACCTACAGCAGACTCAGCAGTACTTGCTTCGGTACTCGCATCTGATTCATTTAGTACCATTTGGTCTAACACAATAGTAAATTGAGTTGGACCATTGGCATAACCTTTAACACGTAGAGTGTAGCTTTCACCACCAACAACCGTACTACCTACCTGCTCTGAAGGACCTAAGTTACCAGATGTAACCATGACATTGCCGTCACTGTCGAGCATTGAGAAATCCAAATCTGGAATGGCTCCCCCCACTTCAGTATCTGCTGTTAAGGTTGCAACAATACTTTGTGCACTTGTCTCTGCAGTAAATACCACATCAACATAATCAACACCGTCAGCAACTTCTACGTCTGTAGTGCCAATAGCAACTAAGCCCTTATGCTCAGAGATATTATGATAAACCACGGTACGATCTGCACCCGCAGATGAATCCATCGGTTCTTGGCTACCATTAGCCGCAACTGAAGGTTTCTCTATCTGAGCAAACACTTTAGCTTTAAAGGTAAACATCTCAGCCATCGGGTTGTTAAAGATAAAGTTAATCGCTGAAGAGTCCATTTGTGATGATAAAGATTCGTCATAAATAAACGTCGCAGTATCGCCATTTTGACCTGTGCCACTTTTAGCGTTAGCTACAGTTACATCAGGGCTACTAATTGAGACAATATTAAACTTTAACGGCCCAAACAAATCATGCGAAGCATTATTTGTTAAGATATTATCAAAAGAAAATGAACCTTCACTAAAAGAAACATTATCGATCCGTGTGGTAACTTTCTTAGTGACATTTCTTTGTTTCAAGTTAGTTTTCGCCGTACCTGACAAATCAGAAAAACCAACTTGACCCGAAGCATTAACTTCAATAGCACGAACAACATATTGATAATCATAAGCATCAATACCTTGACCAGCGCCACGACCAAAACCTTGTCCTTTATCGCTGTAACTGGCACCCGTTACAAATTCAACATGGGTATAGCCATTATTTTCTATATCACCGTCGACATATTCACGACCCGGGACACCAGCGAATAAACGAGCTGGGCTGCCACCTTTACGCTTTAATATTTGATAGCCAATGGCATTATCTACTTCATTCCAAGTGACATCTATTGTGTCTGGGTTGGTAATACTCGCTACAATATTTTGTGGTGCAGCTGGTGCTTTTTGACCCGCAGTAAAGTCACTTACCGCTGTTGAAATCATCTGCACACCACCTAATGGAGCTGAAGCGTTTAATCCTAATTCACGAGCGGCAAATACACGTTCAATAATAGCATGATGTTGACCTAGAGATTTAGCATCAACAGAGGCAGTTGGATATAGCATAGCGTCAGCTGTTAATGCCGCATCTCGCGCTTTAACAAAGGTATCTGGCGCAGTAACCCCTAAAATATACATAGAGCCAAGGAAAATACGTTCCCACGTTTCTTTACCTAAACTGGTTAACTGTGTTGCATCACCCGTTGTTGGATCTGGGCGAGCAAAGTCGTTAGCTGGATACATCTCTAACATAATTTCTCGTAAGTCCCACATCGCGCCGGCATATATTTCGCCATCTCTGTGTACTTCAAAGTCGTCACCGCGTGTTCCTAATTGTGAATAACGTAATTGGCTTTGGCCACTACGAATATATTCAAAAGAATCAGGATCTGTACCATTTTCGCGTAATAAGTCTCTTAACCCACAACCTGCAACCGGGTAACTACCTAAATCAGGTGTTTCACCTATGGTATAAGCCCATAAATCGGCTTGCCCTTCGTTCAAGGCGCCACCTTCAGGGCTACCTTCAAAGCCAGCAATAGGTGTGATAGTCGCATGCGTACCTTCGTGCATTGGTACACTAAAATCTATTGCTAAGTTGTTAAAGTAATAACCATGACCATAAAATGTTGGGTTAACAACCACTTCCTGACCACCAATTTCTTGTGTAAGGGGTATAGCAAAAGCATTATCTAAGTTTACTATTTTATTTAAAAGCTCAGGATCACTAAAGTCTATATCTTGAGCTTCTAGTGCCATAAACACGTTAGGTATATGAACGACACCTACTAAAGGCGTTGACTCATTAGGGTATTGATCAGGAAAACTACCACTGCCAAACCCTCTATTATGAACATCGTCACCATCTTTGTGCAAATAGTCTAAATATTCCATTAAGTTAGTGATATATATAAATTGACTGATACCGTCGAATTGCTGTGCAGGCTCAGCAAAATGATCTTGTTCATTAACGCGGCCATAAAGAGGTGCAGCGTCTTGGTCAAAATAATAAGTGCCTAAAGCCGCTTGAGCGAATGGCAATTTGCTCGATGAAGCATTAAGAATAAGTGCATTAGTCCCCGTTAATACACTACCAACACCTGTTACTCGGTTAGTTTCATCAAATTTTCTTAATTTAATGCGCAATAACCCTTCAGGTGTGCCCGTTAAACCGCCATCTGCATCAACAATTTCACAAGAGTCTTGTAATTCTTTGGTGATCGGTGGGAAAGTCGGAAAATAATCAGCAAATTGATCGGTGGGTTGTGGCTCTTCGGCCGTGCGCACTTGATCTTCACGGTAAACTATCTCACCCGTTTGTGCATCAACCATGTATTTAAATACGCCAAAAGGATTCGTTGAGTAGTAATAAAACTGCCAAACTAAACTATGGCTATCAGCCGTTTGCACTATGCGTAGCTCTGGTATTGGTGTTTTAAACACACCTAGCTCTGCTGCTATTAATTCATAGGCCGGGGTTAGTATTGACATAGCCTCTGCGGGGATATTTTTTTGGAATTGTACAAGATTACGCGTTGCCATTAACACCGCATCATCAGCAGACAATCCTGGTTGACCCGCTACTGTAAGGGCTTTTTGATAAGGACCCATAATGGCGCGAACGTTGTTGTTACCATCAATAACAACACCTAAACCATTGCCATCAACAAGAATACCATCGACAACTTGATCGAAACGAACAACTTGTCCACCTAATGCCGCTTTAGAGCGATTACGATTATATTTCAGTTGGTCATTGCTTAAACCTTCAAAAATTTGCTGATTGTCGGTAATGAAATTACGCGCCATATTCTCAACAGAGTTACCCGCCGTTTTAACGGTCATGCCGGTAATAGCATCAACAGTCCCTGTTGCTTGATTGATATTTACCTGTGCGTTTGGATTAGCTGCTTGAAAGTGACTGATGGCTTGAGCCTGCTCAGCGCTTAAACTCATTAAAGTATTTAGGCCCGTATCTTGAATTTGATTAACGTTTGGTACACCAGCAACGTCAAAATTTAAGATTTTATTAGCAGCATTACTTCCAGTAATGATATCGCTTGTTGATGCATGAACTTGACTAGATATAACGCTTAGCGGAACAGTCAGTGCAAAAGCAATGGCACTTGATATTAATGTATTCTTCATTGTAATCACCTTTTATTATTTGTGACCATGAGCATGATAATTAAACATATAAGTCAACATCATTCGCTTTCATGGACACTTTATGGGTAAGAAAATTATTTACTTAGCTAGGGTGCCCATTTCTCAAACAAAAAATAATCAGGTATTCCCCTCTTTTACGCTAGGTATTAACCCCCAGTGTTATTACTGCTTATCTATGTAGAGGAAAAAAAGTAAAACAAAAAGCCAGCCTAAAATATTGATATACAGACTTAAAAAAAACAAAGGCTTTAAATTTGTGTTTTTATTTAAATAAACTTGGAATAAATATCTCACTTCATCCGTTATCTAAGTGTCATTAACATAAACAACCCTTAGAGGAAGCAAACATGACTTCATTAAATAAAATTGCAAAAGTATTGGTAGTAAGCGGATTAAGTTGTTGGGTAAGTGCTGCACAAGCAAACACGATTCAAATTAATCAAGACGCCCAAGTTAATCAGAATACTCAATTATCTCAAGGAATTGATAGCACTGATAATTCAGCACAAATGTCGGTAAATTCAGACAGTTCCGCAACGAGTAATACACAAGTTACGGCTAATAACGCAGACAACAATCCGCAAGCCTCTGCTCCAAGTGAACCAGCGCAAAGCGAACCAACAGAGCAGCAAGTCAGTCATGGCATTAATGCAACAAGCGCTAAAGCTTTTGATAGCAATAATCAGATGGTTGCGACCCTAACAAATAATATGGGAAGCACTGTCAATATAACCGCTGGTGTTGCGGCCACGTTGAGCCAATCACTGACCCAATCACTTACCCAAGTAAGCACAACAGAGCTACCAGAAGATGATATTCCCCAAGAGAGTGAAGCGACACCTGGTGAAGACTTAGCTGAATCTGAAGAGGTTGCTAGGGCGTCCAACCTTGATAGCCAAACGTCTTTTGCTAATACGTCGCAGCTGTCACAGAGTTTATCGCAAGGCATGTTTGAAAATATGTCGGGAGGCTTACAAAATGCCAGTGCGTTAGATAGCGCCACTTCTTTAACTGGTTCCTCGCAACTGTCGCAGAGTTTGTCAGGAGATTTGCAAAACATTGCCGCTGCAGATGCAGCAGCACAAACCACACAGGTCTTGGAGCAAAGTATTAATGCCAATATTGTTAATTCAATTACCAGCGATACGCAAAGTGTTATTACTCAAGACGTGAATAGCCAAATTAGTCGTGTAGTTACTGAGCAGGTTAACGCTGAAATTGCTGCAGCAACTGCCGCTGAAGTGGTAAGCACTTTGGCAAGCGACTTAGCTATTGGCTTGTAATCTTACTGACTAACTTGTTAAATGCGCCAGTTACCCTGGCGCATCCTATTTAAGGAAATTAAGATGAAATATATGTTGAGCAGTTTAGGGTGCATCCTTAGTATGCAAGTGATGGCAGCAACGCCAGAGACATTTACTTTTAGTGGTGAGGCTTCTTTGGCTTTAATAAACAACTCAGCGCTTAGTGTCGATGAGCTTGATGAAGTTTCCTCACAGGGTGACAGTGGCATTCAAAAAACGGCTGCGGTTACTGGCTTGTGGACGTTCAATAATAAAGCAAAGTTAACATCATCATATCGATATAATGACCAAGATTATCATCAGTTAGATTCTTTTGATCTTGCCTTACATCAAGTCAGTATTGATGGGACCTATAAATGGCAGGAAAAAGATTTAGGGCTACGTTATGATGGTGCTAAAGCTAAGTTAGCTGGCGAGACATATTTAACCTTTCAACAAGCCAGTATTTACTTGGGAACTTTTCTTCAACCCCAAACATTTTTACGCACTAGCCTTAAAATAAAGCGTAAAGACTTTGCCGTAATAACTCGCCGAAATGCCAACACTTTTGGTGTAAGTACTGAATTATTTCACTTTATCAATGACGGTCGCACTATGCTGATGCTAGGGCTTAGCGCAGATAAAGAAACGGCAACAGACTCACAGTTTAATTATGGTGGCTATGGGGTTAACACTAAGTTATCTCAAAAATTTGAATTATTTGGCTTAGCTCACAAAGCAACTATCGGTTGGCGTTTTCAATCGAAAGATTTTCAAGCAGTCAGCAATAATGATATCCCTAGTCAGCGTGAATCAAAAGCAGATGAACATAGGCATATATTTCACGGACAGTGGCAGTTAAACGTTAACGAACATTTAGTGGTTATTGGCAACGTTGAATATGGCGACTACAGTTCAGAGCTTGATAGCCAAACATACACTCAAACCCTTTCGACTTTAGCGATTAAAGCGCAATTTTAACGGCTTACTATCGCGCCGACACCATAAATAGGGTCCTTACCGCGAGGACCCAAATCTATTGTTGATTCATTGAGCTTTTCTAATAATTGATTTCTGTTGACGCCAATTTTTGCAATTAAACAGGCTAAAGCTGCGGTTACGTAAGGTGCGGCAATCGATGTGCCTGACTCCCGCCCCACCCGCTGACCACTTTGTGCCGTTAAGACATTAACCCCTAAGGCAGAGTAATCGACATAATCACCGCGATTTGACCAACGGTAAGGTTGTTGAAATTGGTCAATAGCACTCACCGCAATAACATCTTTATAAGCCGCTGGAAACATCGGAGGAGCCGCCGGACCTTCATTACCGGCTGCAGCAATAATTAAAGCGCCCTTTGCCATGGCCGAAGTAAGCACAGCCTGCAAAATTTTATTATCTGGGCCCGCTAAACTCATATTGATCACTTTTACTTCTTGTTCTATTAGCCAATTTATTCCCGCTATCATCGCTGACAAAGTTGCACCCTGAACATAATCTGACTGCTGGTAAAATACTTCTGCCGAGTAAATTTGACCCTGTGGTAAAAGCGGTACCAACTGCTCTGTCTTACCAACCAATAAACTTGCGATCACGGTACCGTGTTGAACTGAGGCATCTAATTCAGCAGGCAAAAAAGACTTTGCGGTAATACTTGCCTGCTTAAAAGCATCATGGTTTGTGTCTATTGCACTATCAACTAGACCAACTTTTACCTTTAGCTGACAAGCATTAAATAGGCTTTTAGTTTTTAGCTTTTCACCGACTACTTTTTTATCGGTAAGCTGACGGGCTTGACTTTGTGTTTGATAAATATGATTTCTAGCTAAACTCAGTGACGCTTTGGCAGAAAGTATATTTATTAAGGCTTTCTTTGAGTCGAGAGCTTGTGGCACATTAAAACGTAACAATGTCATGCCCAAACCAGAATAACGAGATTCATTGATTATCACCGCACCCTGACCAATTAAGCGTGCCTTATTAAGGTCGTCGGCTAAGAGTATCCATTGTCCCTTCACGGCTCGCCATCCCTGTTCTACCTCAACATCAAACCAAAGGTTTTTTCCTGTTACTGTTTCTATTGATAATGAATCAGGTAAAGCCGTAAGTGGCTCAGTCGTCAATTTATCAACATTGGGTAAGCGACTTAACGCAAATGGGGCTAGTTTACGTGGTACTTTTATTTGCTGGCTAATATCGTCTAAATTGCGATCTACTAGGGTTATATTTCCTAGAACATCACCGCTAGTGAGTTGTTGTGCCGGTAGAGATGTACTAAGAATTGAAATAAATATGGCGGTAAGTGGTAAGGTTTTCATGTTAGTCTTCAGCCTAAAAAATAAGTGTGTCGTTAATAAAACGTTTCAACTAAAAATAAATTTCCTTTTATGGAATAAATATTTTTTAGATACGTCTACTTAGTAGAGAGGAGTAAAAAATGAATAAACCTATAGAAAATATACTACCAATGCTAAGACGCTTTGCCTACTCTTTAACGGGTAATCCTGCTGATGCAGATGATTTAGTACAAACCACGCTAGAGAAAATACTCAATAAAGGTGTGCCTAGTGGAGTAGACGAAACTAGGTGGGCATTTAAGGTTTGTCGCAATGTTTGGATTGACGAATATCGGTCACGAAAAGTTAGGCAGAATGCGGTACTCAAACCAGAGCTTCAAGAGCCACAAACTGCTAATGAACACCAACAATTTGACAACAAAGAAACGCTGGCACACGTTAATAAAGCGATGAGTACCTTGCCTGACGATCAACGGGCAATTTTATCTTTAGTGGCCGTTCAAGGCATGTCATATAAAGAAGTGGCTTCTTCTATGGAGATCCCTGTTGGTACGGTGATGAGTCGGCTATCTCGAGCACGTGTTGCACTAATGGATATGATGAAACCCTATCAAATAGGAGCAGGCTTATGAAAATAGACAATGAAATATTGAGTGCATTTTTAGACGCCGAACTGAGCGAAGAAGCAATGGAAGAGGTCCGTTGTGCGCTAGAGACTGACGACGATTTAGTGATGCGTTTGGCTGACTTATCACAAGTTGATCACTGGGTTGACGAAAATGCTGCCATTATTGATAGCACTACAATGCCTGATGGTATCTTACTCTTAGCACAAACCTTAGATAAAAAAATAGCAGAAAATAAAGAAGACCAGACGCCTGAAAATGTTGTTAGCTTGTCACGCTGGAAAAGTGTTAACCAACGCATTAAAAAACATTACGCCTTAGCGGCAGGTATTTCGATGATATTTGGCGTAGGAACAATAACCCTAATGCAGTCAGAGCAAACAACTGCGATTACTGCAGAGATATCACAGGTGTTAGATAAGGCAAAAAGTGGTGAAATGTCGTCAACAGACCAAGGTGATAAGGTCATGGCTAATTTAAGTTTCACTAATCATGCGGGTAATTTTTGTCGACAGTTTCAGCACATTAATTTACAAGCGGCCAGTATCAACATTGCCTGTAAAGAAAATCAGCAGTGGCAGCTTAAAATCACCAAAAACGTAGCGTTTTCCCAAGATATTGAAAATTACCGTGTTGCCAGTAACAAGGCACAACTAGACAGCGCTATAGATGAGATGATCAAAGGACAAGCAATGGATAGCGCTCAAGAACAACGAGCAATAAACAATAACTGGCAAACAAATAAACAATAACCGAGGTACATTATGAAATCATTTATTCCCTTTTTATTCGTCACTTTATTAATATCAGCTTGTGCTTCTCAACCTGACTACCGCCCTGCAACTAAAGGGTCATCAGGTTATAGTGAGCAAAAAATTACCAGTGATAGGTATCGTGTACAATTTAAAATCATCTCTAACAGTGTCGCTGATGCAGCTGATTATGCGCTATTAAGATCCGCGGAGCTCACTCAAAAGCAAGGTTTTGATTGGTTTGTCGTGACCAATAAAGAAACTTTTGTTGAGTCTCAAAAAGTAGAGGTTGCCTCTGCATTTGGTTTATCGCATCAACAGCGCATTGAACGCCGTTGTGGCCTATTCAACTGTGAAACTTACCAACGCCCACATAGTGAAATAGGAATTGCCTTTAATAGCGGCAATAACCGTAAAGAAGTGCATAGTATTTTAGAGATTCGAATGGGCAAAGGCATTATGCCTAATGAATCGACTTATAGCGCCGTTGATGTGATTGAAAACTTGTCACAAAAACTGGATAAGCATTAGAAATAAACATGTGATAATAGCTAATGTAAACGCAAGTAATAATCACATAACTTGAGGTAGCTGTTAATCTACTTAGTAAACCCGGTAACATGCATGTTACCGGGTTTTTCTATAACTAAAGGGTAAATATTCAAGGTCCCATCACTGTAAATAGCATAAGACACCTCTTTTGAATGAATTAATACCCCTGCAAATCATCCGCTTACCTAACAATGAAAAACATAGCACTCATATTAATTTTAAATTAATGTGACCTGCAAAAGAATCGAATGCTAGAATACACAATAATTCAAATTAATCGGATCAGTTATGAAATATGTTGTATTGGTTATAATTATTGCCTTGGTAATTTTCTTTATTTCAAAAAGTTCAAATGATAAAAAAGCCGCGGTTGAAAATATAGCTATAGCTAACCAGTTCTTAGCTACAAATAAAACCCTTGAAAATGTTGTTGAAACAGCTTCAGGTTTGCAATATCTAGTATTGGAAAAAGGTGATGGATTAAAGCACCCAAGTGCCAGTTCAAAAGTGAAAGTGCATTATCATGGCTCTTTACTCGATGGCAGTGTATTTGACAGCTCAGTTGATCGCGGTGAACCCATTAGTTTTGGCTTAAACCAAGTGATACCTGGCTGGACTGAAGGTCTTCAATTAATGGTTGTTGGTGATAAATTTAAGTTTTTTATTCCATCAAGCTTAGGCTATGGCAATAAATCTGCAGGAAAAATAACCCCCGGTTCGTTACTTGTTTTTGAAGTGACACTACTCGACATTCAGTAAATAAAATATCTAAAACAGCAATAATAGAAATATCATTGCTGTTTTATTTAGTCAGATGATGAGCTATTGCCAGCATATAATAGCCACTATATTTTGTATTGATAACAGCGAACATACGGCTGTTAACTACTCACCTTTGCACTGTAAACTGAATAGAACAATGCTAATAGCAAGCAAATAACAGCAGGAATTAATAAAGCATTAAACTTAAACATACTGAAAAAATAAGCACCCAATCCCCCACCAACAATAAATCCCGTTATTATCAGTAGAAACAATACCGCCTTTCTTTTATCAAAGAGTTCGCCTCGAAGTCTTGAACCTAACATAAGACCAAGATCGGTAAATAACCCAGTTACATGTGTTGTTCGAACAACAGCGCCACTATAGGTTGTCACTAGTGCATTTTGAAGCCCACATGCAGCTGAAGCTAAATAATGGCCAAATAGTGATCCCTTGGATAAGAAATACATTGATGCGAAAATAATGATTGCCTCCAAGATAAGCAGTCGACTGTAATTACGACCCAACTTTAACGAACCACTATTTAGGAAATAGCCTGATATGGCAGAGCCTACTAAGAAGCTAAGCAGAATTAAAACCAAATGAAGCGTATCAGAAAAACTTGAGTTTAAAACACCTACGCCAAGCAGTGTTGCTGTTCCAGATAAGTGTGAAATAGATTGGTGATTAAATCCTAAAAGTCCAACAGCGTTAATAAAGCCCGCAACCAGTGCTAAAACAAACGAGCCATACTCTACCCACCGAGGTAATTTTGATATCACGATAATCCTTTAATCACAAATGCCACGTTAAGCGCCGATTTGAGTGACTTATAGTTCTTGTGTAAGTGCGGCACTTATAGCGATAGTAAATAACAATATTAAAGCGGCAAGTCCTTTAATTACACCTTTTATACGTTTATATGAGAATTCATTATTCCTTTTATCGTAATGATCGATAATTTCAATCAAAAGATATAAAGCACCTAACAAAAGAGCAGCAAAAGAAAAATATACTGCATTACCTTGAAAGGTAACTTCACCTCTTCCTAGGGGGAGATAAAGAGTACCGCTATAGACGCCATAAGTGCCATAGCAAAGTAAAAAAATAATAAGTACTTTTTTAGCTACCGCTGTGGTAAAGGAATATTATTTGGAAGATAGTTTTCACTATTTTCTGACTGCTTTTCCCCACGACGCATACATTAGATTATTGATAAGTTCGCATATAAACTAAATATATATTTTATCGCAAAATAAATAATACTCATGTGCGTTAACATTAAAATCTAGTTCATCTTTAAATCACAGGGATTTTCAAATCAAAACTACCCATACAAAATCCCACGCTATTTCTCGTTTAGTAACGCAGGCAATCGTGTCTTAATTATAATCTTTCTGGAAAATTACAAAAAATACCATCGATATTTAATTCTTTTACTTTGGCAATGTCATCATAGTCATTAACCGTATAAACATAAACTTGTAACCCTTTTTGATGTGCGTCATCAACAAAGTCCTGATTGATAAAATCTAGACTTAAGTTGATGGATTGAGCATTAAGTTCAACGGCACAATCAGCATAAGAAAGAGGAACGCCTTCAAGCAAAACACCGATGGGTATTTGAGGATACAAATGTTTAAATTTATTTAATTCATGATGATCAAATGAAGAAACCATAAAATCAAGCTCAGACCAGCCCTTTTCTTTTATGTATTTATCTATTACCTGATACGTTGCAATTGCGGTACTTCTTCCCTTTAATTCTATATTTACTATCACGCTTTTATCAACAAGATCCAAGACTTCTTCAAGTGTTGGTATAAGTTCACCTTTTCCCGCGTCTAGTTGTCTTAGCTCAACAAAGGTTTTATCTTCAGTATAGCCTATACCATTAGTTGTTCTGTCTACTTTATCGTCATGTATAACAACAAGTTCACCTGTTTTACATACATATACATCTAATTCGATCGCATCAACATTTAACGCTAATGCTTTTTTAAAAGACCTTAGCGTGTTTTCAGGTTCATGACCCATTGCGCCACGATGTCCTATTTTTAGTATCTTTTTATCCAAAATTTATTTCTCTTTATTTTCTATAGTAAAATAATTAACACGACAATATCAATACGCATAGCGCTCATTAACAGCCAACGGCTATAAAAACAGTTCTAGCACTTTAGAAAGCCGACCTAGCTTTTTAGTGCTTTTTTTAATGGTGTTAAATGAGACTCATAATTGCGCCATTGTTCAAGACCACTTTGATAAATAGGTTGTCGAACTTGCTCAGAGCTAGGCGTGCGAACAGCGCGTTTATTTGTATGAAAATCAATACAAGCCTGCTCAAAAGGCAGTCCACAATAGTCTAATATGCGCCTAACTTGGCTTTCAAGATCGGCAACCACATCTTCATACTGCACACGTAAAATCTTACCGGGTAATTCTTTGTCCCAATGGTCCATCAACTCAACATAACTACGATAATAATGTCCAATGTCTTCAAGATCATAGGAAAATTGCTGCCCCTCACCAAACAATTGTTTAAAACCACTAAAACAACAGGACAAAGCATCGCGTCTCGCATCGATAATTTTCGCATTAGGCAAGATCAGATTGATAAGTGCAATATGCCGGAAATTGTTTGGCATTTTATCGATAAAGAACATTGCTCCTTGGCGATGATGCCGAGTCTCTTCAATATACAGCTCGCCCATTTTAGTGAGGTCATCAGCAGTAAGATTGCTTAGAATACTTGGGTATTTGGGGGTGTCACGCGTGGCTTGTCGACCATTTAAGCGATGCGCTAGACCGATAATGTTGGCCAATTCCATTGTCCCATCGACCTGTGAGTGTGAAGAGAGGATTTGTTCTAAAAGTGTCGACCCCGCTCTGGGTAGTCCAACAATAAATATAGGATCTGCAGCAGAGCAACCGGTTTGTTTATGGCGATTGAAAAACGCAGCGTCAAAATTATTTTTCTGAAATTCAAACGATAACTCGAGAGATTTGCTGTCAAATTTGTCTTGCTCGCTCTTGAGTTTGTTGCCGCGATGGTAAAAAGAGAAGGCTTCGTCAAAGAGCTCACTGTCTTCTAAATCTTTGCCAAGAGCAAAGCAAAAATGAATTTTATCATTTATCGATGTTGTCGCGCTTGCTTCTTTAACCCGCATTTGCTGACGTTCATCAGAGGTAAATCGGTAAGTTTTTAAATTGGCCAAACTCCAGAAAGCATCACCAAAGTCAGGTTTGAGATCGTAGCTTTTACGGTAAGCTTGGATCGCGTCTTCAACACGCCCCATCGTTTTTAATGCATGCCCAAGAGTTAAATAGATAGAATAATTAGCTGCGTTGCTATCCAATACACTTTCAAAGGTGCTTATAGCTGCTTCAAAATCTCCAGTGGCTTGTTGCGCATTGCCGAGACCAATTTTAAACGTTGCATTTTCCGGGTCTGAATCTAATAGAATTTTTGCTTGCTCAAGTGCCTTATTAAATTTTTGTCGTTTATGCAGAACATGAACATAGTCAAGGCGTGCTCTTTTGTAATTTGGTTCAAATTCAAGGCAGCTGGCTAATAAGAACTCCGCGTCATCAAGAATTTGAAACTTTGTTCCTAACTCAGCCAATAAGCGCATAGCTTCTGGTTGATGGGGATTGTCTTTGAGAAAATGACGACAGAGCCATTCAGCGCGATGTAATTGCTTTTGATATATTAAGCTAGAAACAGAAACTAATGCTGGCGGCAAACTGGAGAGCCAATCAGCACGTTTTTTTGCTTCCTGATGCATCGGATAACCAGGTTGGTCTGCTAAAGCGCGCCAACTTCCAAACAAAGCTGGATTTAAGGCGACTGCTTTTTCAAAGGATGCTATCGCTTGGCTAGTGTTCGCCATTGCTTTGTGAGTATAACCTTGCTCTTGATGCGCCCGGCCATGGTCCGGTTGTTTTATAAGAATTTGATCAAGACTTGCCATAGCCAGATTATATTTTTGTTGTTTACGCTGACAGACTGCAAGACAATAAACACCTTCAATATGTCCTGGATTTTCCGCAAGCATATCTTCTAGGTTCTTAGCTGCTTGGCTTAAGTGGCCTTTTTGAATCAAAAGTTGACACTGTTTAATAACTTGGTCTGGTTGGAGGTTTTTCAACTGATTTGGCAACATAATGTCTCGGTAAATATCAAGAGATGGTTGATATTGTCTATAAATATACAAAAAAATGGGTCGACGTTATTAAACGCCGACCCTATCTTATCTTATCTTAAAATACTTTAAAATAATGTAAAATGCTAATAATCATAGCTTATTCTAAAGCCAACTGTGCGAGGTCTCGTTGGTGAAACCCTAAAGACATTATCAGCTGAACCCGCAGCAACTTGTCCAAGAGAATCGGTAGCATTGTCAATAAAGAGTGTTGCTTTCCAGTCATCTTTTCCAATAGAGGCAGATAGGTTAACTTGATTATAAGACGGTAACTCGACACGATCAGCAGCAACTAAGCTATTAAAACGTGAGTCTGTCCATTTAAATACGCCTTGAAAAACAGCAGCAAAGTCGCCGATATTTTGATAGTAACGCGCGCCAACCACACCTTCATTTTCTGGTGCGTAAGGGAGATTAGACCCTACTGGTGTGATATTAACTAAGGTGTTTGGAATATCAGTCAACTCTGAATCAATGTAACTAAATGAGCCAAAAAGGTCGACATTATCGGTCGCAGCCCAGTTAAGTTCAAATTCAACACCATTGATATCAGCAGAACCAACATTATCAAAGAATGAGCTATTAGCGATACTAAGATCAAGAACGCCTTGCTGCATGTCACTGAAATCAACATTGTATATCGCGCCATTAAAACGCAAAGTATTATTAAGCCAAGTTGTTTTCCAGCCTAATTCAACACTAACAACATCATCGGTATCAAAAGTAGCCGGAATGCCACCAGTGCCAACTGCACGATTGAATCCACCGCCTCTAAAGCCTTCAGAATACGTAGCATAAAACATCGCGTCAGCATTCATTTCCCAGCGTATATTGGCTTTGTAAATCGTTCCCGATATCGTTGCAGGCGATAAACCAGCCAGTCTTGAATCGACATTGGTTCCGGCATCTGCCTCTGGTCCAGATGCTCTTTGACCGAAAGGAGATTGTCCCATCAAGCCCATTTCAATATTATAGTGACGTGCACCAACTGTTACGGTTACCTCTTCAGTAACGTCGTAAGCAAGCTCACCAAATACAGACATTTCTTCACGGTCTGATTGATAATCATTGAAATAAGTTACGCCCGGCGGTCGAGCACTGCCATCGGTGTTAGTGAAAGCACCCGGTATCGGAAAGTTTGGTGAAAATCCAGCGGCGATAGAACCCGCATAAGTAAAGTCAGTTAACGTATTAAGTTGCTGATCATCATAGAAAACACCACCAATCGCTCTAAAACGGTCTTCCGCATTGGTTGCAACACGAATTTCGTGCACAACGCGTTCTGTTTCAAACTGCTCAGAAGTAGTCATCACAGGACTAAAGCATTCATCATAACCTGGGTAACTACAAATGTAGTAAGGAACATATGGTCCTATTTCTATATAAGCAGTATAGTCAGTATTACCTTGGAACGTGCGGTTGGTGAACGAGCCGTTATAAATAACTTCAAGGCCGCCAAGCATACCATTCAATGTCCACTGTGTTAGGTCAACTTTATCATCACCAGCCGTCGGCGAAAAAGTGGCTGTATTTAAGTCGTCTTCAGTGCTGATAGACGGATCATATTCAAAAGAACCTTCAGTATCTAACTGTTGGTTTGTGTGCTGTACTAACAAATCCCATTCGTCGTTGATTTGCCATAAGCCACTAATTCTGACGCCACGGTGTGTCGCTTCATTGTAATCATCTTTTGCAAGTGTAGAGTTACTGACTACTTGTCGAGATGAAGGAACGCTGCCACCCAGTGCTGGATTAGTTAATGGTAATTGCGTTGTAGACAGCGCATTATCAATAAACCCACCATCAGTAGAATTATAAGCTGCAATTCGTATAGCAAACTCATCTTCTATAATAGGAAGATTGACATAACCTTCAGTTTTATTACTGATGCCACCACTCTTGGTAGATGACATACCTACCTCGCCACCGGCTCTAAATTCGTTCAATTCCGGTTTGTTGGTAATAAGGCGAACGGTACCTGCTTGTGAACTAGCGCCAAACAATGTGCCTTGAGGACCTTTTAACACTTCGATACGTTGCAAATCAACCGCATATAAATCTATATTACGACCTGGAGTAGTGATTGGAGTTTCATCAAGGTAAAAAGCAACGCTTGGCTCGCCCCCTATGCCTGCAAGTCTAACATCAGCACGACCGGCGGATACACCACGGATATAGGTTTCTTGCTTACCAGGACCTTGACCTTCAGAGCTAACACCCGGTAGTAATGCAATATAATCTTCAAAGCTGTCAATACCCAGTTGCTGAAGTTGTGCTCCACTAATGGCTTGAACAGCAAGCGGCACTGCTTGTTGGTTTTCTGAACGGCGAGTTGAAGTAACCGTTATAGTTTCGATCTGGCGCTCAGTCTCAACTTTTTTGTCTTCTGCTTTACTCTTTTCCTGAGCTTGAACGGCACTACTACTCAATGCAAGAGCGATTGCCATGGTCAATACGGTTTTAACTGGTCGGTTTTTATGATACATAAGTACCCTCGTTGATTATTTTCTGTGACTTAGCAGATACTAAGTAAATTAATAGATCAATATCGAAGCAAAACGCTTATCAAGTGACAGCCTTTTGCTTCTTTGTGACAAACCGTCAAAAGTTTTCGCAAACAGCTGTGTCGTTAAAATAGCCTGTAATATAACTTAATGATTAATATCACAGAAATTTTTGAGTTGTAGCATACTACAATATCGGAAAGATTACTGAATATAGCTAAAATAAACAGCAAACTTCGGTGAAAAGATGGTATTTTGAAGAAGTAACGTTTAGAACGACTCACGGGGTTTATTTAAGCTTGTGGCGATAAACTCTTAAAGGGTTAAAGAGTTTATCGCATTAAATACCTTACTTGACGACACTTTCCCCTGACTTTGCCGCTTTATATTCCGCATGCATAAATGCCCAAACAGATATAATACCCACAGCTGAAATCAATATAAGCATATTCATAAAGCTAGACCAACCACCCGCACTATCAGCTAACCTGCCGCCGATAAAAGCAAATGTTGCACTGGCCGCAAAACCAAAAGCATCAATAAAACTCACCAACTTTGCACTGTGGGGTCCACCATATTCGATAGAGAATATTGACATAGGTAGGTAATAAGCGGGAGAAATTGAAAAGGCGAATAAGAAAATTGCGCTCAAAGCGACAATGTAATTCACTTCAACACTCAAATCAAACCAAGATAAATACTTCAGGGTCAGGATACTCAATAAACTCAGAGTCATCGCTATCGTTAATACGGTGCGAATACCTTTCTTTGAAAATCGGTCGTAAAATGCTATCGAAGCTAACAATCCAGCCAAAGAACCTACGGGGAAGATAGTAGAAGCCATTGCTGCTTGTGAAGGAGATAATTGATAGGTTTCCATAAGATAAACGGCAACAAAGTCTAAAAAGGCCATCATACAAGTAAGCATCATTAGCATTAGCACCACGAGCCAAACTCTTGGACTTTTAATAAATGCCAACATACCTGCACCCATACTCGTATCTTGAAGTGGGTGGTTATATTTGTTATCAACTGCCTGCTTTGCTGCTTTGGCTAGCGCTATACCTTCGGCACTGGTATCAGTATGATCACTTTCAATTTCTCTAAAAAAGTTGGGGTTTTCTGGTTTTTCTTGTAGAAAAAAATAACAACCAATAAAAACAACCAGTCCAAAAGCCGCAGCGATGAAAGCGACTGAACGCCAATCCATAAAGCTTAATAACCAACCAAAGAATAAAGTCGCTAACACAACACTGAATCTAGAACTGGTAGAAATAATACTCCAAACTCGCCCGTAATGATGAGGGTGATACCATTCTCCAACCAGTTTGGTCATCGCTGGCCAACCTGAAGATTTTGTACAGTACAATAGGAATGAAAAAACAGTAAAAGCCATTACATTAGGAGAGAGTCCAAAAGCAATAACAAAGAGCGCCGTTAGAAATATGCCAATCAAAAAAGTAAAGCGCCCACCTATAATATCAGCAAGGGGCCCCCAAATGAGCTTGCCAACCAATGCACCTAAAGTACCATAAGCAGCAAAATCACCCAGATTAGTTTTTGTTAAGGCTAAGGTTTCATCGGCAAGCAAGGCAGGACTAAGAATAGTGACCATTTGACGACAAATCATCATGGCGGCATAACCAAGATACATGGCGATAATAATATTTAATTGCTGTGGGGGTCGGTTAGACATAATTTCTCTATGAACAGTTGTAATATAGTTAATGGTACTCCTATAAAACAATGGCTCTGTTGGGTTAATGATTATGGATTCGATGATACTATGTTATTCAGTAGTTTACGTCAAACACGCCAAAAAAATTAGCCTTATATCAAACTGACAATAATTACAGATGCACTACTTTCAAGTAAAGTGACGATATTTTATTCAAGAATATTTTGAGTTTAGATTAAAAGATAATTGTTATAGCCTCTATCGTTTATAACAACAGAGTTATTAGCCATGATCGATATTCTCTCGTTAAGCAGAAAATACAATCAAATTTAGCTGTGAATCTTTGAACGTTTTTACGAAGTTATTAATGCAATATAATTCAAGGGAAAACTATATAAACGATGTGAATAATGACTTGTAGTAATGAGAGATATTTTAATTAACTGAATACGAAGTTTAGAAAAAGGGTGCCCGGTGTACTGAACGCCATTGAACGTCAGCCAATTCTTCTTGCCGGTCTATCAGCTTACCAAAAACATCGAACATCCGCGATAAAATACTTTTTACCAACCGGCGCTAACAAAGGTTTCCACTGTCGACACTTGCATACCGCGTGACAAGCATTAGGTAGGTGTTAAGACTATACATGTACCTGCTTAGCATTTCGTTGTTCTAATACTTCAATAACCACTTTGTCTATATCAGCTGATTCACTTTTACTTAAATCAATACTAAGTATTAAGTAGACCCGCGGTAATTTCCCATCAAAAACATCCGTAAATTACACTGCTGCGTATTGCCGTTATATTGCCAATATTTATTTCATTCTCAGATGGTTTCATGAAAAGGTGCACATATTGTTGGTGTCCACCGCCAACCAACAATTTCAAGCATATCTTGACCATGTTTGATGATATAGTTTTTTGCTCAAATAACTTTTCATTTGATAACCTGTTACTTAACTTTACCGCTAGTTCAACATCATGGCCATCAATAGTAATGATGTATGCACATAAATAATTATAACTATAAGGCCAGAAACATTAATACTCTGTTCTATAACGTCCCCATAACCAAAATGATTAGGGAATATCATGCTCAACGATATTGAGCGCTAAAGCGTTTGAGTTTTTAACCTAAGGGCATTGACGATGACGGATACTGAGCTAAGGCTCATTGCTGCACTGGCTATCATTGGGCTGAGTAATAAACCAAACCAAGGATATAAAATACCAGCAGCAACTGACACACCGAGAAAATTATAAATAAAGGCGAAAAATAAATTCTGACGGATATTCTTCATGGTGTTTTGGCTAAGTAAACGGGCCTTGGTGATACCACGCAAATCGCCTTTAACCAGTACTATTCTTGCGCTATTCATGGCAACATCGGTACCTGTTCCCATTGCAATGCCCACGTCAGCCTTGGCAAGTGCTGGTGCATCATTAATACCGTCACCTGCCATTGCGACAATATGTCCTTGTTTTTGCAATTTTTTAAGATAATTAAGTTTGTCTTCTGGGGTAGCATCCGCCTCCACGTCATCAAGTCCTAGGGTTTTAGCGACAACCTTAGCTGTGGTCGCGTTATCGCCAGTTAATACCACTATTTTCAAGCCAGCTTGATGGAGTTGTTCTATTGCTTCAACTGTGGTTTTTTTGATAGCGTCACCAATACCTAGAACACCTCCCAACAGGCCGTCTATGGTAACAAAGATAACGGTCTGTCCATTTTCTCTCATTGACATTGTCTGAGAACGCAACGAAGAAACGTCTATTCTTTGTTCTTCTATTAAGCGGTTATTCCCAATTAATATAGATTTACCGTCGATTGTCGCGCTGACGCCTTGTCCGGTAATTGATTTAAAATCATTGATCGGTTTGAGCTCTAATTTCTCCTGTTTTGCATGTGCTACGATAGCCGTAGCCAATGGATGTTCACTTGACGTTTCTAAACTTGCTGCAAATAGCAATACATCGTTTTCCGTCAAACCTTCTTTTTCGGCTTCATCGCTTACCAATATGTATTGCACTGTTGGCCGCCCTTCTGTCAGCGTACCGGTTTTGTCGACAACTAAGGTATCCACTTTCTCCATCAGTTCTAATGCTTCGGCGTCTTTAATCAATATGCCTTCTTGTGCCCCTCGGCCAATGCCAACCATAATCGACATCGGCGTTGCCAATCCCAAGGCACAGGGACAAGCGATAATGAGCACAGATACCCCAACAATTAAAGCATTTGACAATGCAGGTGCAGGTCCAACTATCGCCCAAACAGTAAAAGCAGCGACGGCAACCAAGATAACTGCAGGGACAAACCATTTAGACACTTTATCTGCTAGTTTTTGGATGGGAGCGCGCGAGCGACCGGCCTCATTCACTAACTCAATCATTCTTGCCAGTAAGGTATTACTGCCTACTTTTTCGGCTTTAAGTAGGAATGAACCTGTGGTATTTAGCGTTCCTGCCGTCACTTTACTCGCTGTTGTTTTGTTTACCGGTGCAGGTTCGCCAGTGATCATAGATTCGTCAACATGAGAGTGACCTTCGATAATTTCACCATCTACTGGGATCTTCCCCCCCGGTTTCACCCGTAATTGGTCATCTTCTTTAACCTCATCAAGCGCGACTTGTTCTTCACTGCCATCTGAATTAACACGCAAAGCCTTATTGGGCGCCAATTGCAATAAAGATTTAATAGCACTGTTCGTTTTTGAACGAGCACGCAGCTCAAGCACCTGCCCCATTAATACCAAGGTAATAATCACCGCTGCTGCTTCAAAGTAAAGCGGTGCTCTACCTGCTATTTTAAAGGCTTCAGGCAGTTGTGAGGAAAATAATAAAGTAAACCAACTAAATACAAAAGCGGTAGAGGTACCTAACCCAATTAGGCTGAACATATTGAGCTGCCAACTTTTGAATGACTCAAATGCACGCACAAAGAACGGCCATCCCCCCCACAATACAACAGGCGTTGCTAAAGTTGCCTGTAGCCAGTTAAAAGCACTTTCGCCCAGCCAGTTACCCACATTTACACCCGGAATAAGGTCTCCCATAGTGATGATAAGCAAAGGTAAACTCAAGCTCAAACTCCACCAGAAGCGTCGTGTCATATCTTTGAGTTCTGTATCGTCATCATTGTCAACAGGGGTTATCGTTTCTAGCGCCATGCCACATTTGGGGCACAAGCCAGGGTTGTTTTGACTGATTTCTGGATGCATTGGACAGGTAAAAAATACATTTTTATTTTCGCTACTTTTATTATTACTTGCGGCATTTGTCTCTTTCTGTATTTTGGCTGTGCCGCACACCGGATAATTACGATCGCTCTTACCTGTATGGGCATAATGCTCAGGATCGGCATTGAATTTATCAGCACAAGACGAACTACAAAAATAGTAAACAGTTCCTTCCCACTCGACTGTCTTTTCACTATTACTTGTAGCATCATTCGCAACTTTCATTCCACAAACCGGATCATGATTCATTTTTTCTCCTTTATCGATATCGCTGTAATTCGAAAATACAATATCCCTAATAATGCTGATAAACCCGAGGCAACTAAAATCGATGTTTTTGCATTATGTAGATGTTCTGGTTGGCCATCAAAACCAAGCGCAGCAATGAAAGTAGACATAGTGAAGCCTATTCCTGCGATCAGTGATGCCCCAATAACATGTTTAAAGGTGATGTCATTGGGTAAACAACCTATGCGGTAACGCAGGCCAAGCCAACATGCACCAGAAATCCCGAGGACTTTACCAACTACTAACCCTAAGATAATGCCCAGCCCTACAGGTTGTGTCAGGCTATCTATAAAAGAATTTTCACTAAAGACAACCCCTGCATTTATTAACGCAAATAGTGGTAAGATAAATATCGCCACAGGTAAATGAAGGGTATTTTCCCAACGACGCAAAGGTGTATTAGCGTGCTCCGATAACTCACTTATTGCTAACACTTTTTTGTGATCGTTCTTACTGGCCAGAACATCGATATCCTCAGTATTTTTTTGTATCGAACTAATAATTGATTTGGCATTACCCAGCAACTTTTCCGTTGCTAATTTGGGTTTTGCTGGCACTGTAAATGCAATGACAACACCAGCTACCGTCGCATGCACACCAGACTGCAGCATAGCCCACCAAGTCGCAATGCCGGCAATAATATAGAATAACGGCTGACGAACGCCTGCGTAGTTAGCTAAAATCAACATGACAGTCAGTGCGATGGTCACTAACAAGTAAACCATTGATATTTGTTGAGTATAAAACAAGGCAATAACAACTATCGCTCCCACATCATCAACAATGGCAAAGCCAACGATAAAAACGATCAAACTTATAGGAATATACTTTCTGACAAGGCTCAGTACACCCAAGGCAAATGCTGTATCGGTTGCCATGGGAATGGCCCAACCAATTTGTGAGTCGAGCGACCAATTAAAAATAGAATAAATGACCGCAGGTGCTATCATGCCCCCCATCGCACATAAAATCAGCATGCGCCTGTGTTCAGGGCTTGCAAGTTCTCCAGCCAAAACTTCCCGTTTTATCTCAAGCCCCAGCAAAAGGAAAAAAATCACCATCAATCCATCATTAATAATGTGCTTGAACGAAGCTCGCAGCTCAAAATCACCAATAAAAAAACCTATAGGCGTATTTACCAGTTGCTGATAAGCCAAGGCGTAAGCTGAATTTGCCCACCAAAGTGCAGTGATTGTGGCTATTAATAAAAAGACACCGGCGGTGGCCTGGGCGCGCATAAAATTAGAAAAAGGCTCGTGAAATAATTCAAGGCATCGTTGCAATGGGTTTCTATTATCTTGAGAAGATTTGATATGTTTAACCCCTTATTAATAAGTGTTATTTAATGCTAACGAAAGACATTGCTTATCCTGAGTTAAGGTTTATTAGTATTCACTACTAAGGCTGCTTGATACACGTTGTAATAACCCTTTTACCTCTTTAGCTAATTCGTGTATTTCTGGCTTATCCGACACTTTTAATAAGGCTTCTGGATCAATAAAAGCAACCGTTATACTGCTATCTATTTCTTCTCGTACCACCACGTTACAGGGCAGCAATAACCCTATATCAGCATCGGCTTCAATGGCACGAAGTGCCAATGGTGGATTACATGCACCAAGAATACGATAAGGTCTGTGATCAACCTTTAACTTCTCTTTTAGCGTTACTTTGATGTCTATATCACTAAGTACACCAAAACCCTCTTTTTTGAGTGATTCAACAACATGATTAAGCGCTATATCAAAAGGTATTTGTAATTGCACACTGAATCCATACATGGGTAACTCCTAAATATTGGCTGAACCAATATCGATAATAAAAAACAGCCTTATTGGTAAAGGCTAAGTAATAGTTACTTTATCCTTGTATTTATAATTATTCTGTACGTTAACGTACTTAATGAAAAGTTTTTGGCGACTATGTAGTCGTTAGAATAAAGTAGTAGTAAAACAAAATAAGCGCTCTATTCTCAATATCACTCACAGTATCAACCGATAGATTTCATGTAAATAACCGGAAGAATATTCGACAGTGCATAGGTGAACGGTAGGTGGAGTGAGATATTTATCTCATTAAGCAATATCATCAAAAAGTCTTACTATGTAAGATAATTTAACAGGAGCCACCCCCGCAAAACACTTTGACATGCTGTTGTTTTACAGCGGCATACACTGCCCCATTTACGCAAAGTATTTAAAAGAGCTTGAAAAGCATTCAAGCGAATTCGCTAGTCGCGGCGTAAATATTATTGCTGTAAGTACAGACACCAAAGAGCGCGTGATAAAAATGGCATAAAAAATAAATGCCAGTGGCGTAAAGGTGGCTTATGGAATGAGCTTGCAAAATGCGCGAGACTGGGTCTTTATCTTAGTGAATCACTGGGAGAAATATCTGTTGGTATTAATGAGCCCAAGATATTCAGTGAGCCAGCTTTGTATTTAATAAAGCCGGATTCAACGCTCTATTATGAAACTATTCAATCCATGCCATTTGCCCGACCCTCGACATCAGAGATGTTAGCGGCAATTGATTATGCAATTAAAGAGGATTATCCGGCGAGTACTGAGGTTCAGTTGCTTTAGCTCAGCTTGAACGTTATCTCATGCCACTGATATGTTATACCAAATCTATTAAGTTCTTCCCCACTCAGTTAGAATTGAATGGCTTGAGCCAAATTAATAGCACTGGAAGCAACAGAAGATCGGCAAACAAAGCGATTATCATCGCTGAAGCGATCAGTAAAGAAAAATAGATAGTAGGTACAAAGTTAGAAAACATTAATAATGAAAAACCAATCACAATGGTCATAGAAGTATAAAAAATAGCGTAGCCAATACTGTTATGAGTTAAGTGTATTGCCTTTAAATAATCATGCTCTAGTTCGAATTCTTTTTTATAGCGGTGAATATAATGAACGGTATCATCAACAGCAATACCCATGGCTATAGCAGCGATAGTAATCGTCATCATATCAAGCGGGATACCTACCCAACCCATTATGCCAAAAATAAATGATACACTCACAATATTTGTCAACATGGCAATCAAAGCGAGTTTAATCGATCTAAATAATATCAAAAACATGATACTCAAAACAAACACAACCAAACCTAATGTTTTTATTTGAGAATCAAAGAGTGTTTGTAACATATTGTTATAAAGCAACATCATGCCAGAAAGGTGTACGTTGTCAGGTTCAATATCAGCCTCTACCGCTAACTCCTGACTAATTTTCTTGAGTAAAGCATCTCGCCGTAAGTCTTTATTAGAATCCATAATTCGAGTGGTCAATCGAACTTGACTGTTTTCTAAATCGAGATAAGGCGTAATGGTAACATCACGAAATTCCTTTGGCATTTTAGTATAAAGCAGCGCAAGCTCTAAATTATCAAGCGATTCCCCCTCATTTATATTTCGGCCAAGCTTTAATATACTGGCAAAAGAAAGCACTTTTCCGGTGTGTTCTAGTGAATTCAAGTAGTTATGAGCCGCTTCTATTCGCTTCATCTTAAACTCCGTAAACCAATAGGCGTGATCGTCTTCTTCGCTTTTGAATTCATTTTCGAACTCATCAAAAAGCGTACCTGGTTCAGATTGGGCGTCTGATGGTTCGTTTTCTACCTCTTTATCACTCTTTTCATTCTCAGGGAAATCAATGATGATGTCCAACGGTGTCGTGCCGCCTAACGATGTGTCAATCACTTTCATGCCCTGATATATTTCAGAGTCGCTTTTAAAATAATTAATGAAGCTATTCTCTACAATCAACCGATTTGCGCCAGTAGCGTTGAACACAAGCAATGCAATACTAGATACAATAATGGTAACTCGATATTTTTCAGCCATATTGCCAAGTTGACCGATCAACTTAATGTGCTTTTCAAAGCCCAAGTAAACGGGTTCTTTTTTTAATAAAGACATTGTTGCAGGGAATACTAGAAAGACAATGACGAAAGAAACAATCATGCCCGCACTAATCATCCAACCAAAATTCATGATGGGTAAGATATTGCTAATCGCCAGCGAACTAAATCCAGTAATCGTTGTGCATACTACAAAAAGACATGGTAAAAACATCGACAAGGTTGCCTCAAGCACTATTTCTTTGTGGGTAGAACTTTCCTTTTTTCTGATTAATTCACGATAGCGAACACAAAGGTGGATAGCTAGAGACATAGTCATTATGAGCTGTATAGATATGAAATTTGAAGAAATAACAGTGACTTCCCAGCCGAAGTAACCCAGTAGTCCTGCTGTAACGACGATTGACAGGGCAGAAATTAATATTGGAATAACGACATATCTCATTTGGCGGAAAACAATAAACAAAACAAGAATCAATAGTCCGATCAGGGTGCTGCCGTATAGCTTTAAATCATCGCGAATAAAACTAATCATGTCATCCGCGACCATATTAATTCCACCAAGAAAAACAACCGCTTTTTCTTGGTGTTTGCTTAGAGTTTTTCGTATTTGGCTAATCGTTTGATGGTTCTTTTCACGAAAGTTTTCTCGGTGATTTACAAGCTCAATTTCTAAACGATCGAGTGTCGCTTGGTTAACTTCACTCATTTCAGTTAAGCCATGAGATAATTTTTGCTCTAATAGCTGGTTACGTTGTTTAAGTAGCTCGAAATAGGATTCATCTTGCTTATAAAATATTTGTATGGCTGTCGTCTTGAAATCATCACTGACTAAGTTCTGCTGATAGATAGGACTTGATAAGAACTCATTCTTAACCTTAGTCCTATTTTTTTCGATATTGATTGATTTTAATGTTTGAACATTTTTTAGCAGCTCAGAAAATGGTTGGCTGAACGTCTGTAGTAATGGAACATTGAGTATTGACGTAACGCTTTCAACTAAATCAAGTTGTTTGATTTCACTGGTAAGTTGCTCAATATCTTTCAGTACTATTTTATCCAGTAATTGACCTTCCTTGGGAGTATAGGTAACGATTAAAAAGTCTGGATTATAGTAGTTTCTTGTAATTTTTCGGCTATAGGCCAGATCTTTATCATCTTTGAGCAGCAAGGTTTCAGCTGAAGCATCTATCTTAATATTAAATGCTTGGCTGCCTATAATTACAGCAATGAGTAAAACAACGAACAAGACTAGATAGGGGTACTCTATAACCATACGGCTATAAAATTTATTAATCATGGTGACTAATTTTACACTATCGTTTTGATTCATTATTTTTCTTTAGTTTTTCCAGGAATTCATCGATTGAGTAAGCATTTAATATCTCTTTAAATTGAGAACGTTGAGTCTGAACAATGCTTACACCATCCACCTTGATATCATAGGCTAGCCATAGATTGTCTTTTTTAAGGTAAAATTTATACAACAACTTGATTCTATCTTTAGAATCAAGAATATAAGTTGTGACAGCAATTCGTGTTGTTTTATAATGCTCTGCTTTTTCGACAATAATTTCTTGTTGAGAAAAAGCAAACATTGTCTTTAAATACAAGGAACTAATACGCTCGATAAATAGGCCGAGATACTCTTTTTTCTGTTTGGGATTGAGTTCTTTCCATGCGCTCCCGCCGATACTCAATTTAGCCATAAGCTCAAAGTCAATTAAGCCATTGGCGATTGAAAATATTTTGTTTGACTTAACACTTTTTAATTGTGTAGGATCAACCAAAATGGCGACTATGTTGTCGGTTGCGGACTTTACTTGCTCAAATACTTGTCGTTCATCATGAACTCCAGCGTTGGCTACTGAAAGACTAATAAATATCAAAATGGTTCGTGAAACTATTGCCTTTACTAACTTCATCGAGACCTCTGTTATTAATATATCCTACGGTTTATTTCATTATGGCTGCAATGAGCATACTGTTTATTTGAATCTGGAGTTAGCCGATTTCAGCGCATTATTGAGTGAGTTCCACGCACTATCCATGCCTGCTTTTAGATCCTCCCATGCATCGTCTCCGGCTTCCTGAAGTTCGGCAAGCTTGCTGTTGGCCGCTTCTTGCATCATTCGCAATTCCTCGATTTGCTTGTAGTACTCAAGTTGTGCATCAGCTTCAGCTTTATCTGCTTTTGCCTTGAGCTTATCTATCTCTGCTACCAACTCGTCCAATTGTGCTTGCAGTTTTTTTTGGTAAGCTACTTTCATGTTCATTGCTTATCTCCTTGGTTGCTTAATATTGTGAATGAATAATTAGTGCCAAGTACATGCATACCGCCAACTAATACCGTCATTTTTGGAGCGGTCAGCCCCATTTATTGTGTACGATCTAACATTAACTCTTCTTGCCTAACGACATACTCTTGTTTTTAATCAGAGTCTCATCACAAACAGATGGGGGATTGAGTTTATAACTTCCCTAAAAATAATGCAGTTATAATAGATTAGGCCAAAATACCATTGCTTTCTGTACGTTGGCGCACATTATGCCATTTTAAGTGGGTTTAATATGCTAAGCACTCCATACGAGATGGGCTGATTTCCTATGCTATTTTTTATGTGATTTATAATTATCAGCAAGCTTAATTTATAGCCGGGTACATCTTATATTCCCCCCCACAAAAGGAAACTGACATGGCCAATACAATTTTAAAATCAGAAGCTTCTGAAACAAAAAATTATTTAGGCGGTAACAAACCTTCAGAGTTTTATCACTACCTAGCAGATATAAAATATCTTTTTAAAGCAACCAACACACTAACTGGTGATAAGTTATTGAAAATCATAAACTAGCAGCGTGAGAAAAAAACCACTTCCTACTCTTTTAAAGTCGATTGATAAGCCATTTTTTTGCTTTACCTCTTCTATTGATTTTTAGTCTAGCCGTACAGCACTATCATGCTTTATGGCTAGACGAGTTGCTTCTGGTACAACTTAGCCACTCTAATGTAATGGCAGTGGAACATAACCAGCCTTCTTTGCGACCGCTTGACCTGCTTTCGAACGGGCATAATCAAGAAAGGCCTGTATCGCTGGTTTGGCATTGCGGCCAGGAGGGATATTGATAATAATACTGAGCCTGCGTGCAAGTGGATAACGTCCACTTTGAATCGCTCTAATCGAGGGAGAAACTGCTTCATCATCCCTATGTGTAGCTATTGCCAATGCACGGATACCAGTTGAGTGACGCGCACTGCTGGCGAAACCAATAGCGGCCGGGTTGTCGGTCAGAGCCCACTCCACGGCTGCGGGACCAGCCAAAGCTTGGAAGTTGGCACGGAAGTCGCCGTCACACAATGCGACGTGTTTGAATAAGAGGTAGGCACCACTGCTTGCTGTCAAACCCAGTGCTGTAATCGGATCCTTACTGTATTCTCCTTTCACACCCAACTGGCCCCAGTTTTCAAAGGGCTGATCGGCACCACAGCGCAAGCTAGCAGAGTAGATAGCGTCAAGCTGTGGGATAGATATTTGCCGTAACGAGTTGAGTGAATTGACATATAAAACCACCCCGTCCATGGCCACAGGAAATAGCGTGGGCGCATAACCGAAGCGATCCATAAATCGCTCCTCCTCTTGCCGGCTCATAGGCATATCGATGAGCACAGAATCGGCGCTACCGTTGATTAACGCTTCAACACCCACCGAACTGCCTCCATCGGCGACGGTGATGGCAACACGGGGGTTGCGGTAGCTGAAGTCGTCTGCCCACAGGCTGATTAAATTCGCTAAGGGGACAGAGCCGGTGACCACGACACGCCCGCCTAGCGGTAGCTTAGATTCCGATGCTGGATCGGCATAACTCGGTGTTAGGGAAGTCCAGAGCAGCACAGGAAGTAGCAATGACCGAAACAGACGCGCGGTCGAACGGCAATGAAAACTAGATGACAAAACAATGTTGTTGAACATGGTGATTCTTCCTATTAGGGGCTGTGAATATCTTCGCCAAATATTGCACTAGACATCCAAGTCTTTTATATTTCATTTTAAATAATGAAATTTCATTATTGTTCGAAAATACAACGCAGAGATTTTTACTTTCCGAGTTGAGCGTTAGGTAGTTTACCTATTTGAACCGATCTCATTTTCTGATTTCTCCCAGGCATCATTGAGAGCCATATAAGCATCTAAAAAACCTTTTTTCATATGCTTCCAGGCTTTATCAGTACTACTTTTCAGGCTGCCATACCATTGGGCTACCTGATTCCGCTGCTTGCGTAGCGCCTTGAGACTATCACGAGCTTTTTTGCGCGTATCCTTATCCATTTTGTCCCAACGTTCATCAACATCTGCCTCCAACGCGTCAATGCGCTTATCCAGTTTATCCAATGCCGCTTTTGTTTTGTAAATCGCCTCGCTCTTTCGCTCAGCGGTATACGCGTCAAGCGTCTGAAGTAAATATTGTGCTTCTTGCTTAACCTCTTCTATTGACGTTTTGTCAGTCGACGTTATCGCATAGCACTGCGATGTGATTCCGAGGATGCTAATCAACACCATTGAACGGATAGTAAATTTCATTTGTTATCTCCTTTCGTTATACTTGCTATAATCATGTTGTTTACTTAAGATTTGATCCTGTTGACTTAAGCGTTGCCAAGCGTAGTAAGGGAAGTAAAAGCCCCTACTCGACAGACAAAGAAGATGAAGAAAAATCATTGAGATCTATCAATTCAGCCAGCGGTTAGGTTAAATTTAATGGCTCTATTCATAATTTTTTTATCATAATTCGCGTAAGTATTTTAGATCGTTCTTGGTCGTATCTACTATTTCTGCAAACTTTCCATTGACCATTAATTTTGCCATAGATTGTGCAAAGCTTTTCACTTGTTGAAAGTTAAGTGAAGGCGGCATTGCTAGGGCATTGGGATCAGTAAAAATATTGATTATCGCAGGACCCTTATGTTTGAAACCGTTTGACAATGCACTAATTCCACCTCTTTAGATTCCTTAGCCTCCCATGCAGCAACCGATACCATTCAACTCTGCTTCCATAGAAGCAGCATAGGCTCCAGCTTCCTCGTGCCTGACGTGGCTCCATTGTAATCTACCATCCCTTCGCACAGCATCATTGACTGGGTTAAGACTGTCACCAGTCACCGCGTAAATTTTTCTTAACACCAGCTTCTACCAGCATTTCTACAAAATGTTCTGATACGTTTTTTGACATAATTCCTCCTGTTTTTGATTTTACCTAGGCCATCGTAAACAGCTATTTTTTAATTGTTTTTGTATAGCTGTGACCGAATTCTATCTTCGACTGTATTCATAAACCATTTTCATACGAGTAAAAAAGCAAGCAGTTTTCAACTTTAATACTTAGCAAAAGACGAGTTAAAATAACCTCTGCCACACCTGAAATGCGATGACAACAATAGAGGTCATAAAACCAAAGAGTGAGATCCAACGAGGAAAATATATTTTCTGTTTACTATCACGGTTTTCTCTCCCTTTAATACGCCAAAGAGAGAGATTAACGATGGCAAAAATGATCAAGATAATAAAACTGGTAGATTCTGCTAAGGTTTTTAGCGGGAAAAAAACGGATAAAACAAGTACAATGAGGGTTATGAGAGCGGTTGCACGAAGCGGTGTCTGGGTTTTAGCGTTGATCTTTCCTAAAAAAGTTGGTGCTTTATCTTTTTTAGATAAACCGTAAATAACACGTGAAGCCATAATAATCTGTGCTAATGCGCCATTGATAATTAAAATGCTGACAATTCCCAGTATTTTCATAGAAAAATCGCCGTGACCACGCAAAATTTCTGCAACAGGGGTGTTGCTACTTGAGATCATCTGAGGCGATACGGTTAATACGGCAATGGTAGATACCACTATGTATATAAGAGTTGTTAAGACAATACTCACTAAGATGGCAATAGGCAGGTTTTTTCTGACATCTTTGACCTCTTCAGCCATATTGACCATATCTTCAAAACCGATAAAAGCATAAAAGCCTAAAAAGGCGCCTGAAAATACACCCAACCAAACGGTACTACTTGTTGGGATAAAGAGCTCTGTCCATCTACTTGGTAAGGCTTGTAAACTGTCTCCACCAACAAAGACAATATAGACTAATGCGCCTATTTGTATGACACTTATAACGGCAACAAAAGCGACGGACTTTCCAATCCCCCATCCTGCAATAATTCCCATACCAAGCACTAAAAAAAGTATCGTAAGTGTTTGCGATACAGCGATAAAGTCTTGTATAAAACCAGCCGTAGCAACGGTTATAGTGGCAGCTGAAACAATCCCTGTTAAGATAACCAGCCAACCAACAAGCGTTGAGAAATTTTTACTTGAAAATCCTTCCTGAGTGTAGCGCGCTTCTCCTGCACTAAAAGGAAACCGTGATGATAACTCAGCAAAAGAGGTGGCACTAATAAATGCCAATCCCCCTGAAAGTAAAAAAGCCAACGGCATAAAGAGTCCAGCTTCATCAGCGATCTCTCCAAGCAAGGCAAAAAAACCTCCACCGATCATAGTGCCTAGTCCATAAAGGATCAGCATGGGCAGTGATATGGAACGATTGAGTTTTGTTTCTGACATTTATACGCCTCTTAGTGTGTAAAGTATGTAGAGCGTGATGAGATAAATAATCAAAACGGCTATGGAGTCCATGCCCATTCGGAGAAAGGTTTGAGATTTTCTTACAATAAGTCCAATAACATAAATAGCCGTGACAACGATGCCTGAGACAAGCGCAAATTTTGCAGAGTCGTTCACGCTATTGAGTATGGCGCCATTGAGGTAAAACATATCTGCAGGTAAAAGTAAAAATATCATAATAAGATTACTGCCAAAGATATTGGATATGGCCATGCTCTGAGCACCCAGACGTACTGCAGCAATACTCGCACTAAGTTCAGGTAAAGAGGTACTGCTTGCGAGTAAGGTTACACCGATAAAGCTTGAGCCTAACCCTGATTGTGTGGCGATAGCTTCCGCTATTTGCACGAGTACGACACCTGAAACAAGAATCGCTAAACTGGCAAAACCACTATATAAATAGAGTTTTTTTGTAGCATGTGAGTTTTTAGCTCGTTTATCCTTTGGGTTTGCTTTTTGTTTTATATCTTCATGGAAATTTGCAACATTCCAACTATTATTCTTGCCGTAGTCTAAAAATATAAAGATTGCTAGTATGTATAAAATAGCTAATAAAATAGGGCTTGCTCCTATATGCCCAAACACAACAGTATCACCCAGCATCGTTGCTACTAAAACCAAAGATAGCAGCAAGATCAATACGACCCCCTGAAGTAAGTTGATGGACTTTTGAGCCGCAACACTCAACGTTGCCGTGCCAATAATGAATATATCGGCGATAGCAAGTACAGCAGTCTGCATCGTCATACCGCCAAACATAGCATTTAAAACAAGTTCCCCGTTACCATGCAAAGCACCTGCAGTGTTAGTGACTATTTCTGGGAGTTGTGTTGCAAGGGCTAGAAATATAAATCCCATACTCGCTTTATCCCAATTTTTACGATCAGAGATGATGTCTGCATACGCAGTTAAGCGTGTTCCAGAAATCCATACTGTTACTCCGGCTAATAAAAATAATATTATGTTTAGCCAGATAGGAAATGTTTGAAAATTCAGCATAGAATCAATACTGTTAGTAGCTGCTTGGGCGTCGTTTTTTCAGCACCTTTTTTAGGTTTTGTAAATGCCAAAATACCAAGCGCGGTTGCACTAACTAATGTCAGACTATAATGGGATGTTTTATATACATGGTCATTCATAGGCCTTCCGATATTTATTCTTTGCAGACGTAACTCTTTATTTGGCAATCTCAAAGGCGATTGCGCTAACCGATAACATTACAATTAATATCAAACCAACATCCAACACGTTAGGAAGTTTGCAGTAATAAAGAAAGTCATCAATTTTCCCAAGGACTTTTAGCACGAGTAGGTTCGACTGTGATGTGACTTTTACTTGTGGCTCAAAAACCTTTACCGCTAGCTTTCCACTCTCGACCGCTGCCTCGATGCTCCAAACATCTGCCGTCGTTTTGGTGTGAGCACCAGCAAGAACAAGGTTAGATATTGTGGTCTTTTGCTTCGGCATATATTGCTGGGTATTTGTCGAGTTCACCCATTTTGGTTGAGACGATTTTATTCCTTCAGAAGAAAATTCCCACTCATGCCAAACTTTGATCTTTACAATGGAAAAATCTGTCCAACTTTTACCGCCGTTTGCTTTTTTCACCAAATCTTCCAAGGCATGACTCTGTTTTAATTGAAATAACACTTCATCAAGGAATTGTTCTTCAGTGCATTGTTCCAAACAAAGACCATGTACTGGACCTGGAACCTTTGATACGCAAGCCGTGACTGTCCACAGTGATTTAATATCTTCCCCTAGAGCACTAAGCTGTCCCCAAGCTTGTTCCTGAGAAAAAAGAGTCAGGTTAAAGGCGGAATCTGAAATAACAAGTGCGCATCTTTTTCGAGGCCAAAGCATTTTTTCTTTGAAGCCGATTCTAAATGATACCTGAGTGTGAGGCCCCTGCTTTACTAAGGATTGAAAAAGATTAAGTTCCGGTTTATCTTCAAGTAGAGGGGTTCGCGCCAATATATCTGCCGCACTAAAGGGATTCAGTGCAAGCACATAGATATCGGCCTGAACGGTTTCACCATTGACTAATTCTGCTGCTGTAATCTTGTCTTCTTCAAAACTCAAACGATGAAGTGGAGTCTGCCAGAAGAACTCAACCTGGTTTTGCATTAGGTGATTGATCCACTTATCAAACCAAACCTCACTGCTGGGCCCGTTCAAAAGTAACCATCCTGTGCGCGCCGTGTGATCCCACGGTCCACCTTCACTATCTCCTGAATGACGATACGAATATTTAGTGACCAATTGCTTACGGAAAAAATGAGCGACATGATGGAAAGAAACATTACACCAATCAGAGCCCACCCAAGGGCCAAAGGTGGAGCTCCACGTGTTAAGTGTCGAAGCAGATAAATAGGGCCGCCAAGCTTCTTTAGCATTGATAGTACTGTATTTATGGCTACTGCGGTTATTTGAGCACCAGGCCTTTAGTATAAGCCAACCCCACAGCCATTTTTCTTTGGTCGTCATACTAAAAAGGTTTTCCACATCGACATTGTTGGGATTAGAATCGCCAAAATGAGCCGTTCCTGAGTTTGGCGCCAATCCGAATACTACTGGCCGTGAAAGGATATTTTCATAGAGACTGGAGCACTCATCAAAGGGGATTTCCTTGATGAGTTCGAAAAAATTGTTATACCAAGGACCCATTCCATGCCAAGAGTATTCAGAAGGCATGCCTTCATCTTCTTTCCTTCTGGCACTTCTAAAAAAGCCACCAGCATCAGAATTCGCCTCAAACACCTTGACATTATAGCCAAGCTTTGAAAATTCATGCGCTACCGTCAGTCCAGAAATTCCGCCACCAAAAACAGCAACACTTTTCGTTTTTGTGGCTGATTCTGTGGATTTAGACATAGATTCTGATACCATTTAACACCTCTAATATTATTGTCAGTCGCTTCTACCGCGCTACTATAACTGTGGTTTTTGGGTGTCATTTCTCTCATCATCCACCCAATAACCGAGACGGCCATAATGATTGTAGATATACATTTCCGCCTTACGATCCACTTGCATTGCTTCGTTATACGCCGGAGCATCCTTCACATCCTGTCGTGTCAGATTGACAGACGCCTTAGCATCCACCCAGCTAACATCCTCAATCCAATGTGGAGGAATGAGCACTTGATGACCTAGCCACCAGTTACTTGTATTCACTATCATGTATCGAATGGCCCAAGTATCTTCATCGATAAGCAGGCCCTCTATGTGGCCGATGTCACCATCGGTAGCATGAATGTGGTAGTTGATTATCGCTTGACAACTACGAAGATGAATATCATCATCTTGGTGCTGTTCAGCTCTAGAAGCCTTCGTCGCTTCTGGATCTTCGTCATGGGGTGGCAAAATAAAGCCATCGTGTCTAGTTAACATCATACTCGGATACATACCCTCGCCCCACATCCCATAACCTCCCCAATAATATGGATAGCCGTAGTACTCAAATAACTGGATCTCTTGCTGTCGAGAGACTGGCTTTTGGGTATTGATGTCAGGGCTGTTCTCTACTTGGTCTTTTGTGATCGAAACCGGTAGGAGCTTGTCCGCCCAGTTCGCTATGCCTATCGAGATAGGTGATATAAGGACTTCTCTACTCGAAAGCCAAGTGCCTGTGTCAACAACCAGATAGCGAGCGCACCAAGTTTTGTCATCGAAATAAAAATCTGTGACATGACCAATGTTGCCATCTGTCGCTTGGATAGTGTAGCCTTCTAGATTTTTAATAGTTCGTAACATGAGGTATTTCTCCTTCAAATAAAATAGTTAAACAGGGTTAGATATGAAGATATTAATATGCCGATCTGACAACTCAGCTGATAGGCTTGCGAACATTAACATTAGAACAATTGATATTTAGATTTACTTTAACGACTAGTTCTCCAATGTTTTTTCGGAGATAGCCTAACCGATTACAATACTAGAATTGGTCACTATTAGAAGAACTCAATGGGTAGTTGTTTGAGTGCTGATAGCACTTGAAGAGAACCGTATATATTTTAAATACTAGGTTAATCACCTATTTTTAATTATCAGTCTCTTTTTTAAACATCTACGCGCTGCCAATCTCCCTGTTATTCTGAGTTATTGTCTTATCTGTAAAGAGGTAATCTTTTAATTTTTTATCAAAGGTTGGATCTTGCCTTCTGATCAATTCTTGGAGCATTGCGGCATGCTCTTTTTCTTCATCTCGATTATGTACAAGAATTACTTTTAATTTTTCATTGTTAAAAGCATCAACTGTTAGTTCACTTGTTGGTTCGTGATAGCCTTCGTTTAACATTATTATCTACTCCATGAATTGTGGTTGTTGTTATAAACATCCAACGATCACATTCAAATACACATTACTGAAATATTACTTCACTGCGTCTATATTCTTTGATGATAGTGAATTAGGTGCATCGTCCAATGTCTAATTATCAATGAATATATATGCAATGTCTGTTCGCTGTCGAACTTAGTAAGTTTTGGCATTCCATAACAAGACGCTGTTTAATACCAAACGGATTAATTACTCCAATTAACTAAGCCCAGTCAAAATGCCTTGTCCGTTAGCAGTTTGCAGTTTGCAGTTTGCAGTGCAAGAAAGCATTAACATCTCAACCCTGTATAGTTGGCAAAAGCAATTTAATACCTCGGGTTTAAATGTGTCAAAAGTGAGTTCATCAGATAAGTGGTCAAGTGAGGAAAAGTTTTCAATTGTATTGGAAAAAGCCACACTATTGGAAGTTGAGTTAAGTGAGTATTGTCGAGTGAAAGGTTGGTATCCGGAGACAGACTTGAGGTGTCACACTCTATGTTCAAGTAAAGTGACGAGATTTTTATTCAAGAGAAAAAATCTAAACCATATAGATGATGACTTATAATAATGGGGAGGATTTTAACTAACTAGGAAGTACAGAAAAAAAGGTGGTACCCGGAGACGGACTTGAACCGTCACACTCTATGTTCAAGTAAAGTGACGAGATTTTTATTCAAGAGAAAAAATCTAAACGATGTAGATGATGACTTGCAATAATGGGGAGGATTTTAACTAACTAGGAAGTTCAGAAAAAAGGTGGTACCCGGAGACGGACTTGAACCGTCACACTCTATGTTCAAGTAAAGTGACGAGATTTTTATTCAAGAGAAAAAATCTAAACGATGTAGATAATGACTTGCAATAATGGAGAGGATTTTAACTAACTAGGAAGTACAGAAAAAAAGGTGGTACCCGGAGACGGACTTGAACCGTCACACTCTATGAGCGAGGGATTTTAAATTCTTCGTGTTAATTTAATCATGAAAAGTTTACTTACTGATTTTACTTGATTTAATAATTACATCTCGATTTGATGTACCGAATACCAGCCTAAAATAGCATTAATCAACGTGTAAAGTCGGTATAAAGTTGTTTTCCTTTAGTCTGCCTAATTACTTTTATGATATTCATACTTTTCTATTAGCCTGATAACCTTTTTTTCAATCGACCACTTCGACATTTCATTTTGTTGATTATCAAAATTATCCACATGCCCCCAATAGAATTTCCAGTGTGCTTTATTAGGAGACTTAATAATATCTTCAACTATATTACTTAAATTATCAAAAGCAGCTTTGTATTTATATAAATCAATTACGGTTAACTGATCTATTTTATTGTAGTGACATAGTTAATTTGGCCAGACAATATGAGGTGATGTCATTTACTTAATCTTTTCGCTGACAGGTTGTAAATCCTTCGACTTAGGTTATCCCCAAAACCGTTACTTACTGATTTTATTTACTTTTACCTTTAGTTACAAATACTATTTATGAAGACTAAAAGAGCAGAGATTAGAAAATAGCTTGTCTAATAGCAGTCCTATGGGCTTCTGATTGAGATTCGATTTCAATCTCTAGAAATTGAGCTTCAAACTCTTCTTGAGTCAAACCGAGCTGATCAACTAGTTCAAAAAGAGCAAGCACTCTATTTTCAAAAAGTTTTATCTGACTTCGTCTTGAAGTAACAAGTTTTACAGCTTTTAAATTTAAAGCAGTAATAGTTTCAGTTGCCCTAGCTTTCTGTTCACAATTCAACCCACTTTTCTCTTCAATAGTTCCTGTAGATAGAAACTTAAGATAGTCGTCTGGTTCATCTTCATCTGGTTTTAATACCAAGCTAGGATCGTAATCTCTTGGAATACCACCAGGCAAATCTTGATCTTTATAATGCCCACAATGTTCATTCGAATCACAGCAACCAAATAAATTTGGCCATGAAAATGTTAAGTGGGAATAAGCTGCACATCCTTTATGAAAAAAATGCTCTATATGTCCTTTTCCTGCACCTTGTTCTGCTGGTGACTCACAATATACACAGAAACGATCTTGAATTTTATATAGTTCACTCCAAATACCCCATTTATCGCGCAATACCACATTATCCCAAGTATCAGGAGGGGATGTAAAATTGGATAGACACGCTGGTTGTTGCGCTATATTCCTATCTAACTTTTTCATTACCCTTTTGATCCTTTTGAAACAGTTAAACGTTCTTTCATTTCAGCTATTTTAATTTGATTAAGACAATCATTTACAACAGGATGATCTTTGCCGAAATGTTCGAGTATAAGTTCTAAAACCTTATTAGCTTCAGTTTTCTTTTTATCCATCAAAAGACTTGAGAAATCATTTACCCAGTCGGCTTCTACAACATTAGGTATGGCGCTTGTATTCATTATTTGGGATAGAATATCTAAGCTATTAACTCCTTTAGTTTGAAACTTCGGTGTAGTTATAACGTCTTCACCATGTTCGCTTATATCGAATTTACGGATTTGACTTTTATCTACCGTTGATAGTACTTGAGGACTATGAGTAGTGATAATAAATTGAATATTAGGAAATGTATCTAACAAGCTTTGGATGATCGTTTGCTGCCATTGTGGGTGTAGATGTAATTCTATCTCATCGATAACTACGATTCCTTGTCCTGATAAAGGTGTTTCACTATCAGGATTCAGCATTACAAGCCTACGAGATAAATCGGCCGCCAGTGCTACTAAAATTTGTTGCCCTTGAGAAGCTTGATAGATATTTATTGGTACTTTATCATTATTTACTTTTAGCTCAGCACGGCCTGAACTCCTATCTACGAATATATCAGATACGCTAGGAGTAATGTCGACAATAGCTTTTTTAACAATAGCTAATTGCTTTTCAAAAAACTGGCTATTATCACTTAATTCGATAATTGATTTATGCTCTTTTTTCTTATCGTCTAGCATTTTCTTGAGAACTGGGTCGTCTGTATTTACGTTTTTTTCAAATGAGGCAATTTGCTCTTCTAATTCTTTTAGTTCTTTGCTTTTAGCCGGGTTTGCTAAATTGTTTAATATTAAAAACCATTCTAAAAAGTCACCAAAATTACCAGCCCCATCAAGTGCTCCTTCATAAGCATCAAAACGTGAGTTTGAATCTATATTCGATAGTTTTTCAATATTAAAAGATTTATTAGATTTTAAATGCGAGCGTTCTACGGAATAAAAAGCAAATAATGGTAAATTAATTTCTTCTTTTTTTAACTTCTTTTGAGAATCATTTATTACTCTATATAAATCTGATAGTTCCCTTAACTCTTCTAAATAGCTCGTCTCTACGCCGTCAGAAACTCCTTTTACATAACGGAATAAGGAAGTATCTCTTATAATAGATTTACCCAAAGATATTTTAGAGTGAACCTCTGCTCGATGGTCACAATTTATATTTGGATCGTATTTTGTTAAAGGTTTACCATGTTTACCTTCTTTTTCTAATCCAGCACTTAACCAACTTAAAGTTTTTGCAATACTATATGCTATTGACGTTTTTCCTGCGCCATTACTACCAATATAGACTGTCAATTGTTCATCAAAAGTCATTTTCAAATTAGAAAACTTGCGAAAATCAATTAGATTCAAAGACTTTATGTGTAATTTATTAACAGGGGTTTCAATTCCGTTAATATTCTTAACGCTAGAGAGGTATTCGACACAATTTTGAAAATACTTTTCAATTAAAACAGCTTCGAGTCCAGTATCTTCACCTTTTCTATCGGATTGATAAAGCTGGAACTTTGACGTGATATCGCCACTATGAGCATTAGCTGCCAATTTTTTGAAAAATTTGCGTCTAATAGCTTCTAATTTTTCTTTATTATCGCTTAACGTATCATTGTTATTGGTATCACTCATTATGTGCCTCGATAATTCTTTGTATTAGAGTCTCTGAATATTTTTTTGTAAGTGACGATATAAACATAGGTTCGATATGTCTTGCGAAAGCTATCAATCCTTGTAGATGCCTAATATCCTTTTGATCTAGCTTATTAAGTTGGAATTGATGAACTAGGTGTTTTATATAACGTTTACGCTCTCTTCCTAATGAAAGTTTTTCATCATTAGAAATAGTGATACCCGTAACATGCCTGTTATGTGCCTTGGACGAGAACTTTGTTTTACGTTGATTAATAACTAATCTATGATCGAAACACTCTTTTAATTTAGTTTTGATTACTGAAGGTATCGAAGATAAAATATCTTTTTTGTTTGTAGAAAAAGTTAAATCGTCTGCATATCTAGTATAATAAACAGACTCTTTCTGGCAATGTTCAGTAACTACCTCATCAAAAAGGTACATACAAAAATTTGATATCGAAGGTGAACTGGGAGCACCCACACTTAGTTTTAGGTCATTACTTCTTGTGGATCTTGGCTGCCAAAAGAGTAGCCTTTCAATCCACTCTTTATCGTTATCATCAGGCAAAGCTTTAAACTTACCCCATGCGTTCCAAAATACTTCTGGTGTAATAGAGTTGAAAAAATTTTCCAAATCCATTTTTAACAGATAACGCTGCTTCCGATGGACCTCTGCATTGTCTTTTATGCTCTTTCCTGACGAATACGCCATTGAGTTAGCATGATGAGGAAATTGATATAATTCTAGAAAAGTACGCTGGTATTCCTTTAACTCTTTTGAAGGTTGAGCAATAACACGATGCCCGAAACTGCGTTTGGGTATATTATAAACTTTGTATTTTTTAGGCGCGTCAAATAAGAAAAATGCTACATCTTTTTTAGTAAAATTTAATTTATTTGCTAGTTTATCTATAACACCCATTATTTTCCTTAGTTAAAAAAAGCCCAAGAGTTACCCTCTTGGGCTTTCACTCTTTACTTAAAGAATGCGGTATGCATGCATCCTAAAGGAGGTACGAGTTTAGGATGCATGTATATCGCATATAAACCCGTTCAATAAATTAGAGTCTGGCTAATCACCCGACTAGACAAATTTTGTCCGAAGCTAAAGAGTTTCCCTATATTACTCTAAGCCTTTGCTTTTAACAATAATAGTGTCTCGACTTACTAAAGATAAGGTAATTTTAATGAGTACTATAATTATTGATTAACAGTGTTTGGAATTGTTATTAAAATCATGAAAATAAGAGTATTCTTCTTTGTTCGTGATTATAAGATTATACATCAACAATTTGACTACATTTTTTACAAACTAAAAGATTTCCTATCTTATTCAGATTGGTGTATTCATGACAATTAGGGCAAAGCACTGTTGTTTTTTTAATATTAACTTGGGTTTGGTTAATAATTCTATCTGTAGCTTTCCGTTTATATTTTGAATAAGTACCTGTTAACCCATTTGATGATGGTTGACTTCTTTTATAACCAAATAAAGGCTTATTCCTCTCTTCCTCAGCCTTTCTTTTTCGCTCTTCTTGTTCTTGATGAATTATTTCTTTTTTTCGACCAATTTCATCTAACAATTCAAGTTCAGCTTTATCTGTATCGAAATAAAAAAGCTTGAGGTTCACATCATCAAAAGTAAGTTCTTTAATTGATACTAGTGTGCTTTCCCACTCGTGTTCAATAATCAAAGCCCCGTCCACAATATAAGGTTTCCTGTAATAACATCTAAAATACAACTCATTGTGCTGCTGACATAGAGCTTTACATTCATCATCTAGAACCAGAGCATTGCTTTTATTTGCATATGCTATATCTAATTCCGTAAAACGCTTTCCTTCAAAATTTAAGAATACCCATGCAATATAGGCATCCCTTTCTTTATAAAATTTTTCTCTATCAATGATGACATCAATAAATGTCGTTGAAACTTGCAGTTCAAATACTATTTTGACTTTATTAGTAGTATAAAAGGCGCTTACATCTGGTCTACGCCACTCTTTAGCTACCCCCTTAGTATTTTCTTCCCTAAATGTTTTTTCCATTTTGACATCTTCAAATGAGATGTCTTTCTTTAAGGTGTCATGAATGAAAATTTTATTAGTTTTGTGAGCCAGCCCTTCTTTTTGACCATTAAACTTCATTGCTAAAATTTGCTCAGCGGTAAGTTTACAGCCTGTTTTTATTGGACATATTTCAGAATCTTGAAAATGTCTAAAATGTATTTTTTGCTTTTTAGTCCCTGCAATAATTAATGGTTGAAAACAAATAGGACACAAGAGTGTTCTTTCTGCTGTCTTTGGTCTTAACTGACGTCTCAACTCAAACAGTGGTTTTTCATCCCAACTTAGAAACTCCTCAGCATCACAGACCCTATCTTCTTCAGGTATAAATACTTGATCCATGTTTCTTTTATTAACTATCACTTCAATTCCTTACTAAATTTCAATAATAAAATGATACAGTACTAATCAATTGATTAGTACTTGTTAATTAATACATGATAAAGTTATTAGGTTAATCAATTATGGAATGGTATTATTTTGAAATTAGAAAGTATGGTATTTATCGACTTACTGTTAATGTACCGAGGTTACTTAGGTAGAAATGATCTCACTAATATACTTGGTATTGCGCCAGCTTCAGCTACTAGAGCTTTTGCTAGTTATCGAAGTAAATATCCTGACAATATTGCCTATGATGTAAGTAAAACAAGGTATTCAATTACACCTGACTTTTCACCTGCATTTGAACATAACATAGCTGATGCCTTAGACTTAGTACTCAAGGGTAATGTTGTATTAAGAAAAGTATTAAATATAGATCAGAGTCATGTTTATGTGAAAGGTGCTACTTTTCCAACAGCTGATGTTGTAGCTGAATTAACCAGAGCATTTCACTTAAAGCACTGTGTTGATGTCGATTACGCCTCTTCATCTACCGAAGGAAGTCAGAGAATATTTTCACCTAATTCATTTTTTGAGGCTGGTGGTGTTTGGTATGTGCGTGGCGTTAACATTGTGAAAAAAGAGTACCGCACTTATAAGCTATGCCGATTTACTCGCGCAGAATCAATTGATGCTACATACGTTTCCAATGATAAAGATGAGGAATGGAATAGTAATATTACTTTAACAATTGCTCCCCATACAAAGCACCCACATCCTGATGCACTACGATTAGACTTAGGATTAGTTGATAAGCCAGTAATCAATATAACAACTAATAAAGTTTTGGCTGGGTTCACATTATCTAAGATGCGAGTGGATAGCTCAAAAGATGCGTTACTCGATTGTAAAATGTTTAACCTTCAGCTTATGAATCGTCATGAACTAACCGACATTAAATCCATGGATTTTGCTCCTGGGTACAAATTATAGCTAACAAAAAGATAGTTAAAATGTGCGTTTTAAAAAGTAAACTTTAGTCACTTTATCCATAGCATGTGACAGATAGCTACGAAGATACCCCCTACTGTTTGCTTATTCATTTAAAAAACCATCGCAAGGGTATATGGGTATACACATATGACAGTGTTTTTTTATTTGTTCATACTTAACGTTCTTTTAGATCCCAAACGATTCTATTGCTTGGTTGATAAATAAAACCATTACCATCCATTTTTAATGCGCCTTTGAAGCCGCCATTTTTATCTGATGTACCAGAGCCATACAAGTGAAAATATAAATACGGACATTTATGTTTAATTAATTTCATCCCCGCCTTCATGGTATTCCACATACCGTTTGTTAGTTCTTTATTTTCATTGTTATCATCACTACTAGCGCTTCCGACCAAATCAGATGGGAAGATCGTATTTAATAAATCGTCTTTTGAATATTCAGCCGATTCTTCAGCATTTAGAATATGCTTAATATTATCTGCGTAGTTACTGTCTTGTGTCAGAGCACTAATATTAAACGCATTACGAGTAATGTCTTTCTCTAGCCCATTTAATTGCGCTATATCTAAATATTCAGAATCCCAGTACTTTTTAATCTGTTTTCTAATTGTGCTAATACTAATCCGAATATCTTTCTTTGCATTTTTACTGTTTTTTATTACTGGGGCTGACTGATCATCATAATTAGGTTCGTCATTTACAAACCTAGAAAGTTCGCCTTCATCCTCTTCTTTTGACAGCAGAGATTGTAGTAAAATAGATGGTACAGCTGTTTGATTTTGTGGATTTGAATTTGTATGACGTATTAGCATTCTTAGCAAATTTAGACCTTTGCTTTGTTTTACTTCAACATTTTTATCTTCACCAAAGTTAATAATATATTTATTACCTGTTCTATTTAACCCTGCTGTTTTAGGAAGTGGAAACTGACGGTAAATCAAAGGCATAATGAATTCGTCAAAGCTTTCAGCTTCAATTTGAACATTAGCTAACCAGAACTGATGATAAGGTGATATTTCATCTTCGCCTGTAAAACCTTCGGACATGACATGTCTTGAAAAATATAATTTATGTGAATCACCAAAATGAATGGCATTGTAATCGTAGTGCGGCAACAGATTTCTTTGCCAATGCGCTTTGCTAATAACTTGTGGAAGTTGAGTTGGTTTATCTTTTAACTTTAATTCATCTTTAAATTTGATAATCGCAGGGTAATAGTAAGCTGAGAATTTTCCTGACTGTAATAAATCTAATAACTTATAGTGGGTTTTAGCCACTAATTTATCATGTGGCGACACAATTATATTCGGAATACCCCCTTGCTGCATCTTAGCTTGTCGAAGTTGTTCCATTTCTGCGAGTTTTTTACTAGCTTCTGGTGACGATAAGTATTTAAGAAGCTCTAGATCTTCTTTTGATATTTCATCTGCTGATGATGCTGATTTCGTTATTTTCTCTGGTTTGAATGTCTCATCTTTTGGATAGATATCCGTGTGAGCTAACCGAGATATTTGGCTTTCAACTTCGTAACTAAACCAAGCTTCTACGCCTTCGCCTAATGACTCACTTTTACTTTGACATACAAGCTGATTATCAGGTGTTAAAAGCATTCCTCCATCGACGGCATTTGTTAAGTTAATTGACTCAGATATACCTTGGTATAGAGAGCCGTCAAAATAATCATGCCCTAACGTATTTACCAACGCTGAGTAGTTAATTGGCTTTAGTGGCGCTTTATGATCATAAAAATTCCAACCACCAATCATTTCATTTTCTGGAATTGATTGCTCTTTTTCTATCACCCATAACATTGCACTAAAAGCTTTACCGATAGGAATTGTTTTCATTAATAAGCTAACTCATAACCACTTGATGAAACACAACTTATCATTTTTTTCACTGAATTTCATGCATGACCTTTAGGTATCCACTAAAGGTAGTATAAAATATGTACGAGGTTGTTAAGTTTTCAAATACGCTGATCAATAAGCGAGAGTTTATTGATAAAGAAGTTTTATTAAAAGATACGGAAGTTCCAGGATTGCTTTGTCGTATAGGTAAACGAAGTAAAACCTATTACTTACGCTATTCACAAAAGAATACAGGCAAGGTTAAAACTAAAAAAATGGGTAATGCTTTATTGCACTTAGTTAGTGATATTCGAAAAAAAGCATTGAAGCAACTGCTTCGTAATGAAGACGGTTTTGGCGCTGATTTTGAAACAATTAATGATATTATTGATGGTCCATTCTTAACTGATGCACGCATTAACAAGAAGAACATTAAGCCTGAGCTATCAAAGTTAGAGAAGCATATAAGACCTTATTTTGGGCACTTAGAATTCGACCGAATAACACAGCCGCTAATAAATCAGTTTATTGAAGAAAAACTTGAGAGATTAAGTCACTCTTCAGTTGATAGATTAAGCGCTATAGCACGTAAAATAGGTCGCTTTGCTGTTGATTCTGGTGCTCACCCTGTTAATGTTTTTAGAAATTGGAAGCAATTTAATAGAGATAATACACGCACTCAAACCATGAGACCTGAGCAATTAAAACCTTTTATTGCTTGTTGTTTGCAAGATAAAAATAAAGTTCAGCAAGACGTTCTTATGCTGTGCGCTACTGCTGGTGGCCGTATTGGTGAGATAAAACGTATACGAGTATCAGAGGTTAATATTGAAAATGGCACCATTATCTTACCTCATACCAAATCTGGTAAAAAGCAAACGTTAATACTCAATTCGTTTGCAATAGAGATAGTTAATCGCCGTATAGCAGAAACCACAAACGAGTGGCTTTTCCCATCTAATCGTAAGTTTGGCTCACCTATCCATTACCCACGCGGCTGTTGGGCACGAGTACAGGCGCGGATGCTTGAGCTAGGACATGACATCAGTGACCTAAGAAACCATGACCTGAGGCGGGTTTTCGGATCTGTTGCAGCAAAAAATAGCGACGTACTAACAACCTCCAAGTTACTTCACCATGGCTCTGTAGGTGTCACAATGCGATATATTTCATACCAAGATGATGACTTACGCGATACATCCGAAGCTGTAGCTAACGCTTACAGATAACTTACAGATAACTTACAGATATAGCTTACAAGCGGTTATTTACTTCGGTAGATAACCGCTTTTTTATTGGTCGTCTGCGCAGCAGACGACCTTCCCTTAGCTTTGCTGAGGGCAGCAATG